>JACQRB010000054.1 GCA_016206685.1 Candidatus Omnitrophota bacterium | reverse complement strand
GGTCGTAGTCCTTGATGAGGTCCAGGACGTTCGCGCGCGAGAGCTTGGCGTTGTAGGTGTGGACGGTCAGCTCCGGGTCCATCGCCAGGATGCGCTCCTTGGCGGACTCGACCTTCAACCGGCCGACGTCCTGATGGCGGTGGATGATCTGCCGCTGGAGGTTGGTGACATCCACCACGTCGAAGTCCACGATGCCCAGGGTGCCCACCCCGGCCGCCGCGAGGTACAACCCCAGCGGCGAGCCCAGGCCCCCCGCGCCGATGAGCAGGACCTTGGCTTGCAGGAGCTTTTCCTGCCCCTCGACGCCGATCTCCGGCATGATCAAGTGCCGGCTGTAGCGCAAGATTTGTTCCTTGGTCATCGTCGCCATCGTCGCATGCTCCTGTAGCGGCTGCCATCATGGCAGCCGCGGAATGCCGAGCGCGGTGGGCGCTCGGCTAAAATGTCAGGACGTGATCGGCGCTCGCCATGTCCTCCAGCAAAAACGCCGGCAGGCCCCGCACCTCATCGATCTCCGGGATGAGGTCCTCCTGCTTCAACCCCGCCAGCGCCAGCGAGGAGCTGCAGACGTACAGCTTGACGTCGCCGGAGGCTTTGATCTGATCGAGCAGTTTCTGCAGATCATCCAGCTCGTGTTTCTTCAGGCGCTGGGTCAACGCTGGAAGCTGGGCCTGATACCCGCCGGAAAACACCGGCTCCTTGATCCCCTGGGGCGTGAGCCGGAAGAGCGACTCATCGCGGAAGAACACCCGCACCTTCAGCTCCGAGTGCACCGCCGCCATGAGCAGCGTGACCACCTGGATGAGATTGTTGGTGCTTCCTCGCGACACGATCACGGCTAAGGATTTCATCGCAGAGCCCAGGAGCAGCGGGTCCTGCCGCCTGCGCCATCCCGCTGCTCCAACATTCTGATTTCAGTACACGGGGCCATCCGACTCAGGCACGTCCGGCGTCGGGACGTCCTCCACCGTTTCAGGCTTGCGCTTGCCGTCGCTCAACAGCTTCACCAGCTCCGCGTCCCCGACCCGCTTGCACCAGTCGTTGAACGCCTCCCCCGCCTGGCGCGTGCGCTTGTAGCCTTGCAGGAGTTGCTCCAGGCGCACCTTGCAGTCGGTGGCCGGGACTTTGCGCAGGACGGCGTGATTGAACGACGCCCCGAGGCCGAGCTGCCCCCCGACGAAGATATCGTAGGCGTCCACGATCTGCCCGTCCACCTTGGTCTTGGAGCCCATCAGCCCGATGTGCCCGATCTGGTGCTGCGCGCAGGCATTGGGGCACCCGTTGATGTGGAGGCGCAGCGGCTCATCCAGCAGCACCCGGCGCTCCAGGTACTCGACGATCTCGCGCGAGCGGGCCTTGGTCTCGGTGATGGCGAGCTTGCAGAACTCCGTGCCGGTGCAGGTCACGACGCTGCGCCGGATCGGGTGCGCGTTGATCGAGAGCCCCACGTCCGACAAGCCGGCCAGCACCTTCTCGACGTTCGCCTCCTGAATGTTGAGCACCAGGATGTTTTGCCGCACGGTCAGGCGAATGGGCGTGCCGGTCGCGCGCGCATTCGGGTCGCTGTAGCGCTCGGCCAGCTCCGCGACCCGGGAGAGCTGCGCGCTCGTGATGCGCCCGACCAAGACCGGTGCCCCAATGTAGAAATAACCATCCTGTTTCTGGGCATGCACGCCGACGTGGTCGCGGTACTGCTCCGGCGGATCCTCGAAGCCCGCCTCGGCGTCGTCGAGCTTCCAGCCCAGGCGCTCCTCCAGCACCTGGCGGAAGCGCTCGGCTCCCCAGTCGTGGATGAGGTATTTGATGCGCGCGTGGTGGCGCTTCTCGCGGTACTCCGGCGTGTCGCGCCAGATCTCGGTGATCTTCGCCGCGACCTCGACCACCTGCTCAGGTTTGATGAACGCCTTGAGCCGCCGGCTCAAGAAGGGCTGCGTGGACAGGCCCCCGCCGACGCGCAGGTCGAACCCCACCTGCGCCGAGCTGTCCGCCCGCTTCTCGCAGCCGACGAACGCCACGCACTGGATCTCCGGCTGCGGGCACCGGGTGCGGCATCCGCTGAGGCAGATCGTGTACTTGCGCGGCAGGTTGGCGAAGTCCGGATTGCCCAGGAAAAAATCGCTCACCTGCTGCGTGATGGGCCCGGCGTCGAGGATCTCGTCCCGATCCACGCCGGCCACCGGGCAGCCCACCACGTTGCGCGCGATGTCCCCGCAGGCGCCCAGGGTGCTGATCCCCACCGCCTTCAACTGATCCAGGATGGCGGGCAGATCGCGCGCGTGGCACCAGTGCAGCTGGACGTCCTGGCGGGTCGTGATATCCGCGAACCCCTTGTTCCGTTTCTCGGCGATCTCCGCGATGACGCGCGCCTGCCGGGGCGTCACGGCCCCACCGGGCTGCTTGGTGCGAAGCATGAAGTAGTCCTTCTCGTGCCGGTGCGTATACAGGCCGTACCACTTGCAGAGGAACAGGTCGTCCTCGGTCAGGACGGCCACACCCTCCTTCGCGGCCCGGTTGATCGCCTCGATCACCTTGAAAGGATCGCCGATCCGTTGTTTGACGAGCTCCTGCTCGTTGGGCGGCATCGTCAATGCACGAAATGGACTTGGCTGCCGACGCGCTTCCACCACTCGTCCAGCTCGGGCGTGAAGTACTTGACGCGGGTCTTCTTGTATTCCTTGGTGCTGAAGAGGCTCTTGTGCGGAAACTGCCCCACGGTGTCCTCGATGCGTTTGACCACCTCCATGCAGGCCGAATGGGTCGGCGCGTGGAGCATGGTGAAGAGCGGATAGGGCCAGTTCGGATAGACCGGCCGCCGGTAGCAATGGCTCACCTGGCGAAACTGCGCCATCTGGGTGCCGACGTCATCCACCTGGTCTTCCGGGATCTGCCAGACGACCATGGCGTTGGCGAGGAAGCCGGCGTTGCGGTGATACAAAATCGCGGCGAAGCGGCGCAGGTATCCCACCTGTTGCATGTGCCTGGTCCAGGCAAACAGCTCCTCCTCCGTGACGCCCGCCTGCTCCGCCCAGACCGCATAGGACATTTCCAGAAGCGGCAGATCCTCCTGCGTGATCCGGATGAGGGCGATGTCCTGCCCGGACAAGGGGGGCTTCTGGACCATGCGCCGCCGCTCATCATAGATATCCTCGTCGCTCTCGGTGGACGGCGCCTGGCCGGTCAGATCCAGCTTCACCCCGATCTTGTACAGCCGCAGGGTGGGGAGGATGATGGTGTCTTCGGCTTTGGTCAGCGCGTGGAGGGTCTGGATGGTCCGCTCCAGCGAATCCGTCGGGGGCACGGCGACGGTGAACCAGATGTTGAACGGATCGTTGCGCTTGTAGTTGTGGCTCACCCCCGGATGCTGGTTGATCGCCTCGGCGGCCTCATCCACGTAGGCCGGGTCCACCTTCATCGCCGCCAGGGTGCTTTGATAGCCGAGGCTCCTCGTATCGAAGATCGCGGAGAGCTGGCGGATGACCTGCTCGCGCTTGAGCCGCTCGACGCGGGTGAGGCACTCCTGCTCCGAGATCCTCAGCTTTTGGCCCAGCGCCGCGAAGGGCCGATGCTCCACGGGAAAAGCGGATTGGATCTCGGTGAGCAACGCGCGATCAATGGGATCGAGCTGCGGGATCATCCCACCACCTGCTGGTTGGCCGCAGGCCGTCCCGCAATAGCGGGACGTTTCGCCTTCAGCAGTTGAAAGGAGAGTTGGCGAAACCCAGCAGGTGGTGGGATCATGCGGCGGCCGCCACTTCCAGACGGATGCCGTCGGCGTGGAGACGGCTGACGCGAGCGAGCTCGTCCTCAGTCAAGTCTGGGGTATCGGGGGCGGCGGCGAATTCCGCAAGCCAGCGCTCGTTGTAGATGTTGGGCAGCACCGAGGCCATGGACGGTTCTGATAAGATGAACTTGACCGCCGCCTGGGCCATCGTGCGCCCCGTGTCCCCGGCCAGAAAGGCGAGCTGCCCGGCCTTCCTGGCGCCTTCGATCTGCCACTGGCGCTTGCGCTCGTCGGTCGAGACCCGGTGGGCGCGATGGTCGTCCTTCGCAAAGACGGTCTCGTCGGTCACCGTCCCGTCGAGGAGCCCTGACGCGTGCGGCACGCGCACCAGGAAGCTGCTCCCCTGCCCGCGGCCCACAGGAAATAACGCCTCGCCCAGGGCCTGCTCGAGCAGGTTGTAGATGATCTGCACGGTATGGACGCGGCGCCCCTCAATTGCCGCCTTGCCTTCGCCGATCTGCCGCAGGTTGATGGCCGGCCCAAGCGCCACGCCGTACGCGCGGATCTTGCCCTCGGTCTTGAGCTGCTCCAGCGTCGCAAACAGATCATCGCGTTGAATCGCGTCGAGGCGGGGGTTATGCAGTTGGTAGAGGTCAATGGAGGCTGTGTCGAGCCGCTTCAGGCTCTCTTCGAGGGCGAAGCGGACGTACTCGGGGCGCCAGTCCTGCGGCAGCTCCTCCTGGCCACGGCGGGAAGTGTGGTGGTAGAAGTCGTAGCCGACTTTCGTGCCGATGGTGATCTGCGAGCGCTGCCGCCCGAGCGCCTTGGCCAGGATCGTCTCGCCCAGGCCGTTGCCGTAGGTGTCGGCGG
>JACQRB010000053.1 GCA_016206685.1 Candidatus Omnitrophota bacterium | reverse complement strand
TCCTATGATCTGCCGCTGCGCTCCCCGAAGGAAGCCGACGTGGGATGTGCGGCCTGTGCCGTGGGACGCAGCGATGGGAAGGGTTGAGATTCGGTTTGATCCGGCGTTCGTGGAAGAGGCGGTCTTTTTGGCGCTGCGCGCCAGGCAGCAGGCCGGGGAGGGCCAACCCGCTAACGCTTTTTTCGCCGAGCGCGAGGCGTTGTATACGATGCAGGGTGGGGCAGACGAACGGGAGGCGGCGTTTGTCCGGCTCGCTCGCCGCTATTTCGAGCAGTTGCAGCTGCCGGCCCTCTTCCGGCAGCGATTGGAGGAGCTCCCAGTCGTCGCCCAGCGTGTCGAGATCGTCCTCGTCCGCCGGGTGTGGAACCGCAAGGAGGAGCGCGTCGAGCTCTTCGTCCGTCCTGGAGCCTCCGAGCTGATCCCCGCGACCACGGTGGACATCGGTCTGCAGGCCGCGCGGATCCTGGAACCGGCGTGGCTGGTCGCGTTTCTGCGCCATGAATTGTGGCACGTGGCCGACATGTTAGATCCCGCCTTTGCGTACGACCCGCACCCGGACGCTGGGGGCGACGCGTCCGTGGCGGAACAGGACCTCCTGCGCGAGCGGTTTCGGCTGCTGTGGGCGGTGTGGACGGACGGCCGGATGCGCCGGCGGGGCTGGCCGACGCCCGTCCAGGAAGCGGCGCGTCGTCGAGCGTATGACGGGGCGTTTGCCGGCTGGGAGCCGGCGCACCGGGACGCGGCGTGGCAGCGGTTAGCGGCTCGTGACAACTGGACGCAGCAGGAACTCTTGCTCCAGCTCGTTGAGGTGAAGCGATGCGGATCTTGATCATCGAAGACGAGAAACGGGTCGCCGGCTTCATGCGGCGCAGCCTCCTCGAAACCGGCTACGCGGTTGACTGTGCCTACGATGGGCAGGAGGGCTTGGAATTCGCGCAGACCACCCCCTACGACGCGATCATTCTGGACCTGATGCTGCCCAAGCGCGACGGCCTGTCGCTCTTGAAGACCTTGCGCCAACGTGGGGTGGCCACGCCGGTGTTGGCGGTGACAGCCAAAGGCACGGTCCATGACCGCGTCACGGGGCTGAACAGCGGCTGTGACGACTACCTGGTCAAGCCCTTCGCGGTGGTGGAGCTCGTGGCGCGCGTCCGGTCGCTCTTGCGCCGGGGCATGGCCCAGACCGCCGCTCTGCAGGTGGACGACCTCATCCTGAACACCACCACGCACACCGTGACGCGGGCCGGCAAAGCCGTGACGCTGACCGCCAAGGAGTTTGCGCTGCTCGAGTATCTCATGCGCAATGCCGGCCAGGTGCTGACCAAGACGATGATCGAGCAGCATGTCTGGAACTACGACTTTGACAGCGGCACGAATCTCGTCGAGGTGCATATGAGCCACCTGCGCAACAAAGTGAATCGCGGGTTGCATCCTGCCCTCATTGAGACGGTGCGCGGGGTGGGCTACGTCCTGCGGGAGCCGCCGGGAGAGGGGCCATGAGTCTTCATTGGAACAGCATTCGCGTCCGGCTGATTGCGTGGTACGTGATGAGCCTGGGGCTCGTCCACCTCATCGTCGGGGCCACCCTCTATCAGATGATTGCCTCCAGGCTGCACCATGAGTTCGACCGGCGGCTGGAGACCTACACGGCGTGCTTGGTCGAGGTCCTGCCGCAGCACCGCCAGCTCGACCTGGCCGAGGTGGTCAAGGAAATGTCAGAGGTCGCCGCCTTAGGGTCGAACCTCTTTGTCCGCGTGACCGATGCCCAGGGGCGTCTCATCTACGAATCACCAGCGACCGCCTCACCGATGGCCGCGCGGCTGCGGGTGGGCGTGCCGGGGGGCAGCAGCCAACCCAGCACCCTCCACGTTCCCGGGGCGGGGCCGTGGCGGATGCTGCGACGCGAGGTGTTGCAGGATGGCCGGCTGGCGTATGTGGGGCTGGTCGCGATTCCGTTACAAGGCGTCCACCAGGCGCTGGACCACTTGCGCTTCATCTTGATCGTGGTCGTGCCCTGCGTCTTGCTCCTGGCGAGCTTCGGAGCGTGGCTCGTGCTGAACCGGGCGCTCACGCCGCTTAAGGAGGTCATCCAAACCGCCCAGGCGATCCAGGCCAACGACTGTAGCCAGCGCTTGCGCGTGCCCACCACCGGCGATGAGGTCCAGGCGCTCGCGGAAACGTTTAATGCGATGCTCGAACGGCTCCACCGCTCCTTTGCCCAGATGCGCCGATTCATCTCAGACGCCTCTCATGAGCTGCGCACCCCCCTGGCGGTGTTGAAGGGCGAGGTCGAGTTAGAGCTGAAGAGCCACCCGGCATCGGAGGATCGGTGCCAGGAGACGTTAGCCACGTGCGCGCACGAGATCAGCCGCATGTCCCGGCTGGTCGAGACGCTGTTGTTTCTCTCCCACGCCGAGGCGGAGAAGATTGCCCTGGAGCTGAAGCCCATTCGGCTCGACCGCGTGATCGGCGCGATGGCCGAAGAGGCCAGAATCCTCGCCGAGGCGAAGCGGTTGCAGATTGACGTCGTCAACGACTCCCGCCTCGTCGTCCGGGCGGACGAGATGCGGCTCAAGCAACTCCTCCTCAACCTCCTGGACAACGCGATCAAGTACACGCCCGCCGGCGGCCGGATCATCGTCGGCTGCCGGGCGGACCACGGCCAGGCAGCGCTGACGGTCACGGACACGGGCATCGGCATCGCCGCGCGGCATCTGCCGCGGATCTTTGACCGCTTCTATCGCGTCGATAGCGCCCGCAGCCGCGCGGATGGGAGTTACGGCCTGGGGCTGTCGATCTGCCAATGGATCGCCGAGGCCCACGGCGGATCGATCGAGGTCGACAGCCTCCCCGGCCAGGGCTCCACCTTCCGTGTGCGATTACCGGCCCTTAAGGACGACGCGGCCCTCATCGAGGCCAACGAGTCCCAGCCACTGGCGGCTTAAGAAAACTTAAGCCGCCCTTCAGCATCGCTTCATCGCTCCCCGCTACCATGGCACCGTCACTCATCAGGAGTGACGGACGCGTGACGCGCGGAGGAGCCGGCCATGAAGCGGATGCGGATCATCGGGGTGGCGGTGCTGTGTGGAGGGATGGTCGTGGGGCTGGCCACCGACGCCAGCGCGATTCCGGTGTTTGCGCGGAAGTATCGCACGAGCTGCACGACGTGCCACGTCGGGTTCAACAAGCTTAACCCCTTCGGCGAAGCGTTTCGGCAGAACGGCTACGTGATTCCTGGGAGGAAGGATGCGGCCCTCGTCAAGGAAGAGCCGGTCTCGTTGGGGGCCGAGGCGTGGAAACGGGTCTGGCCCGAGGCGGTCTGGCCTGGGGCGATTCCCTCCAACGTGCCGGTCGCCTTCCTCGTGCACCAGCGCGTCAACGTCAAGGAGAACAACGAGCCGAGCACCAACTTCGAGTTCCCGCACGAATTCGAGCTCATCGTGGGCGGCACGCTCGGGGAGAACATCTCGTTCTTCGGCAAAGAGGTGTTGGACGAAGACGGCGGAGGCGCCTCCCTCGATCGCATGTTTGTGCGATTCAACGATCTCTTCTCTCAGGAGCGATGGGGCGGACTGGGCTGGCTGCCCGAGGATGCGCTGAACCTC
>JACQRB010000010.1 GCA_016206685.1 Candidatus Omnitrophota bacterium | reverse complement strand
TTGCAGGCCTGGGTCCCGGAGTAGTCGAACTCGCAGGCCAGCTAGATCACGATCGGACCTGAGCCGATGATCAGAATCTTCTTGATGTCCGTCCGCTTTGGCATCAGAACAACGTCATCTGCTGCTCACCGACGGGCGGTTGCTCCGCCTCTCCAAAGATGCGGACCTTCCCGTATTCGCCGTCGTAGCCGGGCTCGATGACTACCTGTCCGCGGCGCATGCGCACCACCGCCTCGGCGATCTTCGCGGGGGCGGCGCTGCGCAGCTCCTCCTCCGGCGTCTTGAACAGCACGGCGAA
Source organism: Candidatus Omnitrophota bacterium (assembly GCA_016206685.1). Taxonomy (GTDB): domain Bacteria; phylum Omnitrophota; class Gorgyraeia; order Aquiviventales; family Aquiviventaceae; genus JACQRB01. The sequence goes on along the minus strand of JACQRB010000010.1, from coordinate 16,034 downwards.
CTCCGTGCCGAAGCGCGCCAGGAGGCTGAAGTATTCGCGGTCCACCGCCTGCGTGCCCACGCCGACGCCCAGCGCCTCCGAGATCAGCTCCTCCAGCGGCACGGCGTGCTTGAAGGGGATCGCGTTGGGCGGAGTCTCGCCTTCCGGGCGGTCAGCCAGCTTCTCGATGCGGTTCATCACGCCCACGGTCACCGATCTGCCGCAGGCCTGGCAGCGGAACTGCTGCCGCCGGCTCTCGTTCGGCGAGAGGCGGACGCCGCACTTGCGGTGTCCGTCGAAATGGTACTTGCCTTCTTCGGGGAAGAACTCGACGGTGTAGAGGACTTTCGCGCGGTCTTTGGTCTTGAGCGCCCTGACCATTTCGTCGTAATCCAGCTCGCAATTGAACACGTTCGCCTCGCGCCCGATGCGCCGGGCGGAGTGCGAGTCGGAGTTGGAGATCAGCGCGTAGCGGTCCAGCTTCGAGAGCCGCCAGTTCATCGCCGGGTCCGACGAGAGGCCCGTCTCCAGCACGAAGATGTTCTTCGCCTGGTGCTCGAAGCACTCCTCGACGGAATCGAACCCGGAGTTAGAGCCGAACAGCGCGAAGTGCGGCGTCCAGGCGTGCGCCGGCACGACGAGGCAGCGCGGCTCGATCCCCAGCACGATCTCGACCAGCCGCCAGGCCTCCATCTGCAGGAGGGGGCGCCCATCGATCCCCAGCGACCCGAACGAGGCCAGCTCCTGGTTGATCCGGTCCACCGCCTCGAAGGAGGGCGCGATGAGGACGTGGTGGATGTTGTGCGCCTTGCCGCGCGTGTAGAAGAGCGTGTTGACCTCGGCCGTCAGGATGAAGCGCGCGCCGTCATGCTCTCCGCCCACCGGTTCCGTGCTGGGGGCGGATCCGCCCTTGGCGGAAAACACCCCGCGCCCGGCCGGCTGCAACGCGTCTTTGAGCTCCTGCAGCCACAGCGGGTGGGTGAAATCGCCGGTGCCCAACAGCCCGATGCCTTTGAGCTTCGCCCACTTCGCCAGCTCCGGGACCGACAGGTCCTTCGAGCAGGCGCGGCTGTAGCGCGAATGGATGTGAAAGTCCGCGACGAACTCAGGCATGCGCGCGCTCCAGCAGATCCAGGAACCGCTGGAACAGGTGCCGCGCGTCGTGAGGACCGGGGGCCGCTTCCGGATGGTATTGGAGGCTGAAGATCGGCAGCTCTTTGTGGCGCATCCCTTCCACCGCCTGGTCGTTGAGGTTGACGTGCGTCAGCTCGACGCGTTGATCCGGAATGCTGTCGAGGTCCACCGCAAAGCCGTGGTTCTGCGTCGTGATCTCGACTTTTCCGGTCTGTAGGTCTTTCACCGGGTGGTTGCCGCCGTGATGCCCGAATTTCAGCTTGTAGGTCTTGCCGCCGAACGCCAACCCCAGCAGCTGATGCCCCAGACAGATGCCCAGCATCGGCATCTGCCCGATGAGGGCGCGGATCGTCTCGATCCCATAGGTCACCGCCGCCGGATCCGCCGGGCCGTTGGAGAGCACGACGCCGTCGGGCTTCATGGCCAGGATCTCGCCCGCCGGCATCGTGGCGGGCACGACGTTGACGTAGCAGCCCAGGCCCGCCAATTGCCTGAGAATGTTGTACTTCACCCCATAGTCAATCACCACTATGTTGAATTTGAATTCCGCATTCCGCATTCCGCATTCCGCATTCGTTTTGATAGGCCATTCGTATGGCTCGCGGCAGGTCACGTCCTTCACGTAATCCGCGCCGACGATGGACGGCGATTCGCGTACCCGCTCAAGCAGCCGCTGAGGGTCGCACTCGCGGGTAGAGATCCCGCCCTTCATGGACCCTTCCAGGCGCAGCTTCAGCGTCAGTGCGCGGGTGTCCAGTTGGTCAATGGCCAGGATGCCGTGCTGCCTGAGGTAGGCCGACAGATCCATCTGCGCGCGGAAGTTGCTCGCCACAGACGAGCGCTCGCGCATCACAAAGGCCTCGACCCAGGGCTGTCGCGACTCCACGTCGTCATCGTTGACACCGTAGTTGCCGATGTGGGGATACGTCATGCACACGATCTGTCCCTTGTAGGACGGGTCGGTCAGCACCTCCTGATAGCCGGTCATGGAGGTGTTGAACACGACCTCGCCGAACGCCTCCCCCTCCGCCCCGACCGAGCGCGCGCGAAACGCGGTGCCGTCTTCCAGCACGAGCCACGCCGATTGCCGCAGAACGCTCATTTCCCCGCCCCTTCGGCCGGCCTCTCGCCGTTTCGGTTCGCGGCATCGCTTGGCGCGCCCCACCGTGACGCGCCGGCGCTCGGCTGATTTTCTCGCTCGCCAGCCTTAAGCTGGGGCACCGTGGCCGCTCGAAAATCAGACGTGCCGCTCACCGAACGGCTGCGGCCGGCCATCCGTGTGAGGTTGGCGGGCGGAGAGGCCGCGACTTCGCAGAGCGGCGAATTCAGATTTTGTCGATTCCTGGAGGCGCTCGGCGACAAAATCTGCTGAGCCGCGAGCGAAGCGCGGCCCATGCCGCCCGCACTGGCAAGGGTGTTCATGGCCCGACCACCTTGCCCCGCCGGATGACTTTCATCACCCGCCCCTGCAGGCGCCGGCCGGCAAACGGCGAGTGCTTGCCTTTCGAGACGAACCGCCTGGGGTCCACCGTCCACTCCTCGTCGGGGTCCACGAGGGTGAGGTTGGCGGGCTCACCCGTCGCCAATCCATGTCCGTTGAGGCCGGCGATGCGCGCCGGGTTGAGGGCGAGCGCCTCGATGAGCCGGCTCCAGGACAGGAGGCCGGGCGTGATCAGCGCCGTCACGCACGCGCCCAGCGCCGTCTCCAGGCCGCTGATGCCGAACGGGGCCGAGTCGAAATCGGCGTCCTTCTCCCAGTCGGTGTGCGGGGCGTGGTCGGTGGCGATGCAGTCGATCGTGCCGTCTGTGAGCCCTTCGATGAGCGCCTGGCGATCCTGCTCGCTGCGCAGCGGCGGGTTGACCTTCGCCGCCGTGTCGAACTCCGCCACCGCCTCCTCGGTCAGCGCCAGATGATGCGGCGTCACCTCGCAGGTCACGCGCACGCCGCGCTGCTTGGCCTGCCGGATGAGCTCGACGGAGCGGCTGCAGGAGAGATGCGCCACGTGCACCCAGCCGCCGGTCAATTCCGCCAGCGCCAGGTCCCGCGCGATGACCACGGCCTCGGACTCCGACGGGATCCCCCGCAAGCCCAGCACGGTGGCCATGCGCCCTTCATGGATCACGCCGCCGGCGCTCAGGGCGAAGTCCTCCGCGTGCTGGATGATGGGGCGCCCGAACACCTTCGCGTACTCCAGCGCCCGGCGCATGAGCAGGCTGTCGGCCAGGGGCCGTCCGTCGTCGGAGAGCGCGACGCAGCCGGCGTCGAACAGCTCCCCGAAATCGGTCAGCTCCTCCCCGCGCTGCCCGCGCGTCAGCGCCCCGATGGGCAGCACGTCCACCAGCCCGACGCGCGCGCCTTCCTGGCGCGCCCACTCGACCGCGGCGCCATGGTCCACCGCCGGCGTGGTGTTGGGCATCGGGCAGACCGCCGTAAAGCCGCCGGCGACGGCCGCGCGCGAGCCGGTCTCGATCGTCTCCTTGTCCTCGCGGCCCGGCTGGCGGAAGTGCACGTGCAGATCCACCAACCCGGGCAGCACGAGCTTGCCTGAGGCATCCACGATCGTCAGCCCTTCCCGGGCTTTCATGGCCGGCTTGATGCTCGTGATGGCCCCGTTCTCGATGAGAATGTCGAAGCGCCCGTTCCGCTTGGTGGCCGGGTCTATGACGGTCCCGCCGGCGATGAGCAGCGCCTCACTCGTCATCCAGGGCCTCGCTTTTCGCCGCGCCGGCGACCAGGTACAGCACCGCCATCCGCACGGCAATGCCGTTGGTCACCTGGTTGAGGATGACGGAGTGCGGCCCGTCCGCGACGCTGGAGTCCAGCTCGACCCCGCGGTTGACGGGGCCGGGGTGCATGATGAGGACGTCCGGCTTGGCCAGCGTGATGCGCTCGCGGTCGATCCCATAACGCAGGCGGTACTCGCGCAGGCTCGGCACCAGCAAGGCTTCCTGCCGCTCGTGCTGGATGCGCAGCAACATCAGGACGTCGGCATCGCGGATGGCCTGCCCGATGTCGTAGGTCGCCTGCGCCCCCAGCGCCTCGATGTGGGGGGGGATGAGCGTCGGCGGGCCGCAGACGGTCACGGCGGCGCCCAGCTTCGTCAGGCCCCAGATGTTGGAGCGCGCCACGCGGGAGTGCGCGATGTCGCCGATGATGGACACGCGCAGCCCCTCGAGGCGCCCCTTCTTCTCCTGGATGGTGAGCAGATCGAGCAGCGCCTGCGTGGGGTGCTCATGCGCGCCGTCGCCCGCGTTGATCACCGAGGCGCCCGTGTGCCGCGCAATCAGATGCGGCACGCCGGCGGCGGCGTGGCGGATGACGATGATGTCAATCTTCAGCGCCTCCAGGTTCTTGACGGTGTCCAGCAGCGTCTCGCCCTTGCTGAGACTGGACGAGGAGGCCGCGATGTTGACGATATCGGCGGAGAGGCGCTTGGCGGCCAATTCAAACGAGGTGCGCGTGCGGGTGCTGGGCTCGAAGAACAGGTTCACGATGGTCTTGCCGCGCAGCGCCGGGACCTTTTTGATGGGGCGCAGCGAGATCTCGCGGAAGGACTCGGCGGTCGCCAGGATCAGGCGGATCTCCTCAGGCGTCAAGTCCCGCAAGCCCAGGAGGTCTTTTTTGGTCCACTGTGCGGTCTGCGTCGCGCCTTGCGTCGTCACGGCGCCGTTGCCCATTTAGGCGCTCTCCTCGATGACGACTTCTTCCCGCTCGTCAACGTCTTTGAGCCGGACCTCCACCCGCTCGGTTGCGTTCGTCGGGATGTTCTTGCCCACGTAGTCGGCGCGGATCGGCAGCTCCCGGTGCCCCCGGTCCACCAGCACCGCCAGCTGGATCGCCGTCGGGCGCCCCAGGTCCACGAGCGCGTCCATCGCCGAGCGCACCGTGCGCCCGGTGAAGAGCACGTCGTCCACCAGGACGAGGCGCAGGTCGGTGATGTCGAAGGGGATGTCGGTGGCGTGCAGCACGGGATTCGGGGCGATGCGGGAGAGGTCGTCGCGATAGAGGGTGATGTCCAGCGCCCCGACCGGCACCGCCTGATGCTCGATGGCCTCGATCTCATCAGCCAGCCGCTTGGCCAGCACGGCCCCGCGCGTGCGGATGCCGACGAGGGCCAGCTGCCCGATGCCTTTGTTGCGTTCGATGATCTCGTGGGCGATGCGCACCAGGCTGCGGCGGATCGCCTCGGCGTCCAGCAGCTTGGCTTTCTCGCGGAAGGTGCCCACCTGGGGGTTATCCATGGTGGGCGGCAGGCAAAAAAACAGCCCCGACGTCGCGTCGGAGCCTACAGTTTCCCCAAGACACCCGGATCATGCACTCCCCTTTCCCGCCTCTCAGGACGGGCCTTTAAAGGTGCCGAACTTGTTTACCAGTATAGCGAACTAATCGCCCCTCGTCAAGCCAATTCGTCTAGGCGTCCTCTGACAGTCCGAGGCGGCTGATCAGCGCCTCGTTATAGCGAGGACAGTAGAACCGAAGATCCTCGATCAACCGCTTCACAGGAATTTGGCCGTCGGACGGAGAGACGTTCGTATAGGTCATGAGAGAGCCGACGAGAGGAAACAACAACCGAGAGACTGACCCGATGTTCCCCATGGTGATCGTCACGAGGTTCTTCCGACGATGAGCGGCCGTGAACTGCAACAACCGCACGACGTCGCGCTCATCCTTCGCAAGGGTCGCGACCTTGATCACATCGGCCCCGAGCGCGGCGGCGTTCCTCACGACCCGCTCCAACGTCGCCTCCGAAGGCGTGCCGTGGAAATCGTGGTGAGAGAGGATGACCGTGTTCTTGTTCCGTCGGGCCCAGGCGACGACCGGCTTCAGGATCCCGTCGCTGACGTCAACGTCAATGGCATCGACGAGCGGCGAGATGTGCTGGTAGAGGGCTGCGCGCTGAGCGTCGGAAAGCTTCGCTTTGCCGCGCTCGCGTTGAGCGCGAATCGTGCCGATCAATGGCATCTCGTGGCGCTTCAAGACCTTGACCTCATCAACGACGCTGGCCGAGGTCAACGACCCGGAGAACAGATCGACGCGGGCCTCAAGAATGTCCACGCCCTCCTCTGCCGCCTGTGCGGCAGCAGGAGATTCCCCGTCCACAGCAAGCACCACGCGGGGCACCTCGCCAAGCTTGACACCACCGATCTTGAGCATCGAGACCGCTCCGCCTTTTTTAGGCCGCATCTTCTGCTGCCTCCTCCGTCCTTGTCAAGCGGCCTCCCAGCGTCTTCTTCGGGAGGATGGACTCGCCTTCCTCGTCCGCCTCGGCGCTGAGACCGGCGCAGATGCCGCGCTCGGAGGCGCGCACGAACGCCGCCAGGTGCTTGACCTCCTCCGAGCGGCATTCGCGCTCGATGGCTTCCAGGGCGTTGGAGACGTTCAGCCCTGAGCGGTATAGGAGTTTGTAGGCGTGCTTGATGTCCTCGCGCACCGATGCCGGCATCCCGGCCCGGCGCATTCCCACGACGTTCAGGCCCTGGATGACGCCGGGGCGTCCGCCGCAGAGCATGTACGGGGGGATGTCCTTGTTGACCGCCGAGAGCGCGCTGATCATGGCCAGCCGGCCCACGCGGGTGAATTGGTGCAGCCCCACCATCCCGGAGATGAACGCCTCGTCCTCAATGAGGCAGTAGCCGGTGAGGCTGGCCAGGTTCACCAGGATGACGCGGTTGCCGATCTCGCAGTTGTGCGCGACGTGGGCGTTGGCCATCAGGAAGCAGTCATCGCCGATCACGGTGGAGGTCCCTTCCTTCGTGCCCCGGTGGATCGTGACGTATTCCCGGATCTGGTTTCGGGAGCCGATCTTGGTCGAGCTGGGAGCATTGGCGAAGGCCAGGTCCTGAGGGATATGGCCTACGACCGCCCCCATGTGCGCCTGGTTATCGTCCCCCATCGACGTGCCTGGGCCGATATAGACGTTCATCCAGAGCTTGTTGCGCGAGCCGATGACCGCGGGCCCGTCAATGACGCAGCCCGGCCCGATCTCGTTGCCCTCGCCCAACTGCACCCCCTTGGCGATGATGGCGCTTGGATGGATGGCGTTCTTCATGACTATGGACTATGGACTATGGACTGCGGACTAAACACGATGGCAAACTCTCCGCGCGGCGGATGCTGCTCGAAGTGGCTCAACAGCTCGCCCGCCGTCCCGCGCCGGGCTTCCTCAAAGGTTTTCGTCAGCTCGCGCGCGCAGGCCATCGACACGTCGCCCAGCACGTCGTGGATGTCGCGGAGGGTCTTCAGCAGCCGGTGCGGCGACTCGTAGAGAATGATGGTGCGCTCCTCGTCTTTCAACGCTTCCAGCCGCTTGCGCCGCTGGCCGCTTTTTGTCGGAAGAAACCCCTCGAACACGAACCGCTCCATCGGCAGCCCGGATAACACCAGCGCGCCGACGAGCGCCGTCGGCCCCGGGATCCAGCTCACCGGGATCTGCTCCTCGATCGCCCGATGCGCCAGCCACCAGCCGGGGTCGCTAATCAGGGGCGTGCCTCCGTCGCAGACCAGCGCGATCGACTCGCCGGCTTGCAGGCGCGCCAATAACCCCGGCGTGCGGCTGCGCTCGTTGTGCTCATGCAGGCTCGTCATCGGCTTGCGGATCTGATAGCGATGGAGCAGCTTCGCCGTCTGGCGCGTGTCTTCGCAGGCGATGGCGTCCACCGCCTTCAAGGTCTCCAGGGCGCGCAGCGTCACGTCGCGCAAGTTGCCGACGGGTGTGGCCACCAGGTACAGCGTTCCCACGTTATTCCACCGTCACGCTCTTCGCCAGGTTCGGCGGCTGATCAATATCGCAGCCGTTGAGCCTGGCGATGTGGTAGGCCAGCAACTGCAGGGGCGCGGCGATGAGGATGGGGGAAAAGAGCTCCTCGGTCTTGGGCACCGTGATCAGCGCGTCGGCATGGCGCCGGATGGCGCGGTTGCCTTCCGAGGCGATGAGGAGGCACTCGCCTTTGCGCGCCCTCACCTCCTCGATGTTGGAGACGACCTTCTCGTAGACGGTTGAGTCGGTCGCGAGAAAGACGACGGGCCAGCCGTTGCGGATCAGCGAGATGGGGCCGTGCTTCATCTCCCCCGCCGCGTAGCCTTCGGCGTGGATGCGCGGGCAGATCTCCTTGAGCTTCAGCGCGCCTTCCAGGGCGCTGGGGAAGTTGTAGCGGCGCCCCAGATAGTAGAAGTTGCGCGCCCGGGCGTAGCGCCTGGCGATCCGCTTGATCGCGGGCTCGGCCGCCAGCGAGCGCTCGATGAGCCGCGGGAGGCGCCCCAGCGTCGTGAGCAGCTCGCGCAGCCGCGCGGGCTTCACGAGCCCCCGGCGCTTCGCCAGCGACAGGGTCAACAGGTACAGCACGGTCAATTGGGAGGTGTAGGCTTTCGTGGACGCCACCGCGATCTCCGGCCCGGCGTGCGTGTAGAGCACGGCGTCGGCCTCGCGCGGGATGGAGGAGCCCATCACGTTGCAGATGGCCAGGACCTTCGCGCCCTGCTCTTTCGCCAGCCGCACGCCCGCCAGGGTGTCGGCCGTCTCGCCGGATTGCGTGATCGCGATGACGGTGGTATCGCGATCCAGCATCGGAGCGCGGTAGCGGAACTCGCTCGCCAAATCGACATCGACCGGAATTTTGGCGAGCTCCTCCAGCATGTACCCTCCCACCAGTCCGGCGTGATAGGCGGTGCCGCAGGCGATGATGACGAATTTCTCGCGGGAGCTGAGGCGCGAGAGGAACGCCCGGGTGCGGTGATCGAAGGCGATCTGCCCCTTGGCGGCATCCAGGCGGTTGTAGAGCGTCCGCTCGACGGCGGAGGGCTGCTCAAAGATCTCTTTGAGCATGAAGTGGTCATAGCCTTCCTTCTGCGCGGCGGACAGATCCCAGGAGACCGTCGAGGGCTTGCGGGCGACCGGGGTCCCGTTGAGCGTGGTGAGCTTCACCCCCGACGTGGACAGCTCCACCACTTCCTGCTCGTTCAGATAGATCACCCGGCGGGTGCGGGCCAACACCGCCGGCACGTCGCTGGCCAAAAACGCCTCTCCCCTGCCCAAGCCGACGATGAGCGGGCTCCCCGCCCGGGCGCCGTGCAGATGCGTCGGATCCCGCTTGGCGATGAGACAGAGGGCGTACGAGCCGCGCAGTTCCTTCAGGGCGCTGCGGAAGGCCTCGGCAAGCGGCAGGCGCTTGGCGTGCTCTTCAACCAGATGCGCGATGACTTCGGTGTCGGTCTGCGAGCGAAACCGGTGGCCCTGCCCCAGCAGGCGGGCTTTGAGCTCGGCGTAGTTTTCGACGATGCCGTTGTGGACCAGCGCCAGCTCCCCGCGGCAGTCCAGGTGCGGATGCGCGTTGCGCTCCGAGGGCTCTCCATGCGTCGCCCATCTTGTGTGCCCCACGGCCGCCTGCCCTTCGAGCGGTTGCGTGTTGAGCGAGGCGATCAGCTCTTTGAGCTTGCCGACCCGCTTGCGCACCTCGATCCCGCGTCCGTTGAACACGGCGATCCCCGCGGAGTCGTAGCCCCGGTACTCCAGGCGGCTCAGGGCGTCCAGGACGGTGCCGACCACCGGGGGTTTGCCGACGTAGCCTACGATCCCGCACATGAGTCAGCGTCCCCGCCGGTACACGACGCGCCCATCCACGAGCGTCATCCACACCCGGAACGCGTCGTCGAACACGACCAGATCCGCGCGCTTGCCCGCCTCGAGCGATCCCAGGCGAGGCGACTCGTGGATCAGCCGCGCGGGATTGAAGCTGGCCATCTGCACCGCCTGGTGCAGCGGGATCTTGCCGGAGACCACGGCGTTGCGCACCGCCTGGATCATGGTCAGCGCGCTGCCGGCCAGCACCCCGCCCTTGAGCCGATAGGCGCCGTGCGCGTAGGCGGACTGCCGGAACGGCTGGTGCCGGACCGAGTCGGTCGCCAGCACCACGCCGTCAGGCCCCTTGCAGCGCACCAGGAACTGAAAGGCCCGCGGATCGACGTGGATGCCGTCGAGGACGATCATCGCCGTCAGGCGATCATCGGTGAGGACCTCCCCCAACAGCCCCGGATCGCGATGATGCAGCGGGCGCATCCCGTTGAACACGTGCGTGACCGCGCTGGCTCCGGCGCTGATCGCGCGCTGCGTCGCCGCGGCATCGGCGTCGCTGTGGCCGAGCGAGACGGCGACGCGATGACGCGCGCACCAGCGGATCGTCTCGATCCCGCGGGGGATCTCCGGCGCGATCGTGATGAGCCGCAGGGCCGCGCCGGCCTGGTGCGCCAACTGCCGAAGCTCCCGGCTCACCGGGGGACGCAGCCACCGGCTGGCCAAGGCCCCGGCCCGCAACGGATTCAGGAATGGCCCCTCCAGATGGATCCCCAGGCAGCGGGCCCCGCGCGCATCGGGCGTCAGGTCCAGCTGCGCGAGGTGGTTCACCAGGAGCTCCGGCGACTCCGGCCCGATCGCCGTCAGGAATCCTGTCGTGCCGGTTCTGGCTTCCTCAGCCGCCACGCGCGCAGGGTCTCCCCAGATATGCAGGTCAATGAAGCCCGGCGCGATGTAGCGGCCGCGCGCGCTGATCCGCTCATCGCCGCGGGGGGGAGTGGCGCCGACGTGGGCGAGGTGCTCGCCACGAATGCCGACGGCGCCGCCGACTATGCCGCGCGGCGTGATGAGCTTGCCGTTCGTCAGCCACGTGATGGGATCAGCCATGATGTTGAAGAGAGCATGTCCCCAGCGGGAATCTCCGCCCACCGGTTCCTTGCTGGGGGCGGATCCCGCCAACGGCGGGAGAACCCGCGTTGCCCCGCCCGCCGAGATCCCGTGGGCGGGGCGTCCTAACCACTACTTGGTTTGATGCCTTCGGGAATTTGCAAGCCCGGCCGACCATGCTGACAACTTGGGCAGCGGCGCAAGTGAATATCGCTCCCGTTGGCGCCGTAAACATTTTTGCAATGATTGCACTTCAACGGATAGGCATATTGTAGGTAATCCGTCCCTAGCCCTGTCCGACCACCAATGACTTCCTGACCATTGCGGTTAACAAATCCCTGGCTCGTCGTCTTTAGCAACTTCATTCCATCTCCTATCATGCTCGCCCGCGCCGAACGTCCAACCCCTTCCGCCAAATGATAGGGACCTTCCAGATGGCTTTCTTGGCGTCGAATTTGAGAAATCCGATGGAGCGTAGATTTTCGACCTTAATCCGCCAGTCTCCTCCGAGTTTCTTCTCAATGCTCGCCTCTGCATAATCTGAGTAACCCCCTCGAAAAAGTAAAATATCGTCCTGGAGGTGAGGAAATTCTGCAAAGAGGTACTTGTCTCGCTTGTCTTTGCTCAAGACATCGAATGCCCTTCTAAGGGCTCTTTCTTCTATCAGGGTTTTTTGCTCGCATTTTTCCATTTTTAATATCTGCAACTGTTCGTTCCTGGCATTATTGAGCAGGTCGATGAGGTCGCGAGGGGTGGTTTGATCCTTGCCGTCTTTCAACGATGAGACGAGCCATTCAAAGGTCGATTGCTTGCCAATTTTCGCTGGGAAAACTTTGTAAAAACATTCTCTCTGGTACTCCGCATTTCCTTCCAGCTTTTCTGGATCAATGTCAAAAAAGCTGGCAATCTGCTTCATGTGACCTAACCGCTTGGTTACCAAATAGAGGAGTTCACCGTCCGTCCAGGACATGGCTTTAGAACTTCTGTCTCCAACGTGGGTTAGCGCAGTAAATCCACCGGCGGCTATCGTTTCAAATATATCCTCTCTCATAAAGAGCTTAACGCGAACCTGTTCTCCAGAGAACCTGTAGTAGGCTCTCAGCAACGCTCGGAGGCCGCGAGTTTCGGTATCTGTCCTGCGAAAGAAAACCTCATCCAATCGGTCAAGCAGAATCCAAATGCGGATCCCGGCTTTCTGCGCCAACTCTGAGAGCTGCTGTTTGCTTGCAGGGTCGATCTCTGGGATCTCGGGCGCCTTGGCTTCCTTTGGTTCCCATTTGACTTCGGGTTCGTATGTAGTTTCGCCGTCGAGCTTGGTTTTAACTTTTACGCTGACGCCAACGCTCTTTATGACGTTTCCCCATCGGGTTATCCGTTCTGCTATTGTTAGCTGCTCCCCGAAGAGCTCGCCACATAGAGATCCAAAATATGACTTCAGGCGATTCAAGCCCTCCGGATCTAGAGACGGTAGTTCCGGGGCCTTCTCTACCAACGCCTGTATGGAAAGGTAGACGAAGTAGCCGTACCAAAAACTTTCAAAGGTTCGTTCGTTCAGCTCGTCAAATATTCCGGAATATGTCTTAAAAAGCGGGTCGCCCTGGGGTTCTACCCCAAACGTCATCAGCAGCTTCTTCTTTTCGAAGGCCCAATCTTTCAATAGGAAAAGCACCCGGTATAAGGCCGTTTTCCCGGCGCCCTTTACCCCTCTAACGAGATCGATTCTGTCCTGGAAGAACAGGTCGTCAAATTGCTGGGTGTTAATCTGGGCCTTTTCTAGTAAAGGGTCGTTTTCTGCAGTTGACGCACCGATTTGGAAAGTGCTGAGGAGGTGCTCTAGAGTGTCGATATTCATTGTTGGTCTTGTGTCGTGGAATGTTGCCTGCTGCCGCCTATCTTTATAAGACGCGCCGCGCCAACTTGGTCAAAAGCATGTCCCCAGCGGGAATCGAACCCGCGTTGTCAGCTCGAAAGGCTGTTGTCCTGCCACTAGACGATGGGGACGTGGGGCCGGCGCGGCGCCAACTGTTTGTTGTCAATGTCCCTACTGCATCGGGCGGGAATCTCCGCCCAGCGGTTCTTGCTAGGGGCGGATCCCGCCAACGGCGGGAGAACCCGCGTTGCCCCGCCCACAGTCCCATCGCTGGGCGGGGTGTCCTGCCACTAGACGACGGGGACAAACCGATCAACCGACGAAAAGCTTCTCCGCCCTTATAACGTTTGATCTGGCGCTCCCTTGCCATGGCCTCTTGGCGGCTTGGGCGGGTCTCCATCCAAACGACCTCAAATGGGCCTCGCCCCCTCACTGAACGATCCTTCCCGCGATTGTGGTCGGCCAGCCGACGCTCCAAATCCGTCGTGTGGCCGATATAGTGACGGCCGGTAGCTTGGCTGCGAAGCACGTACACGAAATATCGGGTTTCCATCGAACCCGCGTTGCCCCGCCCGCCGAGATCCCGTGGGCGGGGTGTCCTGCCACTAGACGATGGGGACGTAGAGCCGGCGCGGCGCCGTTGTGCGTGTTGTCAAGAACTGCCTCAATGCCTCGGGCGGGGCCTAGCGTTTCGCCTTGGTGGACGCGGGCTTCTCGCTTCCCGCCGGTTCCTCGTCTTCCTCATAGGCCACGCTGGCCATCGAGGTCACGCGATCCTTGCCATGCAGCTTCATCAGGTGCACGCCCTGCGTATTGCGGCCGGTCGAGCGCACGTCCTTCGCGCGCGTGCGCACGACCATGCCTTCCTGCGTGATGAGCATGACGTCGTCCTTGTCGAGCATGGTTCTCGACCCGACGACCGCGCCGTTTTTCTTGGTGACCTTGAGGTTGATGATCCCCTTGCCCCCGCGGCTCTGCAGGCGATACTCCGCAATCGGCGTGCGCTTGCCGAAGCCCAGCTCCGTCACGGTCAGCAGGGTCGCGTCCTGGCGCACCAGCTCCGCCCCGACCACCGCGTCACTCTTGCCCAGGTTGATGCCCCGCACGCCGCGGGCGGAGCGGCCCACCTCGCGCACCTGCTCCTCCGGAAAGCGGATGGCCTTGCCCTGCCGCGTGAGCAGCAGCAGCTCCCGCTTGCCGTCGGTGATGTGCGCCTGCATGACCTCGTCGCCTTTCTCAAGCGCGATGGCGATGATGCCGGCCTTGCGCGGGTTGCCGTAGGCCTCCAGCGCCGTCTTCTTGATCGTCCCTTGTCGCGTGACCAGCACCAGGAACTTGTCCGGGTCAAACGCCTTCACCGCCACGAAGGTCGAGAGCCGCTCGTCCTTCTCGAGCGCGATCAGGTTCACGATCGCGCTGCCTCTGGCGTAGCGGCTGGCCTGCGGGACCTCGTGGACTTTGAGCCAATAGGCTTTGCCCTGTGTCGTGAAGAAGAGCAGGTATTCATGGGTGGAGGCGACGAACAGATGCTCGACGAAGTCCTCTTCCTTGGTCTCCATCGCCGTCACCCCCACGCCCCCGCGTTTCTGGCGGCGGTAGCCCGAAACCGGCAGGCGTTTGATGTAGCCGGCGTGGCTGATCGTGATGACGACGTCTTCCTCGGCGATGAGGTCTTCGATCTTCATGTCCTGAATCTCGCCAACGATCTGCGTGCGCCGCTCGTCTCCGAAGCGCTTCTTGAGCTCGGCCAGCTCCTCTTTGATGACCTGCAGCACCTTCGGCTCGCTCTTGAGGAGCATTTGGTAGTACTCGATTCTTTTGATGAGCTCCAGATACTCCGCCTCGATCTTCTCGCGCTCCAGGGCGGTCAGGCGCTGCAGCTGCATCTCCAAGATCGCCTGCGCCTGCTTCTCGGACAGGTCGAATTTCTTGACCAGCCCCTCCTTCGCCTCTTGGGGGCTCTTGGACTGCCGGATCAGCTTGATGATCGCGTCCAGATGGGCGAGGGCTTTCTTCAGGCCCTCCAGGATGTGCGCGCGCTCCTGGGCCCGGGCCAGCTCGAACTTCGTGCGCCGGATGATGATGTCCTTGCGGTGGTCCACGAACGTCTGCAGCATCGCCTTCAGGCCCAGCACGCGCGGCCGGCCGTCGACGATGGAGAGCATGATGATGCCGAAGGTCGTCTCCAGCTGCGTGTGCTTGTAGAGCTGGTTCAGCACGACCTGGTCGTTGGCGTCGCGCTTGAGCTCGATGACGATGCGCATGCCGTCCTTGTCCGACTCATCGCGCAAATCGGAGATGCCCTCGACGGTTTTCTCCTGCACGAGCCTCGCGATCGTCTCCAGCAGCGTCGCCTTGTTGACCTGGTAGGGCAGCTCCGTGATCACGACCGCTTGGCGGTTGCCCTTGAGCTGCTCGACCTGCGCCTTGGCGCGGATCTTCAGCGAGCCGCGCCCGGTCTGGTAGGCGTCCTTGATCCCGTCGCGCCCACAGATGATCGCGCCCGTCGGAAAATCCGGCCCCTCGACATGGCGCATCAGCTTGGCGAGCTCGGTATCGGGATCGTCGATCACGGCGCACAGCGCGTCGGCCACCTCGCTCAGGTTGTGCGGCGGGATGTTCGTCGCCATCCCGACGGCGATGCCGCTTGAGCCGTTGACCAGGAGGTTGGGCAGCCGGGCGGGCAGCACGCGCGGCTCGGTGAGCGAGCCGTCGAAGTTGGGCGCAACGTCTACGGTGTCTTTCTCGATATCGGCGAGCATTTCCATGGCAATGGTTTGTAATCTCGCCTCTGTGTAGCGATGCGCGGCCGGGGCGTCCCCGTCGACCGAGCCAAAATTTCCTTGCCCGTCGATCAGTGGGTAACGCAAGCTGAAATCCTGCACCATGCGCACCAGCGCGTCGTAGACCGCCAGATCGCCGTGCGGATGGTACTTGCCCAGGACTTCTCCAACGATGCGGGCGCTTTTCTTGTAGGGCTTGCCGGGGTCCAGCCCCAGCTCCTGCATGGCGTAGAGGATGCGCCGATGGACGGGTTTGAGCCCGTCGCGCACGTCGGGCAAGGCGCGGCCGACGATGACGCTCATCGCGTAGGAGATGTAGGAGTCCTTGATCTCCTCTTCGATTTCCCGCGGAATGATTTTTTCGCCTTGGGCGTACATGTCAGATGTCCAGGTTCTTGACTTCCAATGCATGCTCTTCGATAAATTGTTTCCGCGGCTCGACGGCTTCCCCCATCAGGGTCGTGAACATCCGCTCGGCCTCGACGGCATCCTCCAACATCACCTTCAGGATCGTGCGCTTGGCCGGGTCCATCGTGGTGTCCCACAGCTGTTGCGGATTCATTTCCCCAAGACCTTTGTAGCGTTGAATCGTCA
>JACQRB010000055.1 GCA_016206685.1 Candidatus Omnitrophota bacterium | reverse complement strand
GGGTGGCGCAGCGGCAGGACCCGCTGCCCCTAGCTAGACGAGAGAGGTCAGGGTGAGACGGCAGGCGTAATGAGGGTCGAGAGTTTGTCGAAATCGGCGGGCTCGTCCATCGCCACGCCCTTCACCGCGCTGTCGATGCGGCGCAGCAGGCCGGTCAGGACGCGAGCCGGCGGGAACTCCAGGAACACCGTGGCTCCCTGCCCGATGAGGCAGCGCATCGACGGCTCCCAGAGCACGGGACTGACAATCTGTTTGACCAGGAGGCCACGAATGTCCTCGGGGTCGCTCACCGGCTGCCCGGTCACATTGCTGATCACCGGAAAGGCAGGAGGCGCAATGGGGACCTTGGCCAGGGCCTGATGAAAGTGGGTCGCCGCTTCCTGCATCAGCGGGGAGTGAAACGCTCCGGCGACTTCCAGCCGCACGGCCCGCTTCGCCCCCTTGGCGTTGGCCAGCTGCCCGGCTGCTTCAATCGCAGGGATTGTCCCTGAGAGCACCACCTGGTCGTGGGCGTTCAAATTCGCAGCCACCACGCCCGCGCTGCGGCAGATCTCCTGAATCGCCTCGCGGCCAAGGCCGATCACCGCCAGCATCGTGCCGGGATGGCGGGCGGCGCACTCCGCCATGGCTTCCGCCCGCGCCTGCACCAGATACAGCGCGTCGGGAAAGCGCAGCGCATCGGCGACGGCAAACGCCGTCAGCTCGCCCAAGCTTAAGCCCGCCGCGCCGGCCGGTTTGAGCGACGGGGAGAGCGTGTGGAAGGCGGCGAACGCGGCGACCGACGTCACAAACAAGGCCGGCTGGCACCGCGCGGTTTTGGTGAGCTCCGCCAGAGGCCCCTCAAAGCACAAGGCGGTCACATCGAAGCCGAGATGGGCATTCGCGCGCTTGTACACGTCCCGGGATTCGGCAAAGCGGTCGTAGAACGCTTTGCCCATGCCCACCGCCTGCGCCCCCTGCCCCGGCAGCAAATACGCGATACGGCTCGCGGTTACCACTGGAGAAGAACCGAGCCCCACGTCAGGCCGGCGCCGAAGGCAACGAGCAGGACATGGCTGCCTCGCTTCACTTTGCCTTCCTGCACCGCCTCGTAGAGCGCGATGAGGTTGGAGGCTGCGGAGGTATTGCCATAGCGGTCCACATTCACATACACCTTCTCCATAGGCAGGCGCGCCCGTTTGGCCATGGCTTGGATGATGCGGATGTTCGCCTGGTGCGGGATGAGGCAGTCGATCTTGTCAGCCGGCACGCGCGCCGCCTTGATGACCGTCTGGGCCGACTCGGCCATCCGGCGGACCGCCAGCTTGAAGATCTCCGTGCCGTCCATGCGCAGATAGTGCAGACGCTGGTCAATGGAGGCATGCGACGGCGGCTGCCGGGATCCCCCTCCCGGAATGCAGAGGAATTCCGCCGCCGACCCATCGCAGCCAAGATCCGTGGCCAGAATCCCGCCGCGCGAAACCCGACTCATCACGCAGGCCCCTGCGCCGTCGCCGAAGAGGACACAGGTCGAGCGGTCCGTCCAATCAACGAAGCCGGAGAGCACCTCCGCCCCGATCACCAGCGCCCGCTTAAAACGCCCGGTCTGCAGATACTGCTGGGCCGTGATGATGGAAAAGACGGACCCCGAGCAGGCCGCTGACAGATCAAACCCCGCCGCCGATTTGGCGCCCAGCCGGTGCTGCAGGAGACAGGCGGTGGAGGGAAACAGCATATCCGGGGAGGTCGTACCCACAATGACGAGATCAATGTCCTTGGCGTGGCAGCCCGCGCGCTTGAGGGCTTCTTTGGCGGCGTCGTAGGCCAAGTCGCTGGTGGCCATGCCCGGCTCCACGACGCGGCGCTCGCGGATGCCGGTGCGCGTCTGGATCCACTCATCGGTCGTGTCCACCATTTTTTCCAGGTCCGCGTTGGTCAGGACCTTCTTGGGCACGCACATCCCGACTCCGACGACGCCGATCCGCCTGGCCGAGGTCTTCATCCCTCCACCTGTTTGGGTTGCCCTTGGGCCTGGATTTGCACCGCCTCAATCAGGTGCCGGTTCACGTCATGACGGGCCGACTCATAGCCGACCCGGATGGCGTTCTTGATCGCTTTGGCCGAGGAGACCCCATGCGCGATGATGCAGACGCCTTTGACGCCCAACAATTGAGCCCCGCCATGCTCGGCATAGTCAATCTTCTTGCGCAGCGCTTGGAACGCCCCGCGGGAGAGCCAGGCCCCCAGCCGCGTGACCGGGCTCATCCCCAAGGTCCGCTTCAAGGTTTGGCTGATCGCATAGGCCAGGCTCTCCGAGGTTTTCAGGGCGACATTGCCCACAAACCCGTCGCAGACGATGACGTCATACTCGCCCATGAAGATCGCGCGCCCTTCAACGTTGCCCACGAAGTTGACGCCGGAGGCCTCCAGGAGGCTGTAGGTCTCCTTGATGAAATCGGTCCCTTTGGTTTCCTCTTCCCCCACATTCAGCAGGCCGACGGTCGGCCGCGGCTTTTCCAGGACGTGGCGCATGTACGCTTCGCCCATCAGGGCGTATTGCAACAGATGCGAGGGTTTGGGGTCGATATTCGCCCCGGCATCGATGAGCAGCGTCTCACCCCGCAACCCCGGCAGGAGAATGGCGATCCCTGGCCGCTCAACCCCCGGCAACAGCCCAAGGTTCAACATCGCCGCGCACACCATCGCTCCGGTGTTGCCCGCTGACACAAACGCCTCGGCCTTCTCTTCCCGGATCAAGCCGATGCCGATATTGATGGAGGATTCTTTCTTCTTCCTGACACTGGCGACTGGAGACTCATCCATGCCGATCGTCTCTGGAGCATGGACGAGGGACAGGTTGGCGGGCCGATGCCGATAGCGGGCCAACTGCTGCTCGACGAGCGGCTGGTTGCCGACCAGGGCGACCTCGATGGGCAGCTCGCGGGCGGCGCGGATCGCCCCGGCAACGGTCGTCTCCGGCGCGGTATCGCCCCCCATGGCATCCAACGCGATTCTCATCGTCTCACGGCCAGCCTCTGCACACCGGTGTCAGCGTTCGTCTTTCTTTCCCTTGGTCACCGTCACCACCTGACGCCCGCGATAGGAACCGCAGAACGGGCAGACGTGGTGCGCCCGGATCGCGCGGGCGCACTGGGGGCAACGGGTGAGATTCGCCCGGGGCAGGGTCCAGTGCGAGCGCCGTTTATTCCGACGAGCCTGCGAGTGTTTCCGTTTGGGTAGCGCCATGCGTTACTCCGCTGTGGTTGCGTCATGGACACACGAGCCCGCGTTGAGGTTCTGGCCGCAGGCGGGGCACAAGCCTTTGCAGGCCGGCCGACACACGGGAATCATCGGGTAGGCCAGGATGATTTCCTGGCGGATGTCCTCGGTGATGTCCACCACGTCGCTCGGGCGGACTTGGTAACTGAGAGTGGCCGCCGTCTCCAGCGGCAACGCAAACGGTTCCAGGCAGCGCGCGCAAGAGAACCGCAACCGGCCGCGGATCTGCGCTTGCACGAGGATGGCGTTCTCCGCCTTGGTGATGACGGAGGACACTGCGATCGGCTCCTCCAGGCGGAGGTCAAACCGCTCCACATCCAAGACCTTGGGGTCGTAGGCCGCCTCTTCATGCAGGCCTTCCGCGGGAATGCGGTTCACGTAGATTTTCATCATCGGTGGGCCAATTTCTGCTTGAGCGCGGTTTCCACGAAGGGCGGCACGAAGGCCGACAGATCCGCCCCCAGGGCTGCAGTTTCTTTAATCAGTCTGGCAGAGACATAGGAGTGGGATTCGCTGGGCATCAGAAAGAGCGTCTCGACGTGGTCGGAGAGCTTGCGGTTGGTCAGCGCCATCTGAAATTCATACTCGAAATCCGACAGCATCCGCAAGCCCCGCAGCACGACGCGGGCTCGTTGTCGCCGGACATAGTCCACCACCAGCGAGTCGAAATCATCGATCACGACCCCGCGCAGCCCCCGCGTGGCGCGCCTGAGCAGCGCCACGCGCTCCTGGACGCTGAAGAGGGGCCGCTTGGCCGGGTTATGGGCCACGGCCACGATCAGCTCATCCACGATCCTGAGCGCCCGCTTGATGAGGTCGATATGGCCGTACGTGACGGGGTCAAACGTCCCGGGATAGACTGCGCGCATCAGGGGTTCTTCTCGACCCGATAAAAAGAGAGCACCGTTTCCCCATACCGGTGCTGCTTCGCAATTGCTAGGGGGCCTACGCGCGGCGGCAGCTCGTCGCGGCGAGCATGCTCCACACACAGGACACCAGCAGGACTCAAGATACCACAGTCCGCCACGACCTTCAAGGCTTTTTTCCCCCAGAGCCCCTCGTACGGCGGATCCAGGAGGATGATCTCGAACGGCTGCGCGCGCCCGGCCAGCTCCCGCAGGCGATGCAGCGCATCCCCAGGCATGAGCTGCCAGTGTCCACCCACCACCGCAGGATCGAGCCGGGCGAGGTTGGCCCGGATCACCCCCAGACAGACGGGATGAGCCTCCAGGAAGACCACCAGACCGGCGCCGCGGGAGAGCGCTTCAAGGCCGAGCATGCCGCTTCCCGCGAATCCATCAATCACCCGCGCCGCCGCGATCCGCTCCCCCAGGATGTTGAACAGCGCTTGCCGGACTTTGCCCTCGGTGGCCCGGATGTGCCGCGGGACCGCGAAGGCGCACCCTTTGAGTGATCCTGTCGTGATCCGCAGCATCGCTTTAGCGGCCCTGACGCAGACGCACTCGAAGCGCCGCGAACTCCTGGCCAGCCAGCTCCGGGTTGCGCTCGACCAACTCAAAGGCCTCGGCCCGGGTCCGGTCAAGCCACTGCGCGTCACGGGTCAGATCCGCGACCTGCAACCGCAGCCATCCGTGCTGCTGACGGCCGAGCAGCTCCCCCGGCCCCCGCAGTTGGAGGTCCCGCTCGGCCAACTGAAAGCCGTCGCGGATCTCGACGAACGCCTGCAGGCGCCGGCAGGCGTCCCCTTCTTCCACGTCGCTGATCAGTAGGCACGTGGCCGGCGCAGGGCCGCGGCCGATCCGGCCCCGAAGCTGGTGCAACTGCGCCAAGCCGAACCGTTCGGGATGCTCGATCAGCATGACCGTCGCGTTGGGGACGTCCAGCCCGACCTCGACGATGACGGTCGAGACCAGGACCTGGATACGCCCATCGGCGAACCCGTGCATGACCGCCTCCTGTTGAGCGGAACGCATCTGCCCGTGCAGCAGCTCGACGACGAAGCCAGGAAAGATGTGGGCTTTCAGATGCGCCGCCATCTGCGCCGCGGCTTTCAGATCTGTCTTGGCCTTGGACTCAATCACCGGGTACACCACATACGCCTGACGGCCCTGGCGCAGCTCCTGGCGGATCTGCTCGTAGACCTGCAGCCGGTCCGACTCCTTGTACCAGCGCGTGCGCACCGGGTGGCGCCCGGGCGGAAGCTCGGCGATGGTCGAGCAGGCCAAATCGCCATAGAACGACAGCGCCAGGGTCCTGGGGATCGGGGTCGCGGTCATCACCAAGACGTCCGGTTCCTTCGCCTTGCGGGCCAAGGCGCTGCGCTGGACCACCCCGAACTTGTGCTGCTCGTCAATGATCACCAACCCCAGCCTGGCGAAGGCCACCGAGGAAGCGATCAACGCGTGCGTGCCCACCACCACCTCGACCGTCCCCTCCGCGACCTGCCGCATCAGGGCACGGCGCTCGGCGGCCGGCACCCCCTGGGCCAACAGTCCCGTCCGCACGCCCAGCGGCGACAAATATTCCGTCAACACGCGGTGATGCTGCTGGGCCAGCAGCTCCGTGGGCGCCATCCATACGGCCTGATAACGACTCTGCACCGCCACCGCCGTGGCATACGCCGCCACCACCGTTTTGCCGCAACCGACATCCCCCTGCAACAACCTCAGCATCGGCGCGGGCCGACGCAAATCCCCCACGAGCTCCTCAATCACCCCCTGTTGACTGTCCGTCAAGGGAAAGGGCAGGCGTTGGACAAACATCCGGGCCAGCGTTCCCTCGGGCTGATAGCGGCGCGGCTTGCGGCGAGCCATCCATCGCGCCCGCCGCAGGGCCAGCCGCAGCTGCATGAGGAACAGCTCCTCGAAGATCAATCGCTGCCGCGCCTGTTCCAGCTGGTCCCAGGCTTGAGGAAAATGAAACTGCTCGATGGCGTGCGTCATGGATGGCAGGTGGTAGCGCTCGCGCAGGCCGGCCGGCAGGACCTCCTCAAGATTGCAGCTATGCCGGTCCAAGGCCGCCCGCACCACGGTGCGGAACCACCGCTGGTTGAGCCCTTCCGTCAGCGGATACATCGGCACGATGCGTCCGATGTGCAGACCAAGTTCGCCCCCGCCAGCGACGGGGTCGAGCCGCTCCAGCTCCGGGTGGATGAATTGCAGCCGACGGCCCGCCAACTCCGCCTGCCCATAGAGGATGTACTCCTGGCCGATGTTGAGCTGGGTGAGCAGATACGGCTGATGGAACCACACGCAGGAGACAGTCCCGGTCCCGTCGCTGGCCGCCGCCTGGAGCAGGGTGCGGCCCGTGCGCATCCGGCGGATCTCGACCTCCAGGAACCGGACCCGGATCGTGACGGCCTCACCCGGCACCAACGCGCCGATGGTCACGAAGCGGCTGCGATCTTCGTACCGACGGGGCGCCGTCCAGAGCAGATCCGCGACGGACTCGATGGCCAGGCGCTTCAGGCGTTGGGCCCGCGCCGGCCCGACGCCTTTGACGTACTGGACCGACAGCTCGGCTAATGCCGGTTGGCGAGACATTCACACTGCGGTATAATACCGGCACGCAAGGAGGGAACTCATGTTAGCCAAAGTGTGCGCCATATGCGGGAAAGGCCCCGTCGCGGGACGCACGTACACGCGGCGCGGGATGGCCAAGAAAAAAGGCGGGGTGGGCCGCCGGATCGTCCGCAAGAACATCCGCCGCTTCCTGCCGAATCTCCAGCGGGTTCGTGTGCGCCTCAACGGCACCGTCAGGCGCCTGAAGGTCTGCACGGAGTGTCTGAAAAACGGGCGGGTCCTGAAAGCCGCTTAGGCGACGGGCTGCCAGGTCGCCAGGCGCGCATCGCACAACGACAGCGCCACCTCGCGCTCGAGCGTCACCGAACTGACCACCACGTCGTAACGTTCCTGCGAGCGCAAGCCCGCCAGCCGGCCCCGCAGACGCCGCCGTGCCGTTTGGTCCGTCAGCCAGCCCCGCCCATCCTCATCCGACTCAAGCTGCACTTTACTGATCAAGACCGTCGGCTTGGGATTGCCGGATCCGAACGGCTTGAACCGGTCAATGACCTGCGCCACGGGCAGGGTCACGTGGGCCAGGCGCGCTTCGACATCAATCACCCGCGTGTGCCCCAGGCTTCGGCGACTGCCGGCACGCTCCGCGTGCCGGTTCACCTCTTCCCGTAATCGCTCAAGACCCGTCGCCTGGATCGTCAGGCCGCAGGCCTGCGCATGCCCCCCGTACGCAAGCACGCTTCGCTGGCACGCCCCTAGCGCCTCCACCAGGTTGAACAAGGCCGGCGCCCGGCCGGATCCGGTGCCGGTACGATCTCCCAACGCAATCGCAATCGCCGGACGGCCGTAGCGTTCCATGAGCTGGCTCGCCACCGGCCCCATCAAGCCGGGATGCCATCCGCGACGCCCCACCACCATCACCAACTCATCCTTGCAGGAAATTCGGCCGGCCTGCTCCATGGCCTCAACGAGGATCTGGCGGCTCAAGGTCTTGGTGACCTGGTGCGCCTCTGTGAGCACGTGCGCCAACCGTTCGACCTCCCGCTCGCGATCCTCGACGAGGAGCCTCAACACCGGCCGCGCGTCCCCGAGACGGCCGGCGGCATTGAGCCGCGGCACCAATCGCTGCACCAACTGATCGGGGCTCGGTTGCGTCACGCCGACCGCCTCGCACAACCGCCGTAACCCCGGACGGACCGTGTTGAGAACCCGCGGCAACCCCTCCGACACGATGATGCGATTGTCACCGACCAGCGGCGCGCAGTCGGCCAGCGTCCCCAGCGCGGCGAGGTCCATCACGCGACCCAGGCGTTCCGCGTCATCCGGATAGAGCGCTTGAACCAGCTTGACGGCGAGTCCCGCGCTGCACAACCCCCGCCCTGCCCCGTCGCCGCAATGCGGGTTGACGAGGGCCGCAGGCGCCGCGAGGTCCTCCATCGGCACGTGATGATCCAGCACGATGGTCTCGATCCCCTGCCGCGCGAGCTCGCGGATCTCCTCGCGCTGGTTGGTTCCGCAGTCCACAAGGACCGCGAGGCTCGCGCCCAGCCGGCCCAGGCGCGCAATCAGGCGTGTGGGAAACCCGTAGCCGTCCGACAGGCGATTGGCGAGCGCCACGGACACCCGCGCGCCGAGCGACGTCAGGGTTTCAGACACGATGGCTGAGGCCGTCACGCCATCGACGTCAGAGTCGCCGAAAATCACGATCGTCTCGCGGGCGTTGACGGCCCGGCGAAGGCGCGCGATCGCGCGGGGCATGTCCGGCAGCGCCAGCGGATCTTGGAGGTTGGAGAGGGAGGGATTGAGGAACCGCGCAGCTTCAGTTGCCTCGCGCAGGCCCCGATTCAACAGGAGCTGGCCGATCAGCGGAGCCGCCTCCACGCGATCCGCCAATGCCGAGGCCCTTGCGGGATCGGCAGGATGGAGCGTCCAGGCTGACCGGGCCAACATGGCCTTACGCGGGCTTGAACATCCTGCGCCAGGTGATCACGAACGACGAGGCGATGTAGACAGTCGAATAGACACCGGAGATAAACCCGACGAGCAAGCAGAAGGCGAAATCACGGAGCACCTCTCCACCGAAGAAATACAGGGCCAGCACCTCACAGATCACCGTCAGCGACGTCAGGAGGGTGCGGCCCATGCACTGGTTCACGCTGAGGTTGATGGCCGCCGGCAAGTCGATCTTGCGCGCCAGCCGCAGGTTCTCCCGGACCCGGTCATAGATGACGATGGTGTCGTTGATCGAGAACCCGGCGATCGTCAGCAGCGCCGCGACCACGATCAAATCGATCTGCCGACCCGTGAAGCACAAGAAACCGATCGCCACCACCACATCATGCGCCAAGGCGATGGTCCCGGCCAGCCCGAAGTCGAAATGGCGGAAGCGAAGGGCGACGTAGAGCAAAATCCCCACCATTGACCACGCGATGGCCATCCAGGCTTTCTCGCGCAGGATCTTCCCCACGGTCGGACCGACGCGGTCAATCCGGACGAGCTCCGGCGCGGCGTCCCGGCCGTAATCCGCAAACAGCGCCTCCCGGGTCCTGGCCATCGTCTGCGCAATCTCGGCTTCCGTGTCATCCGAGGTGCGGATCAGCCAGTCGGTCGGCGAGCCGAATTCCTGAATCACGGCGTCCCCCCGCCCGACTTTGGCCAGGGTGGCCCGGACCTGGTCGGCCGTCAGCGGACGGCTGACGCGATACTCCTGGAGCAGCCCCCCGGTGAAATCAATCCCATAGCGCTGCGGACCTCGCTGAATGAACGCCGCCATGCCTGCGAGGATGACCACCGCCGAGAAGACGTAGCAGACTCTCCGTTTGCCGACGAAATCGACCTGGGTCTGGCGAATCAGGTGCGCCATGGGCAGCCGCTTCAGCCACCCGGAGCTCAGCAGCAAGTCGAAGACGAGGCGCGTCACGAAGATGGCCGTGAACATGCTCGCCATCAACCCGGTGATCAGCGTCGTGGCAAAGCCACGGATGGGCCCGGTCCCGAACCAGTACAAAAAGATCGCCGCGACGACCGTGGTGAGGTTAGAGTCGATGATCGCGGAGAAGGCCTTCTGATAGCCGGGGTGGATGGCGAGGCTCAAGGGGCGGCCCGCGGTCAATTCCTCACGGATGCGTTCGTAAATGAGCACGTTGGCATCCACCGCCATCCCCAGCGTCAGGATCATCCCGGCAATGCCGGGCAGCGTCAGCGTGGCGTGGAGGTAGCCCAATGACCCCAGAATCAACAACAGGTTCATGGCTAAGGCCAGCACGGCGACCACGCCAGCCACCCAATAGTAGGCCACCATGAACACCGCCACCAGCGCGCCACCGACCGCCGTCGCCATCAGACCGGCTCGAATGGAATCGTTGCCCAGCGTCGGCCCGACGGTCCGTTCCTCCTCCACTACGACCGGAGCCGGCAGGGCGCCCGCCCGCAGCACGATGGCCAGATCGTGCGCCTCCTGGCTCGTGAACCGGCCGGTGATGATGCCGGCGTCCGAGATCCGGCTCTGGATGACCGGCGCCGATTGCACCTTGCCATCCAGCACGATGGCCAGCCGCCGGTTGATGTTGGCCCCGGTCAAGCGGGAGAACGCCTGAGCGCCGTCCTTGGTCATCCTGAAGTTGACCTGCGGCAACCCCAGTTCTCCCGGCTCGACCCACGCATCGGCCAGGACACCGCCGGTGAGCGCGCCGTCGCGGTCGAGCAGCAGCGGCGAGCCTTCCAAATCCTCTGCCAAGTTGAATCCGGTCAACGACTCCCCCTTGAGCGCGCGCTCCAGGAGCCGTGGGTTGTCGGAGACAAGCTTGAATTCCAGCAGCGCCGTCTGGCCGATGAGCTTGAGCGCCCGCTCGCGCTCCGTGATGCCGGGCAACTGCACCAGGATGTGGTCCGTCCCCTGCCGCTGAATTAGCGGCTCGCGCACGCCGAACTGGTCGATCCGGTTGCGGATAATCTCCAGGGCCACCCCGGTGACGTCGCGGTTCTTCGCCTCCGGCGGGACCTTGCTCGTATCGACGCGCAAGATCAGATGCATGCCGCCCTGCAGATCCAGCCCGAGGCTGATCCGCTGGGAGAGCGGAAACGCGTACCAGGCGGAGGCGGCCAGGACCGCCAGGACGACCGGAATCCGCCACTTCATATTCGCCGGCATCACCCCACCACCTGGCTGGGCCCCGCATAGCGGGGCCATCGCAATACCGTGACTTCAACGTCTGCCAATAGTTTCATATCTCGTCCATGTGATTTCTAGATCCCTCTATTGTCTTGGTCTTGCGATCCCGCCTTCGGCGGGACAGCCAGGTGGTGGGGTCAGGCGCGCTTCTCCTCCGAAACGAGCTGCGCCTCGGCGCCATGCGATCGCACGAGGCGGGCGATGGCCGATTTCTCCACTTCCAGGCGGACGTTCTCATCCACCCGCAAGGTCACGGTCTCCGGCTTGACGTTGACGACGGTCCCGAACATCCCTCCGGTGGTCACCACGTCGTCGTGTTTCTTCAGACCCTTGAGCATGCGCTCGTGGTCCTTGCGGACTTTGGCCTGCGGGCGAAACACCAGCAGGTAAAAGATGGCGAACATCATCACGAACGGAAACAGCATCGCCAAGGGACTCGGCGCGGCTTGCTGCGGCATTACATTCCTCCTGTTGTCACGGGTTGAAGATTGACTTCTTGCAGGCGAACCAACACGCTGTTCGGATAATAATACGCCAGGATTTCCGGCGCCTTGAGACCGAGGCGGGCCAGCTCGGCGGCTCCCCATTGGCACAGCCCAACGCCATGGCCCCATCCGCGGCCCTGGAGGATGAAGCCATTCCCGTCCGGGATGATCGCAAACGCCGTCGAGCGCAGGCTCGCAAACCCAAAGAGCCGGCGAAACTCATACCCGCTCACGAGCCGCTCCCGGCCGGCCCCTCGGATGCGCACCTGCGCGACACGGCCCGTGGGCGAATAGGCGGCGACGTCCAGCGCTTGCACCGGCCACACCGAGCCCCGCCCCTGCTGCTTGACGGCCCAGGCGATGTCCGCCGTCGTCAGGCGCCGCTGCCAGCGGTAAAACGGCGACGCTGCGCAGAAGGTGCAGGCGAGGTTGCCGCGCAGCGGCTCCAGATCGAACGGCCCCATGACCGAGCCGTGCTCGGTCGCGCCCCCGCAGGTGGAATGGTAGAAGGCCGGAAAGAGGCGGCCCTGATAGGTCAGCACCAGCCCGCGCGTGTCCCGGACCGCGCGATTCGTGCGCCCTCGCTCCGCGGACTTGCCGCCGTAGACCTGGGAGAGCACGTCGCTGGTCACGTCGTAGTCCAGCGACGCTTTGGACAACCGCTGAAACAGGGTGTAGGTGCGCGCCGCGATGGCGATGGCGCGCAAGGCCTCCATCGGCCAATAGTCCGGAGCCTCTTTGCTCACGACCCCGCGGAGGTAATCTTCCAGATCCACGTGGTTGATCACCAGCAACGTGAGGTCCTGCTGCTTGCGGATCTCCACCACCCCTCGAAGCCGCTGGCCGTTGAGCGCGATGGTCGCCTCCCGGGCGGGTTCCACCAACACCCCGCTTGAGGGCAGCAACCGTTCCCCGACGAGGATCCCGTCCTGGCTGGCCCGGACCGACACCGTCGGCAAGCGAGCGCCCTCATGGAGCGCATCCCCGCTGCCCGATGAAGGAATGGCGACCATGCGATAGCGGCCGTGAATCGCCAGCTCCACCTGCGGCTGCTGGGCCACGGCGACGCGAATCCATGCCGGCTCGGCCGCCTCGAGCCCGCACGCCGCCAGCACCCCGCCGAAGAGGAGCAGCGCGCGCGCAGGGCCCTGCAGGTCGGCGCCCATCACGAGGGGGCGGAAAAGAGCTCCAGGGGCTCCTGCTTCAAGTTCGCCAGATGTTGATACGCCAGCCGCGTCACCTTGCGGCCCCGGGCGGTGCGCTTCAACAGCCCCGCCGAGAGCAAATACGGCTCAACGACGTCCACGATGGTGTCGCGCTCTTCGTTGAGCACCGCGGCCAGCGCTTCAACCCCGACCGGCCCGCCGCCGTAAAAATCCATGATCGTCTTGAGCACCTTGCGATCAATCGGGTCCAACCCCCACCCATCAACGCCCTGCGCAGCCAGCGCCGCCTCCGCCACCGCGTTCGTAATGGAGCCGCGGCCCTTCACTTGCGCGTAATCGCGCACCCGCCGCAGCAGGCGGTTCGCCACCCGCGGGGTCCCCCGCGAGCGCCGGGCGATCTCCTCAGCCGCCTCCGGCTCCACCTCAATCCCCAGGATCTTGGCCGAGCGGCGCACGACTTCCATCAGATCCTTGGGCTGATAGAACTCCAGATGATACACCATGCCGAAGCGGCTGCGCAACGGATTCGACAGCAGCCCCGCGCGCGTCGTCGCGCCGATGAGCGTGAAACGCTTCAGCGCGAATTTAATCGTCTTGGCGTAGGGCCCTTTATCCACGACAAAGTCGATTTTAAAATCCTCCATCGCGGGGAAAATGAATTCCTCGACGACTTTCGACAGCCGGTGGATTTCGTCGATGAAG
>JACQRB010000052.1 GCA_016206685.1 Candidatus Omnitrophota bacterium | reverse complement strand
TCGATGTACTCCTCGCGCTTGCCCCGCTTGATCTTGTAGAGCGGCGGCTGCGCGATGTAGATGTGGCCGTGCTCGATGAGCTGCGGCATCTGCCGGTAGAAGAAGGTCAGCAAGAGCGTCCGTATGTGGCTGCCGTCGACGTCCCCATCCGTCATGATGATCGCCTTGTGGTACCGCAGCTTCTCCAGGTCGAACTCGCTGCCGATGCCGCACCCTAACGCGGTAATGAGCGTCCGGATTTCTTCGTTGGTCAGCACCTTCTCCAGCCGGGCCTTTTCCACATTGAGGATTTTCCCCTTGAGCGGCAAGATGGCCTGGAAGCGCCGATCGCGCCCCATCTTGGCACTCCCTCCGGCGCTATCGCCTTCCACCACATACAGCTCGCACAAGCTCGCGTCGCGCTCCGAGCAGTCGGCCAGCTTGCCGGGCAGCGCGCTGGATTCCAGCAGCCCCTTGCGGCGGACGAGCTCGCGCTCATGCCGCGCCCGCTCGCGCGCCCGCGCCTCGATGAGACACTTGTCCGCGATCTTGTTGGCGATGCTCGGGTGCTCTTCGAAGAACGTCGAGAGCTTCTCGTTGCAAATCGAGGCGACGATCCCCTCGACCTCCGGCGTGCCGAGCTTGGCCTTGGTCTGCCCCTCGAACTGCGGCTGCGGGATCTTCACGCTCACCACGGCGGTCAGGCCCGCGCGGGTGTCCTCGCCCTCGAGGGTGAGGCTGTCGCCCTTGAAGAGGTTCTTCGCCTTGCAGTAGGCGTTGACCGTCCTGGTCAGCGCCGACTTGAAGCCGGACAGGTGCGTGCCGCCGTCAACGGTGTTGATGGTGTTGGCGAAGGAGAAGATGTTCTCGGAGAAGGCGTCGTTGTACTGCAGCGCGATCTCGACGGCCGCGTCCTCGCGCTTGTCCTCGAAGTAGACGGCCGCGTGCAGCGGTGTCTTGGATTTGTTCAGGTGCTCGACGAATTCCTTGATGCCGCCGTTGAACTGGAAGGCCGTCTCCTTGCCGCTGCGCTCATCTTTGAGGCTGATCTTCAGGCCCTTGTTCAGGAAGGCCAGCTCCCGCAGCCGGTTGGCGAGCGTCTCGTAGCTGTGGGTGATCCCGGCCTTGAAGATCTCTTTGTCCGCCTTGTAGGTGATCTTGGTCCCGGTGCCGGTCGCTTTTCCGACGACGGTCACCGCCGAGGCGGGCTTGCCGCGCTGGTAGCGCTGGCGATAGACTTTTCCGTCGCGGCGCACCTCGGCCTCCAGCCACTCGGACAGGCCGTTGACCACCGACACGCCGACGCCGTGCAGCCCGCCTGCGACCTTGTACGTGCGGGAGTCGAATTTGCCGCCGGCGTGGAGCTTGGTGAGCACGACTTCCAGGGCGGATTTCTTCTCGGTCTTGTGCAGGTCCACCGGAATGCCCCGCCCGTCGTCGACCACCGTCACGGAATTGTCCTGATGGACGGCGACCTGGATGGCCCTGCAGAAGCCCGCCATGGCTTCATCAATACTATTGTCGACGACTTCTTCGACGAGATGGTGCAGCCCGCGGGCGCCGGTATCCCCGACGTACATCGCGGGGCGACGGCGCACGGCCTCCAGCCCCTCCAGGACCTGGATCGCGCTGGCGTCGTAGGACTCCGCCGATGCCGGCGGCGAGGCCGGGGCTTTGGCCTTTGGCGCGCGCTTATTCGCAGACCGTTTAGCCATGACGCTCACGCCGCTCCAAGAGTCGTCGCTTCATGCGATTTGCGTCGCAAGGTCCGAACTCGTGTCAGCGTCTGCCAGAGACTGCCATCGCGCAAGATGAGCCGGCTGCGCGCGCCTCGCTGCCGGATGCTCACCGCCGCCACGATGTCCGCGTCCCGGAATGCCCGGGCCCGGTCCACGAGATACCCCATCACGAGATTTCTCCGGGCCGGATGATGAGTTCTTCGATCTGGCCGTGGGTGCGCTGGTTGAGCTTCGCCAGGAGCGCGTCTTTTTCCATCGCCAGCAGGAAGCTCGCCCCCGGCTCGTCGGTGTAGACGCACAGGGTCTTGTGCCGCAGGCTGGCGGGCCTGGTGTGGCCGGCCAGCTCCTTGCCGACAAGCCGGCGCCACTCCTGCTGCAGTTGCTGGATCGTCTGGTGGGTCGTCAGCGCCTGCTGAACGATCTTAGGGATCAGCTCGCCGATCGGTCTGGTCATTGCGGCGCGCCGGTCAGGCCAGCTTCATCGGCAACACGACGTAGAGAAAGTCCGGCCCGCCTGCCCCGGGAGATCCTGGGCGGGCAGGCAGGCGAACCACGGCTGGTTTATCCGGCGCGGTCACTTCAATCACGACGTCCTCCTGCGGCAGCACTTTCAACGCCTCCAGCCAGAATTCCGGGTTGAAGGCAATCGTCATCGGTTCCCCGCGATACGCCGCCGGGACCTCTTCCCTGGCGCTGCCGAGCTCCGCGGACTCCTTTGACACGATCAGGGCGTCTTTCGCCAGCTCAAAGACCACGGCTTGCGACGTCGCCGTCGTCATGAGGCTGGCGCGCCGGACGGCATCGGCAAGCAGCTGGCGAGGGCACGTGACGGTGGAGGCGCTGGGGGGCGGGATGACGCTGTCGTAGGGCGGGAACTGCCCCTCGATCAGCCGTGTGACCACCGTCACCGCGCCGAAGCGAAAGAGAAGCTGGTTGTCTTTGAGGGGGCTGATGCTCACCGGCGCCTCCTCGTCGTCTTGCAACAGCCGCGCGAGCTCTCGAATGGTTTTTGACGGCACCACGACGGCGAGCTCCTTCGCCTCTTGGGGCGTCCCCTTTCCGGTGGCTACCGCGAGGCGTCGGCCGTCGGTCGCAGCCAGCGTCAGGGCGCCGGCGTGGGTTTTCAACAGCGCGCCGTTCAGGACGAACCGCGTTTCTTCCAGCGACATCGCAAATATGGTGTATTGCAGCAACGCCTTCAGGGCCGGCTGGGGGATGTGTAGCGCGGCCGCCTCGTCATGCGGCGGAAGAAGCGGAAAGTCCTCCGGAGGAAGCCCGGGGAGCCGAAACCGGCTCGCGCCACAACTTACCACGGCATGATGGTTCTGCTTAACCTCGATCGTCACCGACTCCTCCGGCAATTCCCGGACGATCGTCGTCAGCCGGCGCGCGGGGAGGGCGACCGCCCCAGGCTCCTCGATCGTCAAAGAAGGAAGCTGGTAGCGCACCCCCACATCGAGATCCGTCGCCGTGAGCACCAGCTCCTGATTTTTTGTTTCCAACAGGACGTTCGCCAGGATCGGCAGCGCGCTTCGGTCGTTGACCGCATGCTCGATGACCTGAAGGCTTTTGAGAAGCTGGGGTTGTTCAAGGGCTATGCGCATGTTGTTATGATTGTCCTTTCTCTAAAAAAACTCTTCAATAATAGTAGTAATCCCTGTGTCGTTCTCCCCTTTTCTTCGTCCCGTTCCGAACCGCTTATCCTGTCGTGGCTTTGAGCGTCTTTGCGAGCGAATCAACCTGGCGTTTCTTGTGCACATCCTGTGCAAGGCCCTGCTCAATCTTCTCGATCGCGCGCAGAACCGTCGAGTGATTCCGCCCCCCGAACGCCCGTCCGATCTCCGGAAACGAAGAATCGGTGAGCGTCCGGCACAGATACATGGCGACCTGGCGCGGGAACAACACCCCGCGGTGCCGCGCCCCCCCCTTAAGATCCTCGACGGAGAGATGAAAGTGCTCCCCAATCCGGCGCTGGATTACCTCAATGGTCAGGCGGGAGCCCGCCTCCCGAACCGTGTCCTTGAGCACCTCCTGGGCCACCTCAACGGACAGCGCCTTGCCGAAGAACCGGCAGTAGGCCACCACCCGGATCAGCGCGCCCTCCAGCTCGCGGATGTTCGACGTGATCTGATTGGCGACGAAGTCCATCACCGCAGGCGGCACGTCGACCGCCGCGTCTTCCGCTTTTTTGCGCAGGATGGCGATGCGCGTTTCCTCGTCGGGCGGCTGGATGTCCGTCACCAGCCCCCACTCAAACCGCGAAACCAGGCGCTCCTCCAGGCCCGCGATATCCTTGGGCGAGCGGTCGCTGGACACCACGATTTGCTTGTGCGCGTCGTAGAGCACGTTGAACGTGTGGAAGAACGCCTCCTGAGTCGATTCCTTGCCGGCGATGAAGTGGATGTCGTCGATCAACAGCGCGTCGACGCCGCGGTAGTCATCGCGGAACTTCGCCGTCGTCCTGGTTTGGATGGCGCTGATCAGCTCGTTGGTGAAGCGTTCGCTGGCGGTGTAGACGACCCGCATCGACGGATCGCGGCTGAGGATCGCCTGCCCGATGGCTTGCATGAGGTGCGTCTTGCCCAGCCCCACTCCGCCGTAGATAAACAAGGGGTTATAGGCTTTCGCGGGCGACTCCGCGACGGCCAGCGACGCGGCGTGCGCAAAGCGGTTGCTGGACCCCACCACAAAGCGATCGAAGGTGCATTTGGGATTCAGCGCCCCCTCAACCCGCTCCCCGGCGGCGGGCGCAGGAAGTCCCTTGAGCGGCTCTTGACGAGGCGGCTCCTCCGACGCGACGACCCGCAGCTGCCGGCGGCCGGCGAGCCGCTGCAGATGCGCGCGGTAGTGCGTGAGAACCCAGTCTCGGAAAAAGGGATTGGGGGCTTCTAAGACCAGATCCTGCTCGGAAACCGACGCCAGCTTCAGGGGGGCGATCCAGCGCTTGGCGACCGCCTCGCCCAAGACGTCGGTGAGCGTTGCCGCGGCCTTGGGCCACTCAAACGACACGGTTTGCACAGGCGTCACTGGTTTTGCACAGGGTTTTGCACAAGATGGAACTGCCCCCAAGCCGCGCGGCGGGCTCTTCCATTGTGGGACGAAACACGGCGTATTATACCAAGCGGATTGACGGGGCTCAAGAAATTCCGCGCCAAGGAAGCGTCCTCATTTGGCGGGTGACGCGGAGCCGGGGCCCCACCGACCGGAGCCGACGACGCGCGAAGGCTGCGGCGCGGCGAGGACGGTGGGGTGGCGCAGCGGCAGGCCCTGCCAAATGAGGACAGCGCCCGTCACGGACAACGCTTGATTCCGATCCGGGGAACCCGTATAATGACGCCCAGCACGGTGAGGAAGCCGCATCGCAGATGAAAAAACACCTACGCCCGATCTCGTTGCGCAAGCGCCGCAGCACCCACGGATTTCTTGTGCGCATGCGCACGCGCGGAGGGCGCAAGACCCTCAATCGTCGACGGCAAAAAAGCCGTTGGCAACTTATCCCCGTCTGATTGGCACCGCCCTCAGGCCCCGTGAACGACTTCGCCTCACGAAGCGCTTTCTAGCGATTCGACGAGGCGGCGCGCTTGCCAGAGGACGGATGCTTTCGGTCTGGGCGCTGCCGAACCACCTCACCGTCACGCGGCTGGGCTTGCGCGTTCAGCGAGGGCTCAAAGGCGGCGTGGCGCGCAATCGGGCCAAGCGGCTGGTCCGGGAGGCGTTTCGGGCCCATAAAGCCCAGCTGAAAACCGGCGACGATCTGCTGATCCTGATTCACCAAATCGCCGGCGTTTCATTCAGCCAATTTGAAGCGGAGCTGACCAGCGCCTGCTCGAAGCTTCGGCTTTTTAACTGATGCCTCTCGTCTCTTTTCTTCTTATGAATATAGCCATATTTTTACTTCGTGCTATTCATAATATATTTTCTATCATCATGTTACCATCATGCAGATTTTTCCCATCGTGCTCATCGTACGCTGAGCAAGCCATCAGCAGGCTCGGGATTGTGCGCGGATCCGCCATGACGATTCGTCGGCTCATCCGGTGCCATCCGCTGTGCAAAGGCGGATTTGACCCTGTTCCAGAATGACGAATCCAGAACAGCGCGTCTGGCTCGCCTCGATTCTCTCAGCCGTGATCCTGGTTGCCTACGCGCAGGTCTTAACCAAGACCTCGCGTCAGACGCCTCCTCCGTCAGAGGCGCCGGCGCTGTCACAAGCCCCAGCGCAACCTCTGAAAGTCGAGAGCCCGATTCCTCGACTCTTGACAGATGAGGAGTCGGTGGTGCTTGAGTCGAGTTCATTGCGTGTGGAGCTCGGCAAGTCATCCGGAGTCGTGAGATCGGTGGTCCTGAAGCGAATGCAGGATTTGGCGACGAAGAAGCCGTTAACGATCGGCAAGAAGTCCGGCGTGCTCATGGTGGCGTTTGCCGACGAGCCGGCCGCATGGAGTCTGCGCGACCAACGAGCCTCAAGCGCTTCGTGGGTCTCAGAAGGCTCTGATGGGCTCTCTCGGAGGCTTGACGTCGAGCTGGATGATCGGACGTCGAGTCTCGTGGCGACGTTGACGGCCTCCAATCGAGAAGCTGTTGAGCGACACATCCCAGTCAGGGCCCTGGCCATGTGGAGTCGAAACGACGAGATGGCCGGCCAATATAACATGCTTGAGGCCATGGTAAACACCAAGAAGACTTCGGATTGGCAACGGTCCCACCTTCGTTACTCGGAAGGCCTCAGAGAGCCAAAGCCTGTTCCACGTGGAACAACGATGGTGACGCTGGCCGAGCGGTTTTTCTGCCAGGCGATCAAATTGGATCCAGGGGCGCCGGCAGAAACGATACTCCTCCCGTCAGAGCGAGGCACGATTGCAGCAGAAATTCGTTCCTCGATGAACGCCAAGCCGGGAGCTACCATCTCCTACAAGGCGAGAGTGTATTTTGGGCCGAGGGATTTCTTCAATCTGCGAGACGCCGGGTTTGAACAGGCGTTTCCGCTTGGATTCCTGGCCAAGATCGGGCTCGTGCTGATGGTGGCGCTCAAGGGTCTTGCGTCGATCGTGAAAAACTACGGCCTGGCCATCATCCTGCTTGCGGCTGGGGTGACGGCAGCGCTGGCGCCGTTTACCTTGATCAGCGTTCGCTCGATGAAGAGGATGCAGGAATTGCAGCCTCGGATGGATCAGCTGAAAAAGAAGCATGCGGACGATCCGAAGCGCATGAATCAAGAAGTGTTTGCGCTGTTCAAAGAGCATAAAGTCAGCCCATTGAGCGGGTGCCTGCCGATGCTCTTGCAGCTTCCGGTGTTCTTTGCGCTGTGGTCGGCCATTTCCCACGTGGTCGAGTTGAGAGGAGCGCGATTCTTATGGATCAAGGATCTGTCGCTGCCAGATCGCTTGGCGAAGCTCCCGCTCGGGTTGGATCTCAATATTCTTCCGATTCTGATGGCGGCGGCGATGTTCATGCAAACCAAGCTGTCTCAGCCAAAGGTGAAATCTTCCGGCCCGAATCCTTTTTCTGGACCACTGATGTCCGTCATTTTTGGGGTGATGTTTTATCAAGTTCCGGCCGGCCTGGTCTTGTATTGGCTGACCAACAGCCTCACGTCGATCCTGTGGTACAAACTCGCGAAGGTCTGAGTTTCGCACAGGAGATGCACAGCCTGTGCAAAGAAGCGCTGTTTCTTCTTGATTTCTTGTGGTAAGCCGATACAATGAGCCGCGGTTACAGCGAGGCCAGGGCGTTCCACGTGGAACACGATCGCTCCTGATGAACAGAACAATCGCGGTCTGCAATCAGAAAGGCGGGGTGGGAAAGACCACGACAGCCGTGAACGTGTCCGCCTGCCTGGCGATCATGGGGAAGAGGGTCTTGTTGATTGATCTTGATCCGCAAGCCAGCGCAACCGTGTCAAGCGGAGCAGACAGAACTCATTGTGAAACAACGAGTTATGATGTGCTTGTTGATGGGGCCGCGATTCAGGACGCGTTGGTGGCGACATCAGTAAAAGGACTGGATCTGGTTCCGGCGGGCCTGGAGCTGGCGAAGGCCGAGTTGCGATTGCCCCAATTGGACGAGCCTGATACGGCGATGCGAAAAGCCTGCCAGGCCGTTCGAGAGCAGTATGACGCGATCTTCTTTGACTGTCCGCCGTCGCTGGGAGTCCTGACGAGCAATGCCCTGGTCGCGGCTGAGACGGTGGTGATTCCGATCCAGTGCGAATATCTGGCGCTGGAGGGCTTAAGCGCGCTGGTGCAGGCCATCGAAATGGTTCGTAGCGGACGCAACCCGGACTTGGAAATCGCCGGGATCGTGCTGACGATGACCGATTTCCGGTCCAATCTGGCGCGGGAGGTGGCCGAGGAGGTCAAGCGCTTTTTCCCAGGCAAAGTGTTTGAGACCACGATCCCGAGGAATATCCGCGTGGCGGAATCGCCCAGCTTCGGCAAGCCGGTCTGCGTCTACGAACCACACTCGACCGGCGCGATGGCGTATCAGTTGTTGGCGGAGGAAGTGGCGAAGAAGGTGTTGGACAAGAGGGGCGTGGAGGCGGTACGCGTGCCCTCGGGCGCTGCAGAGGGTCCGACGCCGTGACGGCACGCGGGACAAAGGACGCGCACATGGAGAGACGGTTAGGAAAAGGGTTGGCGCAGATCGTGGAATCGTCGGTGCGGACACACCCGAACGTGGTGTCCATTCGGGTGGATCAGATCAAGCCCTGCCGGTACCAGCCGCGCCAGGCGATCGACGAGGGCTCGCTGGAAGAGCTCAAAGCTTCCATCAAGCATCTGGGCGTGATTCAGCCGGTGATCGTGCGGCCGATCGCCCACGGGATCTATGAGCTGGTCGCCGGAGAGCGGAGGTGGAGGGCGGCACAAGCGATCGGGCTGCAAGAGGTTCCAGCGATCGTCAAAGCGCTCAACGACCAAGAGACCATCGAGGTGTCGTTGATCGAAAACCTGCATCGGGAGGATCTCAATCCGCTTGAAGAAGCCAGGACGTTTCAACGCCTGATCGAGGAGTTCGGCTACACGCAGGAGCGGCTGGCGGAGATGATCGGACAAGAGCGCAGCACCATCGCCAACACCCTGCGGCTGCTGCGCCTCCCACACGACATCCAGCAGGCCCTGACGCAGGGCAAGCTCTCCGAGGGGCACGCGAAAGTCCTGGCCGGGGTTGAGCCGCCGGCCAAGCAGACGGAGCTGTTCAAGCGGACGCTGGCCAAGAGCTTGACGGTGCGGCAGCTGGAGGAGCTGGCAGGGCAGTGGCAGCCGTCGCCGTCGAGAAAGCGGCGGCGCGCGCTCGATCCGCAGGTGAACGCCGTCGAGAACCAGCTACGGCAGCTGCTCGGCACCAAGGTCAGCCTCGCGACGAGACGCCGCGGAGGGCGCATCGTCATCGACTATTTCTCGTCGGAGGACCTCACGCGCATCCTGCGCGCCTTGGGCGTGGCCGCGTCCTAGCATGGGGTCCGAGGAAGCGACGCTGGTGCTGATCAAGCCTGACGCAATTGCGCGGGGATTGGCCGGTGCGGTGCTCTCGCGGCTGGAACAGCTGCCGCTTGCGCTGATCGGCGCGAAGGTCACGCGCGTCAGTCAACGGCTGGCCGAAGTCCACTACCAGGCGATGCGGGAGGAGCCGTTTTTCAACGAGCTGATCCAGCACCTCCGGGGCGAGCTGCACGGGGTGGCGTATGTGCTGGCGCTGGTCTACGCCGGGCCCGGCGCGGTGGCGGCCGTCCGGCAGGCGGCGGGCGCGACCAACCCGGAAGCGGCAAGCCCGACGTCCCTGCGCGGCGCGCTGGGCCGCATGACGACGACAGGCCTCATGGAAAATGTCCTGCACGCGTCCTCGGACGACCGGGAGGCGCAGCGGGAAATCACCTTGTGGTTTCGCCCCGACGAGCTGCTCGTGCCGTTGTATGCGAGCAAGACCGTCGAGGGCCAGACGCGGGTGTGGGCATGATCCCCCCACCTCCGTGGGCCTGCCAGAGGCAGGCCATCGCACTACAGCAAGGTTACCGGAGCATTCGCCAATCTGTTCTTCGGGATGTGCGACCCCGCCATTGGCGGGACACGGAGGTGGGGGGATGATCCAGAGCATGACCGGGTATAGCCGCGTGATGCGCCATCTGTCGCAGGGCCTGGTGACGGCGGAGTTGCGCAGCACCAATCACCGG
>JACQRB010000051.1 GCA_016206685.1 Candidatus Omnitrophota bacterium | reverse complement strand
GCGTATAGGTGGTGCCGTTGGTGGTGTAGTCCAGCTTCAGGTCGTTCTGGATCGTGCCCGAGCTCGTCCAGGTGATGGCGCGGTCCTCCGACGGATACCACTGCTCCAGCCCGTTGGGCGCCGTGAGGGTCAGGGTCGGCGCGGTGATGGCGAAGTTGTTATCCGAGACATCGAAATCCAGCGAGCTGGCGGCGTTCTCCACCTTGACCTTCACGGTGCTGGACGTCAGGGTCGGGATCGTCCAGGCAAACGAGCCGGTCTCCGGCGCCGCGTCCGCGATGAGAAACGGGAACGTGTTGCCGCCGTCGGTGGAGTAGGACAGCTTCACCTGGCTGACGGCTTTGTAGTCCGTCCAGGTGATGGTCTGCGCGGAGCCGGCCGCGTAGCTGATGCCGGCAGCCGAGGGGCTCGTCAGCAGCAAGGACTTGGTGCTGGAGACCTCGACGGCGTTTGAGTAAATAATCGGAAGCCCCGTGGCGGTCGCTTTGAGCTGGATGATCTCTTCCACGCTATAGGACAGGTCGGTGAAACTGACCACGCCATTGACGGCGCTGCGCGTCGTGGCGCCGGAGAGCGTGCCGGTGCCGGGGAGCGTGTTGTTGCTGGCCAGGACTGCCGAGAGGGTCACGGAGGTCGTCGAGTCCGTCGTCACGGTGTTGCCGAGGGCATCACGCAGCGCGATGACGGGCTGAGGGTTGAAGAGCGCCCCCGGCGTCGCAATCGCCGCAGGCTGGGTCGTGAAGCTCATGCTCGCGACCGCCCAGGAGTCGCCTCCGATGTCATTCGAGCTCCGGTTTTCGCCGTCAATGTCGGTGGTCACAGGAAGGTTCGGATCCGTCGCCAACCCGGGCCAACCGACCCCCCGCAGCGTCGAGCTGTTCGTCAAGTGGAGGTTCTCGCTTCCGGCGGTGAGACTGATCAAGTGGGCGGAGGCCGTCAGGTTCTTTTTGTCGTTCACGCCGGTGCTGGCATAGGTGCCATCGTAGGCGTTGTAATCCTGGGTCAAGGCGCTGCCGCCGGTGTTGCTCAAGGGGCCGGCGTTGGCGAAGCCGAAGATGATGTTGCCGCGGAGATTCGTGGGCGAGGAGGCGGAGGCGTTTGACAACGCGAGCACGCTGCTTGCGCCTCCCCCGCTTGAGTAGCACGAGTTGGCATAGAGGTAGTTCGTGCCGCCGGCGGTGCTGGTTAAATTGATATAACTGTTGGCCGTATTCGCGGTCACGATAAAGTTATTCGCCAGCTTCACCGCGCCGGCGTTCACCGTCAGGACGTCGCCGGTCGCGCTGGCGGAGGACTTGCGGATGAGACAGCCCGCCAGGCGCGCCTCGAGCGTGCCGGTGGTGAGCGCGATGAGGGACGCGGTGCTGGTGCCGGTGGATTCCAGATACAGATTCGTCAGCCGCAGATGGGGCACGCCGGAGCTGAGCAAGGAGCCGGTTGCGCCGGTGAACGCGATGCCGGCGCCAGTGCCCCCAACCACGCCAGTATGCTTGGCGGCGGGCGCCGCGCGAATCTCGACGTAGTTGGTCGCCGAGGTCGTCCAGGCGCCCAGCGTCAGGGTGCTCGCGAGGCTTTCCTTGAGGGAGGTCTCCGCCACCGCGATGGCGGAGTCACCGGCATTGGAGAGGGTGACGAAGTTCGTGCAGGGCAGCGTCTCTGCGCTGAGGCACACCTTTTCAGCGTTCTGGAAGGTGCCGGTGATGCTCTTGATGAGGAGTTGAGTGGCGGTGACATGGACCGCCGCGCCGGTGGCCAGCGAGGTGCCCCCTTTGACGGCCGCGCCGTCGGCAATCGTGCCGGTGATCCCGCCGTGGGCAAAGACTTTGGTGGTCGCCGCGGTCAGGTCGGAGGCGTTGTTGGCATCCCAGGTGACGAGGCTGGTGTAGTCGCCGCCGGTGGACTTGACGGTGGAGATGAACTCCGTGGCGGCGTGGGCAGGAGGAGTCCATAGTCCATAGACCATAGTCCATAGCAAAACTGAAGAACGGAAAAACCGAAAGACCGAAAAACCCAAAAACCGAAAAACTGAAGAACCAGAAAAGACACGGCCAGGTTGTTGGGTCAGACCCCAAGCGTTACTTGGCGCCATTGAGAGGTTCTCGGTCTTCCACCAGCGTGCGTAAATCTTCTTTCGCCTTGTAGTGCCGCCGCACGGGTGGCTTGCCTCTGTCGCTGGCTCTGGGCTTGAGATCGAAGAAGCTCAGGTCAATCTTGAACTTCCGGTTCATGAGCGACGCGATCGCCTCAGGACCCAAGTTCGCTTGAATGATGAGGAAGCTGTTTTTCTCCGCCTCAGACCACTCCGTCCCCGCAGGCCTGATGAGGACGATATCACCGGCCTTGTAGTTGCCTGACTCCGTCACCTTGACGGCGATGTCGTGAGGCGTCCCGTTGGGGTCCTTGGCCAGGGTGTCCAGCAACGTCAGCAGATCATCGGTGTAGCTCGCCCCGGTTTGCGCGGTTTCTTCTTGGGCCGCCCCACCTTGAGCCGCCTCATCGGCGGAGAGGATGGCGAAGGGCTCGTCCGATTCATCGAACATGCTGGGATCATTCCGGTCCGACACCCGCACGCGCGCCTCGCTCGAGGTCACGCGATCCGGCAGCACCCACACGTACGCGCCGTCGTTCTCGGTGGAATCGGCCATCGCCTTGTAGGTCTTGCCGCCGTCCAGGGAGTACTCCAGCTTCACCGGATAGGCCGCATCGTGCCCCAGCGCCGACCAGATGATCTGATGCGTGGTCCCCTGGATGAGCCGCTCCCCGCCGTTGGGCGAGACGACGAACAGCTTGCCGGCGGCGTAGTCAAGCGAGA
The DNA here is from genome assembly GCA_016206685.1 of Candidatus Omnitrophota bacterium. GTDB lineage: Bacteria > Omnitrophota > Gorgyraeia > Aquiviventales > Aquiviventaceae > JACQRB01. The sequence continues at coordinate 12,241 of JACQRB010000051.1, read as the reverse complement.
GCGCTTGCAACTGTGGCGTTGGGGATTCAGCGGTTCCCTGCATGGCGACCTGCATCATCAGGTGCTTGCCGGGGGTGAAGTGGCCCTTGGAGGCGTAGTAGCGGACCCCGGCAACGCAGTCCCGCAGATAGGAGCCGCCGCCGTCGGCAGACACCGCCACAGCCGCCGCCTGCCCCTGCCAGCCGGGGATGAGAATCCGCGCGGCGACGTCGGTTGGGATGTCCGCCGTCTCGTACAGGCCTTCGAGCGCCGGGTCGGCCAGGCCGAGGTCGCCGTTGGGCATCACGAGCGTGTTGGTAAAGACCGGCAGATTGACGAGCTCTTCCGGAGCCGGAGCGGTCGTGGCCGCCACCTCCGGGGCCCCGACGACCGTCGGGGCTGACTTGCGCACCCGAATCCAGTCGTAGGAGGCGCTGCCATCGGAATGCAGGCCCACCACCCCCTGGGTGAGGCCAGAGGCGTCATCGAATGTCACCGTGGCCTGCACGTCGGTAAACTCCGGGTCGTAGCGTTGAAAGGTGAGCGTGGTGCCGCGCGCGAGCACTTGGTAGCCGTAGGGCGTCCCGGCGGCAATGGGCTGGGGGTCGTTCGCCTGCACGATGCTGCCCGCCGCGAGCACATGCTCCGCCCCTGCGTACGCCGAGGCGTACGCCACCTGGTTGGTTTCATCAGGATGCGTCGCCTGCGGGTCGCTGCGGATGATGAGCCGCGCATCATCCTGCGCGGTCGTGGTCGTGGCCAGGTATTCCACGATGCCGTCGGTCATCTGGAACGCTGTGGAGAGGATGGAGGCGGAGGTCAGGTGCAACTGAGAATCGGACACCGTGGCGCCGCCCTGCCCCTCAAGGTGGGTGTCCCAGCGTTTGGGGTCCAAGTCGCTGCCCTTGAAATCGTCAAAAAATTCAAACACCGCCTGACCATCGGAGAGATCCGGCGCCGTCGGATTGCCGTAATAGAGGTAGAGGGTGAGCCCCTCGGGGGGGAGCTGCGGGATTTTCACCCAGACCATCGCCAGGCGGGCCGGGGTCCCGCCGACAATCGTCTCGAGATAGTGCGGCAGGACGGTCTGCCCATCCGCCGTGGTGATCCGGATATCGGCGAAGTCGCTGCGGAGGCGCCCCTCGCAGTGCGCGTCATACGCCGCGGTCTCCGCCGACTCCCCGATCGCCAACGCAAGCTGATACCCAAAGAGGGTGCCGGCCGCCGAGCCATTGATGGCGATCGGCTTGCGGTACCGGAAGCCGGACAGCCGGGGATCCCCGAATGAGCCCAGGATTTTCGAGCCATCGGTATAGACGACCCGCGTTTCGCTGAGGGAACTCTCAGGACCAAGCGTCGCGCGCCACTTGAGGCGGTTGCCACGCGAGAACCCGGACGCCAGGGGCACCCCGTAGAGGACCGGCGCGTAGTGCAACCCCCCGTCGGCGCTGAGCTCCAGCGTCACCTGCCCTTCGAAGGTCCAGGTGGCGGTCAGCGTCTCGATCTGGCCGGCCGTCGCGATGGCCTCCGGAAGCGCGTAGGTGGTTCCCGGCTTCAATTCCTGGAGCGGGTAGTCGCCGCTGCCGTCCGTCCTCCACACCAGCGCCGATTGGAGCGTCACCTGCTCCGGATTCGCGCCGCAAGGCCGCGCGGCGACGCCGATCCCCGCAATGACGAGGAGGCACGCCAAGGTTCGCCTCATGCTACTGCAACTATACCCCCAGGCGCTCCTGAGCGTCTATCCGTAAAGGCCCTCGTTTTGCTTGCGGAAACTACTTACCTGCGTTTGCTCTGTCGAAAAGCCGCCAGGCAGCGGGTGGCGAGGCGTTCGGTGAGCGGCACGTTCGGAATTCTGAGCGGGCATGGTGCCCCGCCGGCTTTAGCTCGGGGTGGGCGCTCGCGCGGACGTTCGGCCGCCCCAGCGTGGCGGTCTCACTCCGCCGGTTGCTCGGCTCGTCCAGCACTCATGCTCACCTGGGCTGATCGAGGGAGCATGCGTGCTGGACACCGTGCCCGCCTCGCACCCGGAGGCCGCGCTCGACCCACCCGCTCGCCGCCGGCGGGGCGAGCGAGGAATTCCGTCGAGCGACGCCAGCCACGCTGGGGCTGGCGGAGCGATGCCGCAAGCCGAACGCGAGCCAGGACCCGCTGCCCTGTGCCAACCCGCTGTCTCGCCGCCTGGTTTTCGACAGAGCAACCTGCGTTGACAAGGCTGGGCGCTCATGCTACGCTCCTAGACAGGAGGTGGTACTCATGAAGACGACCACGATGCTTGACCAGGTCGAGCGACTGGAAGACCAGTTGCAGGCGGTGAAATGGACCATCCGAGTCGGCCATCCTGTGACTCGGATCACGTCTCGATCTCTCACAAGCGTGGTGACCAGGACCGCCGGCTTGCTGCGTGGCCGTCTGCCACAAGGCCGTGTCCTGCAGCGCCGCCTGCGACGCGAATGGGAACGCCGAGTCAAACGCGAGACGTCGTAGGTGCCCAAGTACCTGCTTGACACCAACATCCTGATTGATCATTTGCGGGGCGATCCCGCTGCCGTGCGGTTCCTTCGTGACATTGAAAGCGGACGTGTGCGCGCCACCATCTCGGTCATTACCGAGTGTGAGTTGCTCGCGGGTACTACCTTGAGCCGCCAGGAAGAGCGGCGGGTTACCGAGTTGCTGGAGTTGTTGCCGCGGCTGGCTGTCACCTCGCGCATCGCGCGCGTCGGGGCCCAGTTTCGCCGCCGCTACCCCATCACCATTGCGGATGCCCTGATTGCTGCCACGGCGATGCTCAGTCACGCGACCCTCTTGACTCGCAACGTGAAAGACTTCCGTAGCATCCGCGGTCTTCACGTTCAGACGTTGCCAGCCAGCACGCCCGCCATCTAACGACCCTCGCACGACATTTCTGCCAGTCGTGTAAGTTCTCTGTAATCCCTTCCGACTCCCTCCGCTCAGTTTTAAAAGGTTTTACTTGACAATACTTACTATTTGTACTATTTCTACTCGGTTTACCTCATATACGGAAGGAGGAACGGGATGATCCCACCACCTCTGTGTTTCGCCGCAGGCGAAGTCGCACACCACGGAAACCGGATACGCTGGAGAGTCAAGGGGGTCGCCGTCGTGCGACAGCCCCGCCCAATGGCGGGGCTCACAGAGGTGGTGGGATGATCAACGGGTCCTCGCGGCCAAACGGCAAACGGCACTCGAAGCCGCGCCTGCTCTCAGCCCTGGAACTGGTGGACAAGTTCCGCATCTCCTACCAGACCCTCAATCACTACACCAACCTCGGCCTCCTGAATAACTCCACCCGCCAAGGCCTGAGGCGATTCTACCGGGAAGATGACGTCAAGTGGCGGCTCCGGAAAATCAAAGCGCTCCAGAACAAGGGCTACACGCTGCGGCTCATTGCGCAGTTCCTCAGATGATCCCACCACCTGCTGGACTTCGCCGCCCCCAGTCTCAGACGTCACCGAAGGCGAAGCGTCCCGCCATGGCGGGACGGCCTTTGGCCAACCAGCAGGTGGTGGGATGATCCTCACCGAGCCGCCGGCGATTCTCCCCACGCGTAACGCGGGCTACTACACCGTCTTGGGGTTGCACAAAGAGCCCTTCTCCACCAGCCCAGATCCCGCCTTTTTCTACGAATCCCGGGAGCACCGGGCCGCCCTGACGCGGGTCCTCATTGAGCTGCGCCTGCGGCGGGGCCTGAGCTTGATCTTAGGCGATGTCGGGACCGGCAAGACCACGCTCTCCCGAAAACTGTTTCAACTGCTGCGCGAGCGCCAGGACACGCTCTTTCACATGATCCTGGATCCCGCCTATGAGACGGAGGAGCTGGCCCTGACCGCGCTGGTCCGCGCCTTCAAGATCCGCCTGGAGACCGCCGCGCCGTCGGTCCTCGACTACCGCGAGGCGATCAAGGCCTTCCTCTTCCAGCAGGGCGTGCAGGAGGGCAAAACGGTCGTGTTGCTCATTGACGAGGCGCAACAACTGAACACCCTCTCCCTGGAAATCCTGCGGGGGCTGCTCAACTACGAGACCAACGAGTACAAGCTGCTCCAGCTCGTCCTGGTGGCCCAACTGGAGCTCCTGCCCCGCGTGCGCGAGATCCGCAATTTCCTCGATCGCGTCAGCCTCAAATACGTCCTGAACCCGCTCGACGAGCCCGAAACCCGGGAGCTGATCGAGTTCAGGCTCGCGCAAGCCGGCTCGACGGGAAGCCCGCCGCTCTTCACCGAGGAGGCCATCCAGGAAATCCATCGAGCCGCTCAGGGCTATCCCAGGCACATCGCCCGGTTCTGCCATCACGCCCTGCGCGAGCTCGTGGCGCAGGGCAAGCCCGTCGTGGATGGCGCGATCGTCCGCACGCTCATGGCCCATGAGATCCGATGACGCCCAAGGACCGGCTGACCCCGGAAGAAAAGCTCCTGCAGGTCATAGACAACCCCGCCGCGGCCAAGCCACGAGGCACCCTGGGGCGTCTGGGGCGCCGGGCTTCCGCCTGGAGCCTCGGCATGGGCTGGGTGCTCGACCGGCTCAGGGGCGGCCGCCCGGGGTCCGGGCCGGTGGTGACGCTGCGCATGGTCAATCGAGGCCTGGCGATCATCGGGGGGGTGCTCGCCTTGGCGTGGCTGGCCGATTTCTTTGCCCTCCGCAGCGAGTTCTTGACGAGGCTGGAGATGGTTGAGCGGACCCAGCTCATCGCCCCCACCCAGACGAAGGGCGCTTCCCTGCCGACGCTTGACTTTGCCGGCGTGCTGGAGCGCGCCAGGGCACGCAACATCTTCACGTTCCTTCCCCCCAAGACGGAGACCCCCGCTCCTGCCGCGCCGGTCGTTGAGGACCTGAGCCCCTACGTGGCCGAGCTCAAACTCGTGGGCATCATCTGGTCCGACAACCCACAGGCGATGATCGAACAGACCAAAGAGGAAAAAACCTATCTGCTGGGCACGGGGGAAAAGATCGGGCCCTTGCGCATCAAGAAGATCCTCAGGGAGAAGGTGCTCCTTGGCCCCCAGACCGGCGAGGAGGAGGAGTGGGAACTGCGATGAGAAACCTGTTCTTCAGTTGTCTCATGGTACTCAGTCTGTCTCTCGGTCTCGCGATGGCGGAAGAGAAGACCGGACTCGATGAACCGGACACGACGGCTGAGGAAACGCTCCCCGCTGCGCCAAAGGACAAAGAACGCATCTCCCTGGACCTGAAGGGCGTGGACCTGGTGGAGCTGTTCAGGATCCTGTCCCTCAAAACGGGCCTGACGATCGTGCCCACGAAAGGGGTCTCGGGGCGCATCAACGTCTACCTGAACAACCAGACCTTCGAAGACGCCCTCGACATCATCCTCATCAGCCAGGACCTGGCCTTCGAGCGCAAGGGTGACATCCTCTACATCATGAGCGCCCAGGAATATGAGCAGCTCTACGGGCGCAAGTACAGCGAGCGGCGCAAGATCAAAAGCCTGAAGCTCACGTACGCCGAGCCCACCGCCGTCTTCGACGCGCTCAGCCAACTGAAGTCCGACGTGGGCAAGCTCGTGGTGGATAAGGCCACGGGGGTCCTCATCCTGATTGACGTCCCCGAGCGGCTGGACTTGATGGAACAAGCCGTGCGCCAACTGGACCAGCCGCCTGCGATGGCCATCTTCGACCTGAAGTACGCCAAACCCAAGGATCTGAAGGAGAAGCTCTCCACCGAGATCACGGAAGGCACCGGCGACGCGATCGTGGACGAACGCTCCAACAAGCTCGTCATCTCGGACCTGCCGGAAAAGATGCGCCGCATCGAGCGGGTGGTCAAAGCCTTCGACACCGAGCCGCTGCAGGTGTTGATTGACGCGGCGATCGTCGAAACCACGCTCAACGACCAGTTCCAGCGGGGCGTCGAGTGGGAAAAGATCTTTGGCGAGCGCCTGCAAAACTTGAGCCTGGTCGGGAAGTTTCCGGCCAGCTCCACCTTGGCGTCATTCGAACAGGTGAAAATCGGCCTCTCGTCCCAGAACACCTTCCGCACGCTCAGCAACGCCCTGCAGTTTCTCAAGACCTACGGGGACACCAAGGTCCTCTCCCGGCCCCGCATTGCGGCGGTGAACGGCCAGGAAGCGAAGATCCTGGTGGGGTCCCGGGAGGCCTACGTGAGCCAAACCCTCAGCCAAGCGACAGCCAGCACGGTCACCTCGGAATCCATCCAGTTCATTGACGTCGGCGTCAAGCTCAACGTGGTGCCCACCATCAGCACCGACGGCTTCGTCGTCATGAAGATCAAGCCGGAGGTCAGCTCCGTCCGCGAGACCCTCTCGACCAGCCTGGGAAGCAAAATCCCCATCGTGCAAACCGCTGAAGCGGAAACGGTCGTCAAGGTCAAGGACGGCAGCATGGTCATGATCGGCGGCCTGATGAAAGACCAGCGCCAGGACGACAAAAACATGACCCCCGGATTGGGCCACGTGCCGATCGTGGGCCCGCTGCTGTTCAGCTCGCGCAACGCGATCTCCAAGAAAACCGAACTGATCATCTTCCTCACCCCCCGCATCATGACCGGCGAGGCCGCGGTGGCGGGGACGGAGCCGGAGTATCTCGTCCCCCGAGAGGTCATGCCTGAGGACATGAGGCACGCGATCGTGTCGCACATCATCTCCAAGAAACTCGAGGAGATTCAGATCGAGCCTGAGGAATCCGCCCTCGAGCCCGCCTTGCCCACCCGTCCGCTCGCGCCGGCGACGCCCGCTCCAAGCGAGGCGCCGCTGAAGCTCAAAGCGATGAAGGAGCTCTAACGCTGCTGAGCGCCCGGGTGCGTCTGGGGGGGCTGGTGTGCGTGATCGCGACGAGCGTCAGCCGCGTGGCGGTTGCGAACCCCTCGCCTTCAACGCCACCCGCAGAGACCTCAGTTCCTGCCGCCTCGAGCGCCGACCCGCGAGGGGCCGTAACCTTGCAACAGGTCAACACCTCCCTGCTGCAGACCATTGCGAAGCTCCGCCAGACCCGGGAAGCGCTTCAAGCCAAGCTCACCATGCTGGGCGAAGCCAACGCGCGCCTGAACGCGCGGCTGAAGGATCCATCCAAGGATCGCCGGATCGCCCAACTCACCCATGACGCGCAAGCCCTGCGCCAACAGCTTGCGCAGGCCGCGCAGGAACGGCAAGCGTCCAAGCAAGAGCTGGACACCCTCCGAGAGACGGCCATCGCCCTCCAGGCGCAGTTGGCGGCCCTGACCGAGACCAACAAGCGGCTGGGCAAAGACCCTCTCACCCTCCAAGCCACCCTGACCGCCTTGACGGAGGAAACCCGGCGGCGGGAGCAGGCCATGCAGGAGCTGGCCGCCAAACTCCGGCAGGCCCAACAACTCGCGCAGGAGCAGACACGCTTCAAGCTCGAAGCCGACACCTTACGGGAGACCCTGCAGCAGGACCGTGGAGCGCTGTATCGCGAGTTGGGCGCGCTCTCCACCAAAGCCCAGTTGTTTGACCGCGCGATCAACGCGTACCAGAAATCGTTGGAGGCGGAGCCGGACCACGCCCAGACGCATTACTATCTCGGGCTGCTCTATCAACATGCCAAGAACAACGACGAGCGGGCCGTCGCGCATCTGCAGCGCTATCTGGCGCTGAGCCCGAAGCTCAGTCCCAAGCAACGCAAAGACATTGACTACGTGATCAACATGTTGCAGACCAAAGAGCCTCCGGTGAAGAGGCCCAATGGGAATAAACCCAATACATACCAATGACACCAATGGCCAGAGTATTGGGATTTGGGATTTCATTGGGATTTGGTTTATTGGGATTTGGTTTATTGGCATCGGCCCAGACCGAGCCCGCCGTGACAGGCCTCGCCCGGCAGGCCCGCCTGTATCGCCAGCACGGCTACGCAGCTCAACAGGCGGGGGATCCGGAGGAGGCGGTCGCGAAGTACCAGAAGGCCATTCTCCTCGACCCTGCGTACGCCACCGCCTACAACGATCTGGGGGTGAGCTACGAGGCCCTGGGACACCTGGAGCGCGCCAAACAGGCCTACCTGCAATGCCTCGAGGCCAATCCCTGGTATGCAAGCGCCTACGCGAATCTCGCCATGCTGTCTGAGCGTCAGGGAAACTTTGCCGAAGCGCTGGTCTACTGGCAACGGCGGGCCGGGTTGGGCAATCCCGGCGATCTCTGGACGCAGAGAGCGCAGGAACGCGTGGCGCTCTTGACGGGCAAGCGCCCAACCGAAGCCGTGACGACCCTAAGCAAGGGCGCGCGGCCAGAAGCCGCAGCCCGCGTCGAAGGGTCGTGGCAACACGAGCAGACGCCGCCCGCGCGCTCACCCGGCGCCGGGCGATCACGAGCCTCGCCGCCGACGACACTCGCTTCCCCTCCTGGCAAAAGCCACCCGGAGCTGGAGATTGAGGTGGGAAGGCTCACCAACGACCTGGCCCAAGCCTACTATGATCTTGGGGTCGCCTACACGGAGTTGCGGGCGTACTCAAAGGCCATTGACGCCTACGAGAAGTCCGTGGCCCTCAATCCGGCGTATCCGCAGGCCCATGCCCATCTGGGGCTGTTGTACAAGCAGGTGCGCAACGACCCGGACAAAGCCAGCCGGCACTTGCAGACGTACTTGCGGCTCAACCCCCGGGCGGCCGACCGGGAGGAACTCGAAGCGCTGCTGGCCCTCATGCAACGCGATCCGCTCCCCCGCTCCTCCACCGGATCCTCCGCGGCCACGTGGGGGATTCCCTAACCTCCCCCGGCACCCCATGCGCAAGCTCCCTGCGATCGCGCTGACCGTCGGCCTCGGGCTGGGCATGCTGTCGGCGGGCAGCGCCGTCGTGTCGTGGTCCGAGACGAAACGGCTGCACCTCCAGCTGCGCCAATCGGATGAGCTCTTTCGCAAGCTCCAAGCCGAAACCAGCGGCCTGGAAACGGAGAAGGCCAAGCTCGCTCGAGACTATGAAACCCTCCAGCGTGACGTCGTCTCGTACGTCTCCGTCAACACCAAGCTCCAAGAGGACAACAAGGAGCTGAAGGCGAGTCTGGAGGAGGCCCAGGCGCGCGTGGAGGAGCAGACCCAGGAACTCGAGAAGCTCCAGGACAAACTCGAACGGCTCCATAAGGAGATGGCCCGCGCGAAGACCGATCAACGCAAGGCCGTGACGAAGGAATTCAAAGACTTGGCCGCGAAGGTCGCCACGCTCGAGGACACCCTGAAACACGAGCGCGCGCTCTACCGGTACAACCTCGGCATCGTGTACGCGCAAGCCCAACGCTACGATGAGGCCATTGAGGCCTATCAGAACTCGCTCGAGCTGGAGGCGAACAACGCCGACGCGCACTATAACCTGGGCCTCCTCTACGAACGGGTCAAGTCCCAATCCGACAGGGCGGCGTGGCACTACCGGCGGTATCTGGAATTGAAACCGAAGGCGGAGGACCGCGATGAGGTGCAGCAGCGGATTGACATGCTGACCGCGGCCCTGCGCTAAAGGGCGAGGGCCATGGCCCGCATCCGCGGGGAACAACGGCTCCTGGTCGGCTTTGGGGTCCTGGTGGCGCTCACCACGGCCATCGGCCTGATCAGCGTGGTCCAGATCCACGCCTTAGCGACGACGATCCGGGCCTTCGGCCAACGGCACCTTCCCATCGAGCAGGCGATCCTGAGGATGAAGGTGAGCAACACGGTCTACGCCATGGGGGTCCGCAACCACGTCTTGTGGCGCACGGCCAAATACCTCCAAGCCGTGCCGGTTGCCTCCGGCCTCACGGCCGCCGAGCGTTCCCTCGAAGATTTCCGGCAGGCCCTGGACGCCTACGACGCGCTGGCCGCCGCCCAGCCGCAGCGCGCCTGGGTGAAGCGCCTGCACGAGGCCGCCGATGAGCTGCAGCGGATGGGCCGGGAAATCCTCGCCCTGGCGGAAGGTGAAAGCCCCGATAAAGACCGCGTGAACAAGCTCCTCCTGACGTTCGAAAATCGCTCCTACAAGATTGACGAGCTCCTGACGGAGTCGCTGAGCAAGCAGAATCTCGACGCGATTGACGCGCAGTTGCGCTGGACCGATCAGCAACACCGGGCGTCCCTCATCATCCTCATCCTGAGCGTCTCCTGCAGCATCGTCCTGGGCGTGGCGATCGCGCGGTTCGTCTACCGCAGCCTCACCCAGGAGCGTCAGATGCGCGAGCGGATGGCTCAGCGCATGATCAATCTCGAAGAGGAGGAGCGCAAGAATCTCTCCCGCCAGATCCACGACCAGCTCAGCCAGGATCTCAGCGCCTTGAAAATCTACCTCGGCCTGATTGACCAGGGGCTCCCCGATGAGCTGACTGAGCTCAAAGACCGGCTGGAGAAGAGCAAGAAAATCCTGGGGAACCTCGTGGAGCGGGGCCACAATATCTCGGAACTGTTGCGGCCCTCGGAGCTGGATGAGTTGGGACTCGTGGAGAGCATCGCCGTCCTGGTCGCCGAACATCGGGACATCACCGGGTGCCGTTACCGGTTTGAGCGGCCCGCGACGCAGCTCCAACTCCCCAGCGAGCATAGCCTGGCCCTCTACCGCATCGTCCAGGAGGCGCTCACGAACATCGCCAAGCACGCCAGCGCCACGCAGGTGGAGATCGCGCTCCGACAGGCGGACGGCGCGGTGCGCTTGACGATCACCGATGACGGCCAGGGGTTTGAGTCTGAGGAGGTCTTCAACCGCCCGCAGCGCCGCAAGGACGACACGATGCGGCTGGGGTTGCTGGGGTTGCGGGAGCGGATGGAGCTGCTCGGCGGGCGGCTCCGGATCCACACGGCGCCCGGCAAAGGCACCGTCATCACCGCGGAGCTGTTCGTGTAAGATGCCGACGGTGTCCGTCCTGATCGCCGACGACCATGACCTGATCCGCGAAGGGATCAAGACGATCCTGCGCAGCCGAGCGGACTATCGGGTCGTCGGCGAAGCCATTGACGGCGAAGACGTGGTCACGCAGGTCAAGCAGCTCAAACCGGACATCGTCCTGCTCGACATCACCATGCCCAAGCGAAGCGGGCTGGACCTGATCGAACAGGTGCACCGGCTCTCCCCCGGCACCAAGATCATCATCATCAGCGTGCACCGCTCCCACCTCTACATCACGAAAGCGTTGAAGTCCGGCGTGAACGGCTACCTCCACAAGGACAATGCCACCGAGGATCTCCTGCCCGCCTTGCGTCGGGTGACGGCGGGCGGCACGTATCTGAGCTCTGCGGTGTCGGAGTACCTCACCGAGCAGTTGGCGCAGGAAGGCGGAGCGCCGCCCGTCCCGCGCCAGGTGAGTTTAACCGAGCGGGAGACGGATATCGTCCGGCTGACGGTGGAAGGCAAGACCGCGCGCGAGATCGCCTCGCTGCTGTTCATCAGCCCGCGCACGGTGGAAAATCACAAGCAAGCCATCCTGAAGAAACTGGGCCTGCACAAGACCTCCGACCTCATCAAATACGCGCTCACCCACCGGATCGTTGAGGTTGACGAGCCGTAACGGCTTGGTGCATCACGAAGCGGCCGCCGAACTTCGGTTGAGCGAAGCGAGCGTCAACCCAGGTCATAAGGAAACCCTACCGCTTGCGGTAGGCATCGCGCCGGTGTCGCACATGCGCAATGGTGACGAGCTTGGCCTTGTCGTCAATCACGTACAGTATCCGGTAGTCTCCAACTCGCACGCGGTACTCATCCTCGGAGCCTTCGAGCTTGGTGTATCCATGCGGGCGGGGATTCTGCTCCAACTCCACAATTGCCGCATCCACCTTCCTGATGGCTTCAGGAGACAAACGCTTGAAATCCCGCGCAGCGGCAGGAGTTATCTCGACCTGATAGGACACGGCTTATAGTCCGAGCGTCTTGCGAAACGTGCGGTAGGAAACCCGCTTACCAGGCTCAGCCAGCGCCTTCCGGATCGCTTCATGGTCGAGCCTGTCTTCGAGTTTTTGGAGCAGTTCGAGATCGTCCATCGGCACCACAGCAGCCACGTCCTTGCCGCCACGCCGGCAGACCACAATCCGTTCTCCTCGATAGGAGACGCGGTTGAGCGTATCCGCGAAATGCTCCCGCGCCTCAGTCGCCGTCAAGCGCACCATTGTTCACCTCCCTATCATCCAACACGTACAAAACCGCTTGATGTACGTCCAGTAATAGTATGGCCGTTTGACCCGGTTACGTCAAGGGTGTTCTCCGCGATGCCCTCCAAACAAAGAAAAGGGGTGAGCGACGGGAATTGAACCCGCAGCCTCCTGGGCCACAGCCAGGCGCTCTGACCATTGAGCTACGCCCACCACGGGAG
>JACQRB010000050.1 GCA_016206685.1 Candidatus Omnitrophota bacterium | reverse complement strand
GCGTATGGCCGCTCCTATCGCGATCGCCGGCGCCTGGGTCGTGGCCTTGGTGGAGTACGCCGGCCAACTGACCCTGCTGTTGGTGCAGACGGCCGGCGGCTGTCTCATGCGGCCCCTCCGGATTCGAGCCATCCTCTATGAGCTCTGGAAGATCGGTTATCAGTCGTGGTTCATCGTGTTGCTGTGCTCGCTCTTCGTGGGGATGGTGCTGGCGTTTCAGAGCGCCTACCAGATGCAGCGGTTGGGGGCGGAGATCTACATCGCCAGCCTCGTGGCGCTGTCGGTGGTGCGGGAGATCGGGCCCGTCATGGCGGCGCTCATCGTCGCCGGGCGGGTGGGCTCGGCGATCGCCGCGGAGCTGGGCACGATGAAGGTGACCGAGCAGCTCGATGCCCTGGTGACGCTCGCCGCCGATCCGGTGCGGTATCTCGTGGTGCCCAGGCTCGTGGCGACGCTGATCGCGCTGCCGCTGTTGACCGTCTGGGCGGACTCCATGGGGATCCTGGGCGGCTTCATGGTCGGGACGATGAAGCTGGGGGTTTTGCCGAGCCTCTATTGGAAGATGACGACGCTGCCCCTGGTCTTCAAGGACCTGTGGTCAGGGCTGTTGAAATCGGCGGTGTTTGCGCTCATCATCTGCGTCGTGAGCTGCTACGAAGGCTTTCGTGCGCAAGGGGGAGCCGAAGGGGTGGGCCTGGCGACGACGCGGGCGGTCGTCTCCTCGTTTCTCCTGGTCATCGCCGCCGACTGTTTCTTCACCGCCTTGTTCTACTTTGTCTAGCATTGACGGGTGGGGGGGATGATTGAGATCGCAGGCGTGAGCAAGTCCTTTGAGGATCATCGGGTGCTCGATCGGGTGGCGCTCACCATCAAGACCGGTGAAACGATGGTCGTCATCGGCCGCTCGGGCTGCGGCAAATCGGTCCTGCTCAAGCACATCATCGGCCTCATGAAGCCGGAGAGCGGGGCCGTGCTCGTTGACGGGGTGGATATCACCGCGCTCTCAGGCCGGGCGCTCGATGAGATGCGCAAGAAATTCGGGATGCTCTTCCAGGGCGCCGCGCTGTTTGATTCGATGACGGTGGAGGAAAACGTCGGCTTCGCCCTGCGGGAGCACACCACGACGGCGCCCGCCGCCATCCGGCAGCGGGTCCAGGAGTGTTTGTCGCTCGTGGGCCTGGAACGGGTGGATGGGCTCTATCCGGCGGAGCTCTCGGGGGGGATGCGCAAGCGGGTGGGCCTGGCCAGGGCCCTGGCGATGAATCCCGAGATCATCCTGTACGATGAGCCGACGACCGGGGTGGATCCCATCATGGCGGATATCATCAATGAGCTCGTGATCACCCTGCGCGATCGCCTGCGGGTGACCTCCGTGCTCGTGACCCACGACATGCGCAGCGCCTACAAAGTCGCCGATCGCCTCGCCATGCTCTACAATGGGACGATCATCGCCACCGGCACGCCCGAGGAGATCCGGCGCTCGACGAACCCGATTGTCCAGCAGTTCATCCAGGGGCAGGCGTCCGGGCCCATCCAGGAGGGCCTGCCGGATCGTCGGGTGTTGTCCCGGTGGTCCCGGCTGGCCTGGCGGACCGGCGTACGAAAGGGGTCTTGACTGTAATGCGCAAGCAGCTGTCGCTCGAGATGAAAGTCGGGGCGTTTATCGTGAGCGGGATCGGGCTGCTGGTGTTCTTGCTCTTTGCCATCGGGGACCTGGCGACCTACTTCCAGCCGGGCTATACGCTGCGGGTGATCTTCGACTCCGCCAACGGGATCGGACGCGGCTCGCCCGTGCAGTATGCCGGGGTGGAAATGGGCAAGATCGAGGATGTGCGGATCATCTATCCGGGGGAAGGGCTGTCGCCCCAGGTCGAGTTGGTGGCGCGCCTCCCCAACCGGGTGCAGGTTCGCTCGGGTGACGAAGCCGCCATCAGCACTTTTGGGTTGTTGGGCGAGAAGTATCTGGAGATCACGCCTGGTCCGGCTGCCGGCGCGGCCCTGAAGTCCGGGGAGCGCCTGGTCGGCAAGCCGCCCGTCTCGACCGAGCGGGTGATCGAGCGCTCGAACGAAGTCCTCACCGAGCTCAAGCGGACCCTCGAAGGTTTGAACAGCATCGTGGCCGATTCGGAGGCGCGGCTCTACCTCAAAGAGACGATTCGGGAAGCGCGCGATGCCACGCGGCACTGGAAGCTGTTGGGCGAGCGGCTGAATTTGGCCATGTCGCACGTGGAAGACGGCCAGGGCTCGCTGGGCAAGCTGGTGTTTGACGAAGAGCTCTACGACCGCATGGCCGCGTTTGTGGATGACATCCGAGCCCATCCCTGGAAGCTGTTGATCCGTCCGCCGAAGACACAGAAATCAGAAATCAGAGGTCAGAGATCAGACTGACAACGCGCGGTTCGAAGTGCGTTCTGGTCTGACTTCTGACATCTAGCTTCTGACGTCTGATCCATGGCGAAGCTCAAAGCCGTCTTTATCTGTCAACAGTGCGGCCAGCAGGCCATTAAATGGCAGGGCCGCTGCCCCGCCTGCGGCGCCTGGAACGCTCTGGTCGAGGACGTGATCGAAGAGGCTCCCTCGCACACCGCCGCCCTCGTCGCGGAGGCGGTCGCGCCGACGGCTCTGGCCGAGGTCTCGCTCGACGAGATCATCCGGATGCAAACGGGGATCGGCGAGCTGGATCGGGTCCTCGGCGGCGGGCTCGTCCCCGGGTCGGTCGTCCTGGTGGGCGGGGAGCCGGGCATCGGGAAGTCCACGTTGCTGTTGTCGATGGCGGGGCGCCTGACCGCGGGCGGAGTGAACGTGCTCTACGTCAGCGGCGAAGAGAGTCTGCGCCAAACCAAGCTGCGGGCGATGCGGCTGGGCTTGGGCGAGTCCTCGATGCAGCTCTTAGCCCATACCAGCCTTGCGGCGATCGAGGAGACGATCCGCAAAACCGAAGCACGGGTGGTCGTGGTGGATTCCATCCAAGTGATCGAATCGGACACCCTCTCCTCCAGCCCCGGCTCGATCAGTCAGGTGCGTTTCTGCGCCCATGAACTCACCCGGCTGGCGAAGACCAGCGGCTTCGTGCTCATCCTGGTGGGCCATGTCACCAAGGAAGGGTTCCTGGCGGGTCCGAAGGTGCTGGAGCATCTGGTGGATACCGTCCTGTATTTTGAGGGAGAGCCGACGAGCGGATTTCGTCTGCTGCGCGGCACGAAGAACCGGTTTGGCCAGACCTCGGAGCTGGGGGTCTTTCACATGACCGCCGAGGGGCTGATCGAAGTCCAGAATCCGTCGGAATTGTTCTTGAGCGACCCCGCCTCCGGCGGGGCCGCCGGGTGCATGGTGACGGTGGCGCTGGAAGGCAGCCGTCCCTTGCTCGTGGAACTCCAGGCCCTCACCTCGCCCTGCTCGA
This sequence comes from Candidatus Omnitrophota bacterium, assembly GCA_016206685.1. Taxonomy (GTDB): domain Bacteria; phylum Omnitrophota; class Gorgyraeia; order Aquiviventales; family Aquiviventaceae; genus JACQRB01. Next base: position 12,684 of record JACQRB010000050.1, on the reverse strand, counting down.
TGGGGCTGCCGCGCCGGCGCACGACCGGCGTGGAGTTCAACCGCGTGGCGATGCTGCTGGCGGTGCTGGAGCGCCGCGCGGGCTTGGGCCAGCTGGCGCAGCAGGATGTGTACGTCTCCTCGCTGGGCGGCGTGCGGGTGGTCGAGCCGGCGTGCGATTTGGCGGTTGCCCTGGCCGTCGCCTCCAGCCTCAAGGAGCGCGCGCAGGCCCGCCGGGCGGTGGCCATCGGCGAGATCGGGCTCACGGGTGAAGTGCGCCCGGTCCTGAACATCGCGCAGCGGCTGCATGAGGCCAGGCGCGTCGGGTTTGAGCGGGGCTTTGTCTCGGCGGCGCATCGCTCGCTTTCCGTGGAGGGGCTTGAGGTGATCGGGGTCCGCAACGTCCGTGAAGCGGTCCAACGCGCGCTTGAGGCATCATGAATCTGCGGTTTATTCGCATCGGGTTTCTGGTGATCGGGGGGCTCTTGGGCGTCCAATACGGCCAGCAGCATCCGGCTGTGCCGTGGTGGCTCTGGTGCGCGCTGGGAACCACGGCCGGGGCGTTTCTCGTGGTCTTCGAGGCCCTGCTGCATCGCTTCGGCCGCGGCGTCTCCGTGCGCGGGTTCTCGGCCGCAGTCTTCGGATTGCTGTTCGGCCTGATCATGGCCAACATGGTCTCGGACGCCATCGGCCTGGCGGTCAAAACCCCCGAGGCCATGAGCACGATCCGCCTCATCGTGACCTGGGTGTTCGCGTATATCGGCATGGTCGTGGCGCTGCGCGGGCGCGATGAGTTCAACGTGATCATCCCCTATGTCCGGCTCTCGCGGCAGGATCACAGCGAGGATCTCGTCGTCGTGGACACCAGCGCCATCATTGACGGACGGATCGCCGATTTGTGCAAGACGCGCTTCCTTCAAGGCAAGCTGTTGGTGCCGCGCTTTGTGCTGCGGGAGCTGCAGGCGGTCGCCGACAGCGCCGATCCGCTCAAACGCACCCGGGGCCGCCGGGGCCTGGAAGTGTTGAACAGCCTGCGCAGCCAGCCGCATGTGAACGTGCACATTCATGAGGAAGACGTCCCCGGCGTCGCCGAGACGGATGCCAAGCTCGTGAAGGTGGCCCAGCTGCTGGGCGCCAGGGTGGTGACGACCGACTACAACCTCAACAAAGTGGCCGAGCTGCAGGGCGTGTCGGTCCTGAACGTCAACGAGCTGGCCCAGGCGCTGCGCCCGGTCATGCTGCCCGGAGAGACGCTGGAGGTCAAGCCCATCAAAGAAGGCAAGGAACCCCACCAATCCGTCGCCTACCTCGAAGACGGCACGATGGTCGTCGTGGAGCAGGGCCGCCATCTCATCGGCCAGACCGTGCACGGCGTCGTGACCAGTGTGTTGCAAACCGCCGCCGGGCGCATGATCTTTGTCCGTCCGGACGGAGCGGCCCCGTCCCCCTCTCGGCCGGGCGGTATGTCACAGCGGCGTTGAGGCGGCGATGGCGCACGAAGCCGTTGGAGTCGTGGTGCCGGCCGCCGGGCGCGGCGAGCGCTTGGGCGGTCGGACGGCCAAAGCGTTTGTCCCGCTGGCCGGCCGTCCCCTGGTGTGCCACACCCTGGCGGCCTTCCAACGCCTGCCGCAGGTGAGCTCGGTGGTGCTCGTGGTGCGAGCCGGGGACCGGGCCCGGATGCAGCAGCTGGTGCGCCGTGAACGCTTCACCAAGGTCCGCGCGATCGTCGCCGGTGGTCCCTCGCGGGCGGTGTCGGTGGCGCGGGGCGTGGCGGCGCTGCCCGCCCAGGCGCGATGGGTGCTGGTGCATGACGCCGCGCGGCCGTGCGTCACATCTCGACTGATCACTGCCGTCATCCAACACGCCAAGCGCCACGGGGCGGTCGCCTGCGGGCTGCGCTCGCCGGTGACCGTGAAAGCCGTGGACGAGCAGGACCAGGTGCGCCTCACGCTCGATCGAGAAGGCTTGTGGTTGATCCAGACCCCCCAGGCGTTTCGCCGGGATTGGTTCGCGGATGCGCTCACCAGAGTCAATGGGACCCTGGAAGGTTTTCCCGATGATGTCGCCGTCTTGGAGTGGGCCGGGTTTCCCGTCCGGATGGTCCCGGGCGATCCGCTGAACATCAAGGTGACGACCCCGGAAGACCTGCTGCTGGCAGAGGCGATCTTGCGCAACCGGCATTCAGCCTAGCATGCGAATCGGGATTGGCTACGACATCCATCGCTTCAACGGCCGCCGGGGGATCTTGACACTCGGCGGCATCGGCATTCCGCAGGCCCCGACGCTCGCGGGTCATTCCGACGCCGACGTCCTCCTGCATGCGCTGGCCGATGCGCTCTTAGGCGCGATCGGCGCGCCGGATTTGGGAGAGCTGTTTCCCCCGACGGATCCGAAGTATCGGCACGCCGACAGCCGGTTGTTCGTCCAAGCAGCGCGCGCGCGCATCGCGCGGGCCGGATGGCGGGTGAGCAACGTGGATGCGACGGTCGTGACGGACGAGCCGACGCTCACGCCCTACAAGCCCAAGATGCGCCGGGCCATCAGCCGCCTCTTACAGGTCAAGCCGTCGGATGTGTCCGTGAAGGCCAAGACCACCGAGGGCCTGCCGCCCGGCAAGCGCGGGATTGCGGCTCAAGTCGTTGTCTTGTTGAAGAAAGCTCGCCGTTAGGATCACACCATGCCGTGGTGGATGGTCGTCCTTCTAACTGTGCTGGCGATCGGCCTGGTCACCCTGGCCTGGATCGTGGCGTACTTCCGGCCTGAGATCCGCGCCTGCTTTGAGCGGGACCCGGCCGCGCGCAACCTGGTTGAAGTCTTGCTGACCTATGCGGGGCTGCATGCCGTCATTGATCACCGCATCGCCCACACCCTTCACCGTCTTGGTGTGCCGGTGCTGCCGCGCCTGTTGATGCACCTGAGCCGCTGGGCGACGGGCATCGAGATCCACCCGGCCGCGACGATCGGGCGCGGGCTGTTCATTGACCACGGCATGGGCGTAGTGATCGGAGAGACCGCCGTCCTGGGCGACAACGTCACGCTGTTTCAGGGCGTGACGCTGGGGGGCACGGGCAAGGAGCGCGGGAAGCGCCACCCGACGGTGGGCCGCAACGTCGTCATCGGCGCGGGGGCGAAGGTCCTGGGCAACATCACCATCGGCGACAACGCGGTGATCGGAGCCAACGCCGTGGTGATCCGCGACGTGCCGCCGCATTCAACCGTCGTCGGGGTCCCGGGACGCATCGCCAAGACCAAGGACCGGCATTTCCCCGGCATCAACCTGGACCACACGCACCTGCCGGACCCGCTCACCGAGCGGCTGGAAGCGCTCCAGCACGAGATCGATCAGATCGAGCACCACCTGAAAGAGCACCGCAAGTCGCAGACCAACCCTTGACTCCGCTATCCCAGGGCCGCGCCGGGTATTGCTCGGGAGCTCGACTCGCCGCACCGCTCGGAATTCCCCAGCGAGGAAGTCCTCGCTCCGCGCCGTTTCTCGCCACGGATATCCCACATGGACCGTGCTGCTCGAAACGGCGAGGTGCGGTTCATCGACTCCCTCGCCCCCCGGCGCGCTACCGGAGGGCGGCCGCAGCAGCTCGATGAGCCGCACGTCTGATTTTCGAGCGGCCACGGTGCCCCGGGTTGAGGTTGGCGAGCGAGAAAATCAGCCGAGCGCAGGCGCGCCTCGGTGGGGCGCGCCAAGCGATGCGGCGAATCGAGGCTGCGACGAGGCCGCCCCTTTTGAGACGCTTCAACGGTGGTACAATAAGGCTTCCGCATGGGCATGCGACTGCATAACACGTTGACGCGGAAGGTCGAAGCGTTCGCGCCGATGGATGGCCGGACGGTGCGGATGTACGTCTGCGGCCCGACGGTGTATGACGAGCCTCACATCGGCCACGCCCGCAGTGCCTACATCTTTGACGTCCTGCGCCGCTACTTCCAGTACAAGGGTTTCACGGTCAACTTCGTGCGCAACGTGACCGACGTGGATGACAAGATCATTCACAAAGCGCGCGAAACCGGCGAATCCCCCGAGGCCGTCGCGAAGCGGTGCCTCGCCCGCTACCACGAGACGATGGACCGTCTGGGCATCGGCCGTCCGACACGCGAGCCGCTCGCCACCGGGCACATCGATGAGATGATCAATTGCATTTCCCAACTGGTGGTCAACGGCTCGGCCTATGAAACGAAAACCGGGGACGTGTATTTTGCCGTGCGCAAGTTTCCCGGCTACGGCAAGCTGTCCAACCGTTCGATCGATGAATTACAAGCCGGCGCGCGGGTCGAGCCCGGTGAGCACCCCGTCCATTCGGAAGCTCTGGGCGGGGCAGGTAAACAAGATCCGCTGGACTTCGCGCTCTGGAAAGCGGCCAAGCCGGATGAGCCGGCCTGGAAGAGCCCCTGGGGCAAGGGACGCCCCGGTTGGCACATCGAATGCTCGGCGATGAGCACCAAGTACCTGGGCGATGAGTTCGACATCCACGGCGGCGGCGTGGACCTCGTGTTTCCCCATCATGAGAACGAGATCGCCCAGGCGCAAGCCGCCGGCAAAAAGTTTGCCCGCTGCTGGATCCACAACGGCCTCCTCACCGTCAACGGCGAGAAAATGTCCAAATCCCTCGGCAACTTCATTACTGTGGATAAAGCTCTTGAAGAATGCGAAAACGACCCCGATCATTTGAAATTGTTCTTCCTACTTTCACATTATCGCTCCCCTGTCGATTACAACCCCTTTGCATTGAAGACCGCTTCTGGGATGATGAGGAGGATCGATTTCTTCCTACTACATGCTGCGGAAACGCCAACCCTCTCCGAGCAGGAAATAGCAAGAAATCTTCTAAGAGACCATAAGGAGCAAATCGATAAAGAGATTCAGAATTTCAACAAAGCAATGGATAGTGATTTGAATACTCCTATGGCGCTAGCTGCCATCTTTGAGATTATTGGTTATACGAATCAAGTAACCATCAGTCTGCCGAAGGCAGAAAATCAAGCCGCCCTTTTTCGCTATTCTGCTGAGAGGATTAAGCAATTAGTTCAACAGGTATTTGGTATGAGCGGGAATATTAAGTTAGGGTTAGAGGACAAGATTAAACGTGAAGTAGACGTATTAGTGCAGAAACGAGAAGGAGCCAGACGGGGTGGAGATTACAAAAAAGCTGATCAAATCAGAAATGAACTATTGAGTCGAGGAATCGTTATTGAAGATACCCCTCGTGGACCGAAACTGAGGAAACAACAATCAATCGCCTCGGATACCACAATTGAGCAACCTTAGTGATGCCAAATACTAAAGCGTGTTACGCAAGTGCGTTGGGCGTGATGTGGCGGGCGGCAGGGCTGGTCGGGGAGGGACGATGAGGCGGGCGTTGAAGGCGCTGCGGATCGCGGCGTACGGGGTCATCGTGGCGATCGTGGTGCTGCCGATCAAGCGGTCGTGGATACTGTGCGGAATCGGGCTGGTGTCGGCGATCCTGGTGGTGAACTGGTGCGATGCAAGGCTGAAGACGCTGCGGGCGGGCGAGCAGGAGCGATGACACGAGCTGATCTAAAAAGGTGTCAGACACTTTTGGGGCAAAAAGTGTCTGACACTTTCTGACATGGGTGGATTTTTCATTACATTTGAGGGGCCGGAAGGCTCCGGCAAGTCCAGCCAGGCGAAGTGGCTGGCGCAGGCGCTGCGACGACGCGGCCATCAGGTCGTGTTCGTTCGTGATCCCGGCTCGACGGTGCTGGGGCAGCGTTTGCGCCGCGTGCTGCTCCACACGCGGCGCGTCAGAATCTCTCCGCTGGCGGAGGCGCTGTTGTTCATCGCCGGGCGCATCCAGTTGGTTGAGGAGCACGTTCGCCCGGCCCTCCGGCGAGGCTGCGTGGTGATCTGCGACCGGTTCCACGACTCCACGATGGCGTATCAGGGCTATGGGGGAGGCTTGGATATCGCGTGGCTCAACCAGCTTGGCCGGCGCGCCATTGGCGGCGTGATGCCTCGCCTGACGATCTTGCTGGATGTGCCGACGAGGGTCGGGTTTTCACGCATCAGGAGCCCTCGCGACCGGATGGAGCAGAAAGCGCGCGCGTTTCATCACGCCGTCCGGCAGGGGTTTCTCAAGCTGGCGCGGCGGGAGCCCAAACGCTTCATCGTGCTCGATGCGACCGAACCCAAATCGGTGCTTCAGCAGCAAGTTCTGACACTTGTCCTACGCAAGCTTACTCATCACTGATTCTATGGCGTGGTCGCAGATTCGCGGACAGCAACTGGCCGTCACGATGCTCCAGGCCGATCTGGCCAAGCAGCGGGTCGCGCCGGCGTATCTGTTCGCCGGCGACACGGACGCGGGCACGCTGGTGGTTGCGCTGGAGATGGCGCGCGCGCTTAACTGCGCCCAGCCATCCCACGGCGCCTGCGGCGAGTGCGACTCCTGCCGTCGGATCACCCGTGGCGTGCATCCGGACGTCCATCAGTTAAACCCGCAGGGCGCGGCCGCCAATATCCGCATTGAAGACGTGCGGCAGGTGCTGGAGCGCATGAGCCTGCGTCCGTTCATGGCGCGCGCGCAGGTCGCCGTCATCAACGGCGCCGAGTGCCTGACCGAGGAAGCGGGCAACCTCCTGTTGAAGTCCCTCGAGGAGGCGCCGGCATCCTCGCGCTTCATCCTGTTGACGCCGCAGCCCAGCGCCTGCCTGCCGACGGTGGTCTCGCGCTGCAAGGTCGTGCGGTTCGGGCGCTTGCCGGCGGGCGACGTCGCCGCGCTCCCCCCGGCGATGCTGGCGCAGTTCGCCTCGGAACAGCCGGCCGCATGGCTGGAATGGCCGGTCCCGACGGACCGCGAGGCCGTCTCGCAGTGGCTGGCCGGAGCGATCGCCTGGTTGCGCGATGTGGCGGTGGTGGGCGTGGGTGGGGACACGCTGCTCACCCATCCTGAGACCGCCCTGCGGCTTGGGCGGCAGGCGGCGACGCTGGACCGGGAGCGGTGCGTCGAGACCGCGCTGCGATTGGTCGAACTCTCGCACTCCCTTGACGAGCAGATGGTCAGCGCCCGGCTCATCGGCACGCTCTTTCGCGAGCACTGGCTTTTACTCATCACTCATCACTCATCACTCATCACTTAACCGGTATGCCAAAAGCCTATTACATCACGACGCCGCTGTACTACGTGAACGCCTCGCCGCATATTGGCCACTCCTACACCGAGATCGCGGCCGATTGCCTGGCGCGCTACCATCGCCTGAAGGGCGAGACCGTGTTCTTGTTGACCGGGACGGATGAGCACGGCCAGAAGATCGAGCAGGCCGCCGCCGCGTCCGGCCGGCCGCCCCAGGCATTCGTGGACGGCGTGGTCGAGCGCTTCAAAGAGCTGTGGAAGCTGCTCAACATCTCCTATGACGATTTTCTCCGCACCACCGAGCCCCGGCACGTGCGCGTCGTGCAGGCGTGCCTGACGCGCCTGCAGCAGGAGAAACAGCTGCACCACGCGACGTATCAGGGCTGGTACTGCACGCCCTGCGAAACGTTTTGGACGAAAGAGGAGTTGCCAAGCGGGGCGAGTCCAGCTCCCGTCTGCCCGAACTGCGCCCGCCCGCTGGAGGCCGTCGAAGAGGAAGGTTGGTACCTGCCGCTGCGGGCGCATCAGCCGTGGCTGCAGGGATTTCTCAAGGCCCATCCAGCCTTCATTCAACCCCAGACCCGTTACAACGAGATTGCCAGCCTGCTGGAGCAGCCGCTGCCCGAGTACCTGTGCATCACGCGCCCGCGCCGGCGGGTGGGATGGGGGATTCCGGTGCCGTTCAGCGAGGGGCATGTGACGTACGTGTGGTTCGACGCGCTGCTCAACTACATCAGCGCGGTCGGTTACGGGATGGATGAGGCGCGGCTCTCGGCGCACTGGCCCGCGGACGTGCATGTCATCGGCAAGGACATCCTCCGGCACCATGCCGTGTATTGGCCGATCATCTTGCATGCGCTCGGCCTGTCCGATGAGCAGATGCCGCGCCTGATCTTCGCCCACGGCTGGTGGAAGGTCGGCGAGCAGAAGATGTCCAAGTCGCTGGGCAACATCGTGGATCCGTACGCCGTGGTCCGTGAGCTGCTCAAGAGCCAGCCGTATGCCGCGGACGTGTACCGTTATTTTCTCTTGCGCGACGTGCCCTTCGGCCAGGACGGGGCGTTTTCCGAAGAGGCGCTGTTGGGCCGCCTGGAGGCGGACCTTGCGAACGATTTGGGGAATCTCGTGAACCGGACCCTCTCGATGATCGAGCGGTATTGCGGTGGGAAAATCCCGTCTACAACGCAACTTGGCCGTTCAGCCCAGTATGATGACCCACTGCAACAAGCCACCCATGATCTAGCAAAACAGGTTGACACGGCTATGTCACGTATCGAATTTGCTAACGCGCTGGACGCGATCATGCGCGTTGTGAGTCAGGCTAATCAATACATTGAACTGACCGCCCCCTGGAAGCTGACGAAAGGCCAAGGAGACGGTGGTGTACAGCGGCTCCACACCGTTCTGTCTATCTTGGCGCATGTGATTCATGTGGTCGCCATTACCCTGGAATCATTCATGCCATCGGTGTCCGAGGCGATCTGGCAGCAGCTTGGCATGGGTGATTCACCACGCCGTTTGGCGGATGCAACGAGCTGGACCGGTGATCCGCTCGCTGGAAAAACGCTGGGCAAACGGGAAGTCCTGTTTCCAAAGACATGACTCGCCGTTCTTCGTTCTTACAGAGTTGGTGGTTCTACGTGGGCTTGAGCGCGATCGTGGCGCTGCTGTACGGCTGGCTGCTCAGGAGCGGGAGCGTCGCCTGGCGGCCGCTCCATCCAGCGACGACAGACTCTTCGACGGCCGCGTCCCACGCGGCGCTCTGGGATCAGGACCTGGATCCGCAGCGCATGCTGGAGGTGTTGCAGCGCAAGCCGCGCCTGGCGATAGCCTTGAGCGTGTGGACGGCGTTGGGGACCGGGCTTGGGATCGCGGGGTTGGCCCTCAGTGTCCTGGCGATCAGGACCGGTCAGCTGGCCCGGCTCATTCATGTTCCGTCGCGGCTCTCCGCGGGCTGGTCGTTCGGGGATTTGGGCCGCGTCGCCTGGTTGATCGTCTTGCTCGGGGGCCTGTTTCCATTGGCCCGGCTGAGCCTGTCGAGGGCGGGCCTACCCCTTGCGGCCGATGCGCATCTGTGGAGCGTCGTGGCGATGCTCCTCTTGGATGGGCTGGTGGTGGCGGTGGTGTGGGCGTTGGCGTCGAGCAGGACCCGCGCGCCGGCCGTCTGGTTTGGTCTGTCGAGACGGACGGCTCCTGGCGCCATCAAACAAGCCCTCACGGGATACGTCGGGTGCTTTCCGTGGATCTTCGGACTGTTGTGGCTCGTCGTCAGAATCGCCAACCGGCTTGGCATTCAACCTTCCATGGAAGCGATTCATGAGCTGTTGTTCGTCGAAGGGCGCACGCTCACCGTGGCGTTGACGGTGGTGTTGGCATGTGTCATCGGGCCGGTGGCGGAAGAGGTGTTCTTCCGGGGAGTGGTGTTTGCCACGCTGCGGCGCTCGACCTCCAGGACGGTGGCCATGCTGGTCAGCGGCTCGCTGTTCGCCGCGATGCACACCAACCTGATCGCGTTCGTGCCGATTCTCGCGTTGGGCTGCGTGCTGGCGCATCTGTATGAACGCAGCGGTTCGCTCGTGGGCCCGATTGCGGTGCACATGGTACACAACACGTTCCTGGTCGGGTTGGGGCTCACGGCCCGGGAGCTGCTGTAGGATGTGCTATGGGCAGCAGGGCCTGCCGCTGCGCCACCCGCTGCCCACTACTCGGTATGCTCCTCTCTCAATGAGCAGCACGCGAACAGTGGCACAGCTGGGTGAGGTGCGGCTGATTCAGCGCCTTCGCAAACAGTTGGGACCGGGCGCGAAAGCCTCGTCGGTGCTCGTCGGGATCGGTGACGACACCGCCGTGTTGCGCTGGACGGCCAAGGAACACCTGTTGTTTGCCAGCGACATGCTGGTTGAGAACGTGCATTTTCGACGGGAACGGGTCCGGCCGCGCTGGATCGGATGGAAAGCCCTCGCGCGCAACGTGAGCGATGTGGCGGCGATGGGCGGCTTGCCGCGGCATGCGGTGGTGTCGTTGGGACTGCCTCCTCACACGAGCGTGCGATTTGCGGATGAGGTGTATGCCGGCCTCTGGCGGTGCGCCCGGCGATTCGGCCTCGCCATCGTCGGCGGCGACACGGTTCGCGCTCCCGTCGTCGTGGTGGACGTCGCGATCCTCGGGACGGTGCGCCCTGCTCATCTGGTGCTTCGAAGCGGCGCGCGGGTGGGCGATGAGGTGTTTGTGACGGGCCGGCTGGGCGGCTCGCTGGCCTCGGGGCGGCATGCGACGTTCATGCCGAGGGTCCAGCAGGCGCAGTGGCTGGTGCGGCACCTCAAGGTGCATGCGATGATGGATCTGTCCGATGGCTTGGCCTCTGACCTGTGGCAGATGAGCCGCGCCAGCCGCGTGACGTTTCGCATCAGGGCGGCTGATATCCCCGTCAGTCGAGCCGCCTGCCCGCCCCGAGATTCACGGGGCAGGCGGGGGCGCCAGGCCGTTTGGCACGCGCTGATGGATGGCGAAGACTTCGAGCTGGTGTGTGTGGTGCCCGCGCGCGCGGCGAATCGCGTGCCCCGCATGATCGGCCGCGTGCCGGTGACGGCGATCGGCGACGTCGTGGCGCGCGGTGCCGGAGTAGAACTGGTCGGAACCGATGGCCGCATCAGGCCGCTCATCCCAGAAGGCTTCAAGCACTTTTGAAGTTGTCAGCAAGTCCGTTGAAGAGACGCAGCGGCTCGGCGAGCAGCTTGGCGCGTGCCTGGCAGCCGGCGACGTCGTCGGGCTCACGGGTGAGCTGGGCAGCGGCAAGACCACGTTCATCCAAGGGCTCGCCAAAGGCTTGGGGATCGAGCCGGGTCTGGTGAGGAGTCCGACGTTTATCCTGATGCGCGAATATCCCGGGCGGGTGCCGTTGATCCATGTGGACGGGTATCGCCTGGACGATGCCGCGTCGGTGAGCTGGCTGGACGTGGACTGGGTCTTCTCACCCAAGAAAGTGACCGTCATCGAGTGGGCGGACCGGTGCCAGGACGCGCTGCCTGAAGCGTATCTGGAGTTGCGGTTCCAGCACGTGAGCACAAACCAGCGCCGCCTCCGAGCCAGCGGGCACGGGCCGCGTTCCAACGAGCTGGTGAGCATGCTCTCACATACGATCCACGATTCACGATCCACGAACCCCGAACCCCATGAGAGTCCTCGCCATTGAGACCTCGACGGATCAGTTGGGCGTGGCGCTGGTGGACGAGCAGCGGGTGCTGGCGTCCTACGAGCTGCTGGCCGAGCGTCCGCACGCCGTGGAGCTGCCTCAGGCGGTCACTCGGGTCCTGCAGGCCGGCGGCTGCACGCTTGAACAACTTGAGGGGGTCGCCGTGGATATCGGACCGGGCTCCTTCACGGGTCTGCGCATCGGCGTGGCGTTTGTGAAAGCGCTGGTCTTCCGCACCAAGACCCCCGTCATTGGAGTGCCGTCGCTGGATGTGCTGGCGGCGAACATCCCGATGGCGCCGCACCGGGTGTGCCCCATCCTGGATGCGAAACAACGCAAAGTCTATGCCGCGCTGTATCAGACTGTCGAGGGCGTCGTGCGCAAGCAGTCGGACTATCACCTGCTGACGATTGACGAATTGCTTCCGATGCTCAAGGACGGCCCGGTCGTGTTTCTCGGCGACGGAGGGGCGCTGTACCGCGAGCGTCTCGCAGCGGCATTGGGCGAGCGAGCTCAGTTCGCCACGCCTGACCTATGGTTTCCTCGAGCCGCAACATTGGGCCGCCTGGGCCTTGAACGGCTCAAGCAGGGCCTGCGCGACGACCCCAGCCGCCTGGTGCCGATGTATCTCCATCCAATGACCTGCTCCATTCAACAGCCCCCGCCTCACGCCAACGCCTCCTCTCCTCAAGAAACGGCCGCGAAGTAGCCTTCCGGAGTTGCTCAAACTCCTCGTCGGGGTTCATAACTCCTGGTAGCTCTGGGAGTTGCTTCATAGGGCGATGGTCACGATTTTCTTACCAGAAAATTTCTGCTATAATACCTATTTACCATGCCTGAAAAACTGAAAGGCGCGCAGATTTTGGTGGAGTGCCTCCGGCGCGAGGGGGTGGACGTGGCCTTCGGCATCCCCGGCGGGGTCAATCTGCCCACGTTCGACGCCCTGCACCAATCGCCGATCAAGGTGATCCTGACGGCGCACGAGCAGGGCGCGGCGCACATGGCGGACGGCTACGCCCGCGCGACGGGCAAGGTCGGCGTGTGCCTGGCGACCTCAGGGCCGGGGGCGACGAACCTGGTGACCGGCATCGCCACGGCCTGCATGGACTCGATTCCCATCGTGGCGCTGACCGGGCAGGTGCGCACGACGGTGATCGGCAACGACGCCTTCCAGGAAGTTGATACCACCGGCATCACCCGCCCGATTACCAAGCATAGCTACCTGGTGAAGGACGTGCGCGACATCGCGCGGGTGGTGAAAGAGGCCTTCTACATCGCGCGGACCGGCCGGCCGGGTCCGGTATTGATTGATCTGCCCGTGGACGCCACCGTCGCCGAGACGGAGTTCATCTACCCGGAGCAGGTCACCATCCGCGGCTACCGCGTGCCGGCGCCGCCGGCGCTGGAT
>JACQRB010000049.1 GCA_016206685.1 Candidatus Omnitrophota bacterium | reverse complement strand
GTGATGGAGAGCCAGCGCAAGGCGTTTGTGGAGGGCTGCCGGACCAACGGCATCTCGGAGCGCGCCGCCAACCGCATCTTCGATTTGATGGAACAATTCGCAAAATATGGTTTTAATAAATCACATTCAGCGGCGTATGCTGTTATTTCGTATCGGACGGCGTACCTGAAAGCCCATTATCCCGTCGAGTTCATGGCCGCGCTGCTGACCAGTGAAATGGGCGACACCGATAAGCTCGTGATGTACCTGGAAGAAGCCAAGCGCATGGGCATCACCGTCCTGCCGCCGGATGTCAACGAGAGCCTCGCGACCTTTACGGTCGGGGATGAGCGCACCTTGCGCTGCGGTTTGGGGATCATCAAGAACGTCGGGATGGCGGCCATCGAGTCGATCGCGCAGGCGCGCCAGGCGCGCGGGCGCTTTGCGACGGTGGACGAGCTCTGCGAGGATTTGGATCTGCGCTTGGCCAACCGCAAGGTGCTGGAGAGCCTGGTGAAGGCCGGGGCGTGCGACAGCATGGGCCTCTCGCGCGCGTCGCTGCTGGCCGGCATCGATCAGGCGCTTGAGGAAGCCACGGTCAGGCAACGCGACAAGCACCGGGGACAACTGACGTTCTTTGAAACGATGAGCGCCACTCAGCCGGCCCCGACCGCAGGGGGGGCGCACGCCGGGGCGCGAATGCGGGAATGGCCGGAAAGCCAGAAGCTGGCGTTTGAAAAGGCGCTGCTGGGCTTTTACGTGTCCGGGCATCCGCTGGCGCGTTTTGAGAAGACGCTGCGCTCACTGGCCACCGCGACGTCGCGTCAGTTGCTGCAGCTGCCCGAGGAGGCGACCGTGACGGTGGGCGGGATGTTCTCGAAGATCAAGCTGACCACGACGAAGAGGACCAATGAGCAGATGGCGGTCTGCATGCTGGAGGACCTGGAAGGTGAGACGGAAGTGTTGGTGTTTCCAGGGGTCTTCGCGCAGCTCGCCCCTCAACTGAAGCTGAATGCCGTGGTGTTTGTCGAAGGCCGGGTGGCCGTGCGCAACGACCAGCCGCGCTTGATCGCCCAGCAAATCGTCCCGCTGGAGCAAGGGACCAGCCGCCTGGCCAAGGCGATCGAGCTGGTGCTGCGCACCCCTGGGGTAGAACGGGAGCTGCTGGAGCAGCTTAAAGGATTGCTCACGCGCTTTCCGGGGTCGCTACCGATCTATCTGACCTTGGCGCTTCCGCAGGAGCAGCCCATGCACCTGAAACTGGCCGAGGGCTTTCGGATCGAGCCGCGCCCCGAGCTGCTGGAGGAGCTGGAGCGGCTCCTGGGCCATGAGGGGGTCATCATCCGCCGGCAGCAGGCCTCCCAGGTTCCGGTTGGCGCCGGCCCGAATTGACTCGCTTGACAAGCTGACCGGCCATGATATAGTGATGGCGCTATGCCATTGACTAAGAGAGAGTTAGTGATTGCGGTCTCCCAGCAAACCGGCATCACCCAGGTGGAGGTCAAGCGGGTGGTCCAGCAGACCCTGCTGTATGTCATCGAGAGCCTCAAAGCGGGCAAGACCATCGAGTTGCGCAACTTCGGGGTCTTCAAAGTCCGGCAGCGGGCTCCCCGTCGTGGGCGCAATCCGAAGACCGGCCAGGAAGTGCCCGTTCCATCCAAGCGGGTCGTCGCCTTCAAGCCCGGCCTGCTGATGCGCCTGCACATTAAGTAACTGCCATATCCCGCCCGGCGTTTCCGGTGTGATACAATAAGACGTTTGCATGGCACTCCAAGCCCTTCGCGGCACAAGCGACGTCCTGCCTGAAGCGATCACGCGCTGGTCGGCGGTCGAGCACACCGCCAGGCGCGTGAGCCGTTGCTACGGGTACCAGGAGCTGCGCACCCCCCTCATCGAAGACGCGACGCTGTTTTTGCGTTCCGTCGGGGAGACCACCGACATCGTCCAGAAGGAGATGTTCCGCTTCGAGGACCGCGGCGGGCATGAGATCGTCCTGCGCCCGGAAGGCACCGCCTCCGTCGTGCGGGCGTATCTGGAAGGCCACCTCCACAAAACCGAGGGATTTTCGAAGCTGTTCTACCTGGGTCCGATGTTCCGCGCCGAGCGGCCGCAGGCCGGCCGGTTCCGGCAGTTCCATCAGTTCGGCGTGGAAGCCATCGGCTCGGCCAGTCCGTGGGTGGATGCGGAGGTCGTCACCCTCTGCGTCGAGATCCTCCGCGCCTGCGGACTCGCTGACCTGACCGTCCTGCTCTCCAGCATGGGCTGCCGCGCGGACCAAGCCCGTTCCGCCGAGCAGTTGCGCGAGCGCCTGCGCCCCTCTCTCCAAGAGTTGTGCAAAGACTGCCAGGGCCGCTTTGACAAAAACGTCTTCCGCGTGCTGGACTGTAAAAACCCCGCCTGTCATGCGCTGGCGTGGAAAACATCGGGCTCGCCCCGTCCCACTGGAAGCCACGGGATCCGCGGAAGCGGTGGCCATGAAGAAGTGGGACGGGGCTCGCCGTTTGTCTTATGCGCGGACTGCCAGGCGCATTTCGAGCAAGTGCGCCAGGCGCTTGGCGCCGCCGGCGTCGGCTTCGATGACACCGCCGTCTTTGCGCGAGGGTTAGACTACTACACGCGCACGGTGTTTGAGGTCCGGGCCCAAGGTTTGGGCGCGCAGGATGCGGTCGCGGCCGGCGGGCGGTATGACCAGCTCGTCGAGGAGCTCGGCGGCCCCTCGATGGGGGCGGTCGGATTTGCCGCCGGGATCGAGCGGCTCCTGAGAGCGCAAGAGCACGGGCGCGCGCCTTCCGATGAGCAACGGTCACGACGCGGGGTGTATCTGGCGATCGCGCAACCGGCCTTGGCGGGGGAGGGCTTCCGGCTGGTGCAACAGTTGCGCAGCCACGGAGTGTGCGCGCTGATGGACTACGATCACAAGAGCCTCAAGGCCCAGTTGCGCGAGGCGGATAAAGCCCGATGCCAGTTCGTCGCGATTCTCGGCGAGGCGGAGGTGAAGCAGCGCGCGATCACGCTGAAGGATCTGGAGCAGAGCAGCCAGGAGACCGTGCCGCTGGAGGCCTTTGCGCAGACGGTGGCGCAGCGCGCGAAAACCGCCGCGGCAGCGTGTCACGCTTGATGCAGCGCACGCACGGTTGTGGACAGCTCAACGAAGATCTCGTCGGACAGTCCGTGACCCTGTGCGGGTGGCTGCATCGCCGGCGGGATCACGGGGGCCTGAGCTTCATTGACCTGCGGGACCGCAGCGGCTTGGCGCAGGTCGTCTTCAACGCCAAGACGGACGCGGCGCTGCACCAGCAGGCCAAGGACTTGGGCGTGGAATACGTGCTGCGCATCACGGGCACGGTGCGCAAGCGCCCGGCCGGCACCCTGAACCCGAAGCTGCCCTCAGGGATGGTCGAGGTCGCCGCCGCTACGGTTGAAGTCCTCAATGCGGCAAAGCCGCCGCCGTTTGAGATCGACGACCAGGCGGAGGTCTCCGAGGACGTGCGGATGCAGTGGCGCTACCTCGACCTGCGCCGCCCGGCGAGCCGGCAGAAGCTCCTCGTGCGGCACCGCATCATCCACCGCATCCGCCAGACATTGGACGCGGAGGGCTTCCTCGAGATCGAAACGCCGATCCTGACCAAATCGACCCCCGAGGGGGCGCGCGATTACCTGGTGCCCTCGCGCGTCAACCATGGCCGGTTCTTCGCGCTGCCGCAGTCGCCGCAGCTGTTCAAGCAGCTCCTGATGGTGGCGGGGTTGGAGCGTTACTTCCAGATCGCGCGCTGTTTCCGCGATGAGGATCTGCGCGCGGAGCGCCAGCCGGAATTCACGCAGTTGGACCTGGAGATGTCCTTCGTGACGGAGGAGGACGTCTTCGCCGTCATCGAGCAAGTGCTGCAGCATGTCTTTCAGGACGTCCTGGGCGTGCCGTTGGCGGCGCCGTTTCCCCGGATGACGCATCAGGACGCCACGGCGCGCTATCAGACCGATAAGCCCAACCTGCGCACCGAGCAGGCGCCCTGGGCGTTTTGCTGGGTGACGGATTTTCCGTTGTTCCAATGGAACCCGCAGACCAAGCGGTGGGACGCGGAGCACCACCCGTTCACCGCGCCGCATCCGGACGATGCGGCCCTGCTGGCGAGCGACCCGGGCACGGTGCGCGCGCGGGCGTATGATTTGGTGTTCAACGGCGTGGAGCTGGGCTCGGGGAGCATCCGGATCCATCAGGCCCCGATGCAGCAGGCGGTCTTCAAGGTCCTGGGGTTGAGCGAACAGGCGATCCAGGACCGGTTCGGATTTTTGCTGCAGGCGTTTGCCTACGGGGCGCCGCCGCACGGCGGATTTGCATTCGGGCTGGACCGCTTGACGGCGATCGTCACGCAGGCGGAGTCTATTCGCGAGGTCATCGCTTTTCCCAAGACGCAAACGGCGGTCTGTCCGGTCACCGGCGCGCCATCCGAGGTGACGGAGGCGCAGATGAAGGAGCTCGGCCTGATTGTCGTGAAAGCCGCGACGTCATGAGCAAGGAGGACACGCGATGAAGCACGTCGGGACTGTGGTCGCCACGGGGGTGATGGTCGCGGTGGTCGCCGGATGCCGGACCGCGACGAGGATAGTGGAAGAGCCGCGCGTTGACCTGCAAATGGCGGAGGGCGGCAACCGGGGGTACCTGATCGGCACGCCTCCACCGGCCTCGGAGCCGTGGAAGACCACGCGCAAGATGGTCGAGACGGAAATTGAAGTGCCGGGTTTGCCAGGGTCGGCCGGCCAGGTTTCCAGGCCGCCCGTAGGGCTGCGGGAAGTCGCGCCGCCTGAAGTGGACTTCAGCGAGTCCGGCCCTGCGTCGGAGGAGGGCCTTCCACAGACCTTCGACGCCTACGTCGTGAAGCAGGGCGATACCCTCTGGTCCATCGCGGCCGATCCCAGCGTGTTCGGGGACGCGACCAAATGGCGCAAGCTCTACGCCGCCAACCGCGATGTCCTCAAGAGCCCGGACCGGCTGCGGGCCGGCATGACGTTGCGCGTGCCGCGTGGAGGAGCCGCTCCTGCGCCGTCCGCGAGCCAGGAGCCGACAGGGACGACGGTCTATACCAAATAGCCGGCATGCCCGAAAAAGTCCTGACGCTGCGCAACGACCAGGAGGCGCAGGCGCTCTTCGGCCAGCACGACCGGCACCTGCGCCGGATCGAGCAGGGGCTGGGCGTGTCGATCGTGGCGCGGGGCGAGGAGCTGAAGGTCAGCGGGGAAGAGACCGCGGTCTCCAAGGCGCTGCGGCTGTTCGATGACCTGCTGGTGGTCGTGCGCTCCGGCGCGCCGATCCGGCGGGAAGATCTGGAATACGCCCTCAAGGCCCTCTCCGATAGCCGGCTGATTCAGTTGCGCCAGATTTACCAGGAGCGCCTGGAGGTGCCCTCGCGCCGGCGCTTCATCATCCCGCGCACCCCGGGCCAGAAAGCGTATGTGGAGGCCATGCGGGCGCATGACCTGGTCTTTGCCATCGGCCCGGCCGGCACGGGAAAAACGTACCTGGCGATGGCGGTGGCGGTGGAGAATCTCACCAAGGGCGAGGTCTCGCGCATCATCCTGACACGGCCCGCCGTCGAGGCGGGGGAGCGGCTGGGATTCTTGCCGGGCGATCTCTACGAGAAGATCAACCCGTACCTGCGGCCGCTCTATGACGCGCTCTATGAGATGATGGAGCCGGACATGATCCAGCGGTATCTCAACCGCGGGATCATCGAGGTCGCGCCCTTGGCGTACATGCGCGGAAGAACGCTTAACGATTCCTTCATCATTCTCGACGAGGCGCAAAACTCCACGAGCGAGCAGATGAAGATGTTCCTCACGCGCTTGGGCTTTGATTCCAAGGCGGTCATCACGGGGGATGTGACCCAGGTGGACTTGCCGGCCGACCGGCTCTCCGGGCTCATCCACGCCCAGAGCATCTTGCAGACGGTGCCGGGCTTGAAGTTCGTCGCTTTCAGCCCCCAGGATGTGGTGCGTCATGAGCTCGTCCAGCAGATCATCAAGGCGTACGACGAAGCGGACCGGAACAACCACGGCAAAGCCGGGGCTCCGTCTGGTCAACCGGCAGCGCCGTGACCGCGTGCCCGTGGCGTGGCTGTCCCGCGTCGCTCGCTGCGCGGCGCGCAGGCTGAGGGTCGCGTTGCGCGGGGAGCTGGTGGTGACCTTCATTGACGATCGGACCATGCGGCGGCTCAACTGGCGCTTCCTGCGGCATCGGGGAGTGACGGACGTCCTGACCTTTCGCTACTCCCGCGAGCCCCTCGCCGGAGAGATTCTGATCGCCCCCGCGGTTGCGAAACGATACGCCCGGCGGCACGGGCTTGGGTACCGCGAGGAGCTGGCCCGTTACGTCGTCCACGGCCTGCTGCATTGGACGGGCCGCGAGGATCAGACCACGGCCCAGCGGCGCCGCATGCGGGCCTTGGAAGATCGGTTGCTGGCGTCATGCCAGGGAGCGTGAATGGGCATTCACACGGCTGACGCGATCGTCCTGCGCCAGTATCCCTATCGGGAAACCAGCGTCCTGGTGACGTGCCTCACCGACCGCTTCGGCAAGATCAAGGGCTTGATCAAGGGGCTGCGCGGCGTCCAGCCCTCGCGCTATCGCAGCGCCATGGAACCTCTGACGCTCAACCGCATCATCTTCTATGACACGCGCACCAGCTCCCTGCACCTGATCAGCCAGTGCGACCTGCTGGAGCCGTTCGGGGCGCTGACGCGCGACTTGGCGGCGATGCAGACGGCGGCCTCCTGCGCGGAGTTGGCGGATGTCATCGTGGAATCGGATGAGCCGCAGGGCGCGATCTTCGAGCTGCTCAAACAGACCTTGAGGCGACTGGCTTCCGGCGATACGCGCCTGGCGGCGGTGCGCATCCATTTCGTGCTGCGGCTGCTTCGCCTGGCCGGGTTTCATCCGCAGCTGGACGAGTGCACCGGCTGCACGCAGCCGCTTCAGGGACAACGCGCCTGCTGGAGCGCGCGCCAAGGGGGGCTGCTGTGCGAGCGCTGTCTCCATCAGGACCCAGGCGCGGAACCGATTGCGCCGCGGCTCCTGGAGGCGCTCTCGGCCTGCGCGCAGGCGCCGGAGCCGCTGGCCCTCGAGGCCGAGGAGGCGCAGGCGATCCGGCAGCGCCTGGACGCGTTCCTGCGGTGGCAGCTCGACCGGCCGTTGAAGACGATGCGGATGTCCGGATGAAGACCCTCCAACAATTGATTCGCACGCTCGATGCGTTCTGGGAGCAGCGCGACTGTCTGGTCATGCAGCCCTACGACGTCGAAATGGGCGCCGGCACGTTCCATCCGGCCACGTTCTTCGGCGCGTTAGGGGGCAATCCCTGGCGCGTCGCCTATGTGCAGCCCTCGCGCCGGCCCACCGATGGGCGCTACGCCGAGAATCCGCTGCGGATGCAGCGGTATTACCAGTACCAGGTGCTCCTGAAGCCGGCGCCCGAGCACGTCCAGCCGCTGTACCTGGAGAGCCTGCGCGCCTGCGGCATCGCGCCGGAGGACCACGACATCCGCTTCGTGCAGGATGACTGGGAATCGCCGACGCTGGGGGCCTGGGGCCTGGGATGGGAAGTGTGGATGGACAGCCTGGAGGTGACGCAGTTTACGTATTTCCAGCAGGTCGGCGGCATTGACCTGGATGTGATCTCCTGTGAAATCACCTACGGCCTGGAGCGCATCGCGATGTTCGCCTCGGGAATCCTCGACGTCTACCGCCTGCCGTGGAACGTCGGGACCTCCTATGGCGCGCTGCACCTGGCGCAGGAACGCGAGGGCTCGCGCTATAACTTCGAGCAGGCGGATATCGCGCTCTACCAGCAGTTGTTCGAGCGCCATGAAGCGGAGTCGAAGCGGCTGCTGAGCCTGGAGGCGCCGCTGGTGCTTCCGGCGTATGAGCAGCTGCTCAAATGCAGCCATACCTTCAACATGCTGGATGCGCGGGGCGCGGTGAGCCAGTCGGACCGGCCGCGGTTCGTGCTGCGCATCCGCGCCCTGGCCAAGCGCTGCGCCGAGCTGTACCTGGAACGGCAGAGGACCGGTGAGCAGACGTCAGAAGTCAGACGTCAGAAGTTAGATGCCAAAACGTAAACACTCAAAACCCGAAACCCGAAACTCGAAACTCCGCGCAGCGGATCTGCTCTTTGAGATCGGGACGGAAGAAATTCCCGCGGCCTATCTGGACGGAGCGATCGTGCAGCTTCGGGAGGATGCTGAGCGGTGCTTGCGTGAGGCGCATCTTGACTTCAAGGCGGTCGAAGCGTTCGGTACGCCGCGTCGGCTGGTGCTGTGGGTGCGCGAGCTGGCCTCGACGCAGCACAATCCTCCCGAAGAAATCCGCGGCCCTTCAAAGCAGGCCTCGTTCGACGCCGCCGGCAAACCGACCCAGGCCCTCCTGGGATTCCTGAAAGCCCGCGCAGGCACGCTGGCCCAGACGAAGCTCGTGGAGACCGGGCGGGGCGCCTATGTCTATCTCCTCAAACCGGCCAGACAGGTCCCGACCGTCACCGTGTTGCCTCAGTTGACGGCGCAGCTCGTGACGCGGCTCAGATTCCCCAAGACCATGCGCTGGGATGAGAGCGACCTGCGGTTTGCCCGGCCCATCCGCTGGCACGTGGTCCTCTACGGCAGCCGGGTGGTGCCGGTGTGCCTCGGCCGGCTGACGAGCGGACGAACGACGTGGGTGGGCGGGCCCACGCGGCCGCGGGCGGTGTCCGTCGCGAGCCCGGCGCAGTATTTTACAATCCTGAAGCGGGCCGGGGTCATGGTGGATCCGGGTCAGCGCAAGGCGCGCATCGATCAGTCGGTGAAGACGCTCGCCAAGCAACACGCGGGTGTGCCGGCTGCGGAAATGGTCAGCCACGGATTGCTGGATGAAGTCAACGCCCTGGTCGAGCAGCCGGTGGCGCTGGTGGGGCAATTCGACAAGAAATACCTGAGGCTGCCGCGCGAGGTGCTGCTGGCGAGCATGGCCAAATACCAGCGCGTCTTTGCCATTCAGTCCCGCTCCGGAACACTGCTGCCGAAGTTCGTGGCGATCCTGGACGGCAAGCCCCGCAAGCTCAACGACGTGCGCCGGACGTTCGAGTTCATCCTCAACGCCCGCCTCGCCGACAGCCTGTTGTTTCTTGAGCAGGATCGGAAGCGACCTCTGGAGTCTGCAGATCTTAGTGGAGTTATGTTCCACGAAAAACTTGGTTCGATGGCTGATAAGGTGGGACGAATGGTGCACATGATCCCACAGATTGCGCAGGCGTGGAAATTTTCGTCAACAGAACGGCATTCGCTAGAACGTTCTTGCGCACTCGCAAAATGTGACTTAGTAACAACCATGGTAAAAGAATTCCCCACCCTCCAGGGAGTAATGGGGAAGCACTACGCGCTGCTCGACAGAGAACCCCAAGAAGTGGCTGAGGCGATTGAAGAGCATTACCTGCCACTGGCGGGCCGCCACCCCAAGACACTTCTCGGACAAGCACTGTCTATCCTAGACAAATACGATACGCTTGCCGGCTATTTCAGTATCGGTATCGAACCGACCGGCGATCAAGATCCGTTCGGCCTACGTCGGGCTGCACAGGGGATTGTTGAAGTCGTCTGGCTGGCTCGTCGCGCTCTTCCTTTTGCGTGCCTCTTCGAACCTTGGCAAGTTGCCGCTATCCGTTTTGCTCATGGCAAAGCACACATCGCTGAACGGATCAGAACCTATCTCCTCGAACGCCTCTACACCTTCGAGTGGCCTAGACCAGTGCCGTCACGGGACCTAATCGACGCCGTACGCGCGAGTCAACCTGACGATCTCAGGGACGCGATGGACCGCATCGTTAACCTCACCAGCCTTGATGGTAACCGTGCGCTGATTAAAGCCGCCAAGGTCGTTGAGCGCACGGCCAACATCCTCAAAGGGACGACGCCGCAGCAGGCCGACGTCGATCGCGCGCGGCTCCAAGAGCCGCTCGAGCAGCAGCTGTATGCGCTCTACGAGTCCAAGAAGGATGAGTTCGCTCGGTTGGTCGAGCGGAGATCGTATGACGACGCGACGACGCTCTTCGCCGAGACGTTTTACACGCCGCTCCATGAGTTTTTCGACAAGGTCATGGTCAACGTGCCGGATGAAGCGCTCCGGCAGAACCGGCTGGCGTTGATGAAAGCCATCAACGTGTTGTATACTGACCGCATCGCGGACCTCTCCAAGCTGGCGATCCTCCAACCCCGCCAGACGTTATAGCCATTTCGCCGCCATCTCATGAAAGGAGTTAGTGCAGTCATGGCAGTTCAGAGCAAGGCCCCCAAAAAGACTCGATCATCCTCGAAGGTTAAATATATTTACGGGTTTGCCAATGGCCACGCCGACGGGCGCGCCGGCATGAAGAGCCTCCTGGGCGGCAAGGGCGCCAACCTGGCCGAGATGACGAACCTCGGGGTCCCGGTTCCGCCAGGATTGACGATCACCACGGAGGCCTGTCTGAAATTCTACGACCTGGGCAAGCGCTGGCCGGACGGCCTGGAGCAGGAGCTGCAGCAGAAAGTCCGCTGGCTTGAGGGCGTGACCCAAAAAGGCTTCGGCGATCCGAAGAATCCGCTGTTGGTGTCGGTCCGCTCGGGCGCGGCGGTCTCCATGCCGGGGATGATGGACACCATCCTGAATCTCGGCCTGAATGACGCGACCGCCAAGGGCCTCGCGGCAAAAACGAGCAACCCCCGCTTTGCCTACGACGCCTACCGCCGCTTCATCCAGATGTTCGGGAACGTGGTCCTGG
Organism: Candidatus Omnitrophota bacterium; assembly: GCA_016206685.1. GTDB lineage: Bacteria > Omnitrophota > Gorgyraeia > Aquiviventales > Aquiviventaceae > JACQRB01. The sequence goes on along the minus strand of JACQRB010000049.1, from coordinate 9,481 downwards.
AGGTGGAGCACAAGCGCTTCGAAGGGATCCTCGTCGCGAAGAAGGCGAAGCACCGGGTGGCCCAGGACAGCGAGCTGCCGGCGGAAGCCCTCGAAGAATTGGTGGCCGAGTTCAAGGCGCTGATCCGTCAGGAGGCCGGGACGGCCTTCCCGGAAGAGCCCGTGCAGCAGCTGCGCCTGGCGGTCAACGCCGTCTTCAGCTCCTGGAACAACGAGCGCGCCATCACCTACCGCAAGCTCAACGCGATCCCCGACAGCCTGGGCACGGCGGTCACCGTGCAGTCCATGGTCTTCGGCAACATGGGCCAACGCTCCATGACCGGCGTGTGCTTCACGCGCAACCCGTCCACCGGCGAGAACCGCTTCTACGGCGAGTACCTCGTGAACGCCCAGGGGGAAGATGTGGTCGCCGGCATCCGCACGCCGCTGCCGATCGACCGGCTCAAGCACGCCTCTCCCAAGCTCTACCGGCAGCTCGAGGGCCTGGGACGCAAGCTGGAGCGCACCTTCCGGGACATTCAGGACCTGGAGTTCACCGTCGAGGAAGGCCGGCTCTACATGCTGCAGTGCCGCTCGGGCAAGCGCACGGCGCTGGCGGCCGTGACGATTGTGACGCAACTGGTCAAGGAAGGATTGATCTCGAAGGACGAGGCGCTCCTGCGCATCACCCCGAGCCACATTGATCAACTGCTCCATCCCACGATTGATCCGAAGGCCGACGTGCACGTCATCGCCAAGGGGCTGCCCGCCTCACCCGGGGCTGCTGTGGGCCGCGTCGTGTTCACGGCGCATCGGGCGGTGGAGCTGGCTGAAGAGAGCGGGGAGCGGGTCATCCTCGTTCGCGAGGAGACCTCGCCGGAAGACATCGCCGGCATGGCGGCCGCGCAGGGGATTCTCACCGCGCGCGGCGGGATGACCTGTGTCAGCGGATCGACGTTTCTGCTGACCCCGGAGGGGTTCTGCCGTGCGGCGGAACTCTTCACCGCAATTGAACAGGGGGTGCAGCCGTTCATCCTGGCCTTCGACCATCGGACGCTCCAGAGTCGTTGGCGCCGCGTCATGGCCGCGGGCCGCCGACGGACGGACGCGATCCAAATTGATGTTTCGCAGACCGGCCGTGCGGCTGGGAATACTCTTGAGCTGACCATGGATCACAAGATGATCACGATCCAGGCGCGGCAGCTTCTCAAGAAACGGTTGGATGCGTGCCTCACCGACCACGACTTCCTCTGCCTGGTGGATCGTATCCCGCAGTCTCTCAGCAGGGCCGAGTTGCCGGAGGTCGATCCGTACCTGGTGGGCGCCATCCTCACCGATGGGTGCGTTCGACGCTGGGGGACGAAGGGGTCGGTCACCTTCACGCAGAAAGCCGTCGCAAGCAAGGCTGCAATGATCGCCGCGGTCCAGGCGACGTTCGAGCAGTCGTTTGGTTACCCAATGGCGTACACTCGCGAGCGGATCAACAGGAGCGTGTTGCGTGGGCGGGCGATCGTTGGGTCGGCGAACGATTATATCTGCTTCCGACGGGAACCGGCTGACCTGCTGGCACAGATCAGCGCGTCGCTGGTCCCGTGGGTGCTGAGCCAGGATGAGCCTGGTCTGCTGAGGTTCCTGGCCGGCGTGGCCGACGGCGACGGCACGTACCGCGCCGGCCGCCTGGGCCTCTACATCGGAAAGGAGTCGCTGCTCCAGGGCGTCGTGGTGGCCTGCCTCAGGCTTGGGATCGCTCCTCAGGTCACACAGAACCGCACCATTGCGAACGTCCAGATCGTGGAACGGCTTGCCGATATCCTCGAGTATGCACATCGGCTCCACGGCGGCGTCCCGGAACGGAAGTACGGCACGAAACATTTCAGCACTTCAGCCCTCTTCCGCGATATCGTTAAGATGGTAGACCGCCAAGGGCGGTTAGGGTCTGCCATCGAGCGAAACGTGCTCTACGGTAGGGCGTCGATTATGGAGGCGGTGCTGCCACGATGTCCGCGGGGGATCAGGAGGGAGGTTGAGCGCGTGATCGACTCCGATCTGCGTATGGCGCGCGTCACGCAGGTTCGCGGGGCCGTTGCCGCACATGTCTACAACTTCGAGGTGTTGGCCGAGGATGAGCTCGACAAGAACTTCGTGGCGTTTACCGACCGCTACAGCCCGGTTCTCGTCTCCAACTCCCACGCGGCGGTGGTGGGACGAGGGATGGGGAAGTGCTGCGTCGTCGGATGCAGTGAGATCGTGGTGCGGGAACACGAGGGTCGCTTTGAAGTCGGAGGTTCGGTCATCAAGGAAGGCGACTTCATCAGCCTCAACGGCACCACCGGCGAAGTGATGCCGGGTCAGGTTCCGCTGGTGCAGCCGCAATTGACGGGCAGCTTCAAGCAAGTGTTGGGCTGGGCCGATCGGGTGCGGCGCCTCGGCGTGCGGGCCAACGGCGACACGCCGCAGGATGCCCGCGTCGCGCGCGAGTTCGGCGCGCAGGGCATCGGATTGTGCCGCACCGAGCACATGTTCTTCGGCGAGGAGCGGCTGCCGTCGGTGCGCGAGATGATCGTCGCCAAGGACGTCGCCGCCCGCAAGAAAGCCCTGGCCAAGCTCCTGCCGTTTCAAAAGCAGGACTTCATCGAGATCTTCAAGGTGATGGAAGGCTTGCCGGTCACCATCCGCTTGCTCGATCCTCCCTTGCACGAGTTCCTCCCGCATACGCCGGACGATGTCAGCCGGGTGTCCAAGCAGCTCGGCATTCCGGAGGGGGCGCTGCAGGATACGGTGGAGCGGTTGCGGGAGGTCAACCCGATGCTGGGTCACCGCGGCTGCCGCCTGGGGATCACGTATCCGGAGATCAACGAGATGCAGGCGCGGGCGATCTTCGAAGCGGCCTGCGAGTTGGTGAAGGCCGGGGTGGACGTCCTGCCGGAAGTGATGGTGCCGCTCGTCGGGCATTCGCAGGAGTTTCACGTGACCAAGCAGGTCATTGACCAGGTGGCGCAGGAAACCATGCGGCGCTACAAGGTGACGGTCAGCTATACAGTCGGGACGATGATCGAGGTGCCGCGCGCGGCCCTGGTGGCGGAGACCATTGCGAAAGAGGCGGAGTTCTTCAGCTTCGGCACCAATGACCTGACGCAGATGACGTTCGGCTTCTCCCGCGACGACATCGGGAAGTTCCTCCCGCACTATCTCGACGCCGGGATTCTCGAGGTGGATCCTTTCGTCAAGTTGGACCAGGTCGGGGTGGGCTCGCTCATCCGCCTTGCCGTCGAGAAAGGGCGCAGCGCGCGCAAAGCCCTCAAGGTCGGCATCTGCGGCGAGCACGGCGGGGAGCCCTCGTCCATCGAGTTCTGCCACCGCGCGGGGCTGGATTACGTCTCGTGCTCGCCCTACCGGGTGCCGGTCGCCCGGTTGGCCGCTGCGCACGCCGTCCTCCGCGATCACAAGAAGTGAATGGAGCCGATCCGCGCCTACCTCAAAGACATCAAGGCGATCCCCCTGCTGACCGCCAAGCAGGAGATCGAGCTGGCCACGCGGATCAGGCGCGGCGATACCAAGGCTAAGCGCCAGATGATCCTGGCGAACCTGCGGCTGGTGATCAACATCGCCAAGCGCTATTCCCACCTTGGGGTGCCCCTCCTGGACCTCATTGAGGAAGGCAACCTCGGCCTGATGAAGGCCGTGATGAAGTATAACCCGCGCAAAGGGTTTCGCTTTTCCACCTACGCCGCCTGGTGGATCCGCCAATACATCACCCGCGCCATCGCCAATCAGGGCAAGACGGTGCGCATCCCCGTGTACATGACGGAGCTGCTCTCGAAATTCAAGCGGGTCACCGAAGAATTGACGCAGAAACTCAGCCGTAAGCCGAGCGCCAAAGAGCTGGCCAGGCGCATGCGGCTGCCGCGTCAGCGCGTCGAGCGGCTGCAGGAGCTCGTGATCGCCTCTCAGACCGCCTCGTTGGAAACGCCGGTCGGCGAGGAAGGGGAGACGGAGATGATCGATCTGCTCCAGGATGAGACGAACCCTTCCCCCCAGGATGAGATCACCCGCTTCCTGCAGCATGAGCGCATTGACGTGCTCCTCAAACACATGAATGAACGCGAGCGACGGGTCTTGAGCCTCCGGTACGGCCTCGAGGACGGGATCAGCCGTACGCTGGGCGAGACGGCCAAGTTTTTCGGCATTACGCGTGAGCGCGTGCGCCAGATCGAGGTGGCCGCGATGCGCAAGCTCCGGGCCCATCTCGCAGCTGAGAAGCCCGCTCAGGCACCCCACTCGCAGTAGTTCCGCGCCTGTAGCTCAAATTGGATAGAGCGGGGGCGTCCTAAGCCCTGCGTTGCAGGTTCGACTCCTGCCAGGCGCATGTTCTTTCCCCTTCGAGCAGGAGTCGAAGGGAGCCCCGCCTTCTTTGATGGAAGGAGCTGCGACGAACAGGAGCAGCGACCACCACTTGGCGGGGCGGGTGGCCGACCCGAAGTGAGCGAAGCGAACGAAGGGCGCCGACTCCTGCCAGGCGCATTCATTTACGTTGCGATAATATTTTCAATGCGGAATCACTGGCAAGACGCTGCTACGAGACGGCCGGGTCCGGTCGAACGCCTGGTCTATCGGTCCCGCCTGATCGGCGCACAGGAGAGCCTCGGACTCTTCGGTGGGGGCAACACCTCCACCAAGTGTCGGCAGCGTGATCTGCTCGGCCGCCCCCAGGACGTGCTCTGGGTGAAGGGAAGCGGCGTGAACCTGAAGGGCTGTGAGGCGCGCCACTTCTCGCCGCTTCGCCTGGAGCCTTTGCGCTCTCTTGTCCAGCGGCGATCCATGCACGATGAGGAGATGGTCGCGTTTCTGGAGCGATGTCTCCTGGACCCCAAAGCCCCTCGGCCCTCCGTAGAAACTCTCTTGCACGCGCTGATCCCGGAAGCTGATATTGACCACACGCACGCCGATGTGATCCTGGCGTTGGCGAATACGCACCAAGGACAGCGGCTCGTGCGCCGGGTCCTGGGAGATCACCTGCTCTGGGTTCCGTATCTTCAACCAGGGTTTGAGCTCTCCAAATGGGTGTATGAGGCCTATCAACGACAGCCAACCGCTCACGGGGCTGTTCTGGAGAAACATGGATTGATTACCTGGGGTCCGGATGGCAGCACCAGCTATCGACGGACGGTCCAGTATGTCTCACGGGCTGATCGGTTTCTCGCCAAGCAACGACGGCGCCGCCTCTGGTCCGTGCCGCGCTGGAAGACGCTCCGAGCCGAAGAGCGGATGACGCTCTTGCGCCGGTGGTTGCCGGCGATGCGGCGCACGCTGAGCCGGCATCGCAAGGTCTGCCTGACCTATGTGGATGCGCCGGAGGTCTTGGCGTTCGTGAATGCCGCCCGCATGCCTCAGGTGGCGCGCACGGGACCAGCGACGCCGGACCATATGCTCAGGACCAAGCGCCTGCCTTTCGTGGTGGAGCTGGGCAGAGATCGCTCAGCCGACGGGCTGTCACCTCAGGCGATCGTCAGGCAGTTGGAGCAGTACGCCGGTATCCACCGACGGTATTTTAAGAAACATCATCGGTCCGGACAGACCATGGCGGACCCGTACCCTCGCGTGCTGTTGATTCCCGGGATGGGGATGCTCACGACGGGAAAAGACGGCACCGAAGCCGACATGGTGGCGAAGATCTACACGCACGCGATGGCGATCATGCGCGATGCCTCCACCGTCGGTCGCTACACCTCGGTCTCCGAACGGGAGGCGTTTGGGGTGGAGTACTGGCCGCTCGAGTTGTACAAGCTCTCCTTGGCCCCGTCGGAGTCTGAGCTGGCCCGTGAGATCGGCCTGATTACCGGCGCCGCCGGCGGCATCGGGCGCAGCATCGCCGAGAAGCTGGTTGACGCCGGGGCGTGCGTGGTCGTGACGGATCTTGAGCGGCGTGCGGTGGAGGACTTGGCGGAAGGGCTCAATCGCCGTGCGGGCCGCCGCCGGGCGCTCGGGATCGCGATGGATGTGACCGATGAGCGCAGCATTGAACGGGCGTTCGAGGCCGCGCTGCGGGCGTTCGGCGGGTTGGATTTTCTGGTGTCGAATGCCGGCGTGGCGATGGTCGCCTCCATCGAGCGGCTCCGTTTGGCTGACTGGGAGCGCAGCTTTGCCGTGAACGCCACGGGGCACTTTCTGGTCGCGAGGGCGGCGGTCCGGTGGCTGCGCGCTCAGGGGCTGGGGGGGACGCTGGTGTTCATCGCCTCCAAGAACGTGACGGCCCCCGGGAAGGACTTCGGGGCCTATAGCGCCGCGAAAGCCGCCGAGACGCAGTTGGCGCGGGTCTTGGCGATCGAGAACGGCGAGTTCGGCATTCGGGTCAACATCGTGAATCCCGACGGGGTGTTCGACGGCTCCGGGCTCTGGCGGACGATCGGCCCGGCCCGCGCGCGGACCTACCGGTTGCGCCCCAGCGCGCTGGAAGCGTACTACCGGCAGCGCAATCTCTTGAAGGCCCGCGTGCTGCCGGAGGATGTGGCCGAAGCCGTCGGGTTTCTGGTCTCGCGCCGCGCCGCGAAGACGACCGGATGCATCCTGACGGTTGACGGCGGCCTGCGGGAGGCCTTTCCGAGATAGGGGAGGATCGGGGTGTCATGAAACGGTTCATCGAACTGAAGCATGTGGGGCCGAAGGCCCAGGTGCGAGGGTTGATCGAAGATCTCAGCGGGCGCTTGGAGGACAAGCTGCGGCACTTTCCCGAGGAGGCGGTGTCCTTGCACGTCGTCTTCGAGGAAAACGGCGCGCATGCCTTGTATCGGACCGCCGTCACCTGCCATGTGCCCGGGCATACGGTGGCGGCCCATGAGGAAAGCCGCCAGGCGGGGACGACCATCCGCGAGGCGTTTGCCGAGATCGAGCGGCAGTTGGACAAACTCAACGCCGTGATCCGCCAGGAATATTTGCGCCGGCGTTCCGCCAGGACCAGGCGGGCGCGCTCACCGGCGCGCGAAGCATGAGCGCGACACCGCATTGGCCGGCCGTCAGAAACCTGTCACGGCTCCTCGCGTTTGCGGGGCTGTGCGTCCTTGGTCTGGTGGTGAGCCTTCCTGCCGGCGTGGCGCAAGAGAACCCCGGCGCGCCCAGCCCGGAGGCCACCCGGCTGCTCAAGCAGCTTGAAGCCAAGGACGCCTATACGCGGCAGTCCGCCTTCATAGAATTGGAGGCGCTGCGGGAGCCCGCCACGGCGCCGATCGTTCGACGGTATCTGGACAATCGAGATCCGGACACGCGGGCCTTCAGCATCCGGGCGCTGGCGGCGATCGAGGGCGTTGCGGCCGTTCCCACGCTCCTTGAGCGGCTCAAGCGCGAGCGCAATCCGCGCGTGCGGGTGGCGGCGGTGCTGGCGTTGGAGCCACTTCAGGACCCGGCCATCCTGCCGGCGTTTATCGGGAAGCTGCGGGACCGAAACCGGGAGGTGCGCATGGCCCTGGTTGATGCGGTCAGCCGCGTTGACCGCCCGGAGGCTCGGGAGGCGATCCGTCTTCGCTGGCGGCGCGAGCGCGACCGGGACGTGCGCCGCGTGCTGGAAGAGGCCATGAAGCGGGTAGCTGAGCATGGCTAAGGCGCTGCCGGGGCTCCACGAGCGCGTGCGCGAGGCCATCCAGGCGCATCGGTTGCTGGCGCGCGGCGATCGGGTCCTCATCGGCGTCTCAGGAGGCCCGGACTCCGTGGCCTTGCTGCATCTGCTGGCGGGCCTCAAGGATGACGTGCGCATCCGGCTTGCCGTCGTCCACGTGGATCATCAGTTGCGGCCGGACTCTCAGGACGACGCCGAATTTGTGGCCGGCCTGGCGCGCCGGTTTGGCTTGCCTGCGACCATCGTCAGGCGGGATGTCCGCCACGAGTCGGAGGCGCGGGGACTGTCTCTTGAAGATCGGGCGCGTCGGGTTCGCTATGCGGCGTTTCAGGAGATCGCCACAGCGCAGGCAGCCACGCGCCTGGCGCTGGCGCATACCGCCGATGACCAGGCGGAGACGGTGCTGATGCGCCTGCTGCGCGGCGCAGGGATCACCGGGCTGGCCGGCATCCCGATGACCCGCTCACTTGGCGACGTGACCCCACCACCTGCCGCATCCGCCGGAGGCGGATTTGCGCCGAAGGCGCAAGCCCTTCGGGCAGCAGCAGGTGGTGGGGTGACGGTCATCCGCCCGCTGTTAGGGGTGTGGCGCGGGGAGGTGCTTGGGTATCTGCGGCAGCATCGCCTGCCATTCCGCCAGGATGCCACCAACCGGGATCCCAGGTTTCTGCGCAATCGGATCCGCCACGAGCTGCTGCCCTTGCTGGAACGCGAGTACAATCCGCAGCTCAAGCTGCTGCTGAATCAATTGGCGGAACAGTGCCGGACCGACGCCGGCTTCCTCTCAGAGGCGGCTCAACGCTATTGGAAGCGCGTGGTCAAGCCTCAGAACGGCCATCTGGCGATTCATCAGCCACGGTTCCTGAGCCAGCCCAAGGCGCTCCAGCGTCAGCTCATTCGCTTGGCGATCCAACAGGTGCAGGGGGACCTGACGGGATTCGAATTCCGTCACTGGGTGGAGATCGAGCGGCTGTTTACCCAGCGTCCAGTCGGGACCCGCCTGGATTTGCCTGGATCGGTGAGCCTCAAGCGACTGTCGGATCAGGTGCTCATCCGGCGCTGCGCGTAATCGTCGGCGCACCTTGCCTCTCCAGGCGAGTCGCGGTATACTAAAGGGCTTATGCACATCATGAGGGACTCCCCATGACCACGTTGCCACGTCCTCAGCGTCCGCGGTGGCTGTGGCTGTTTCTGGCCAGCCTGGCCCTCGTGGCGGCGATGCGGATGGTCTCGCACTACGCCACGCAGTGGCACCGTCAGATCAGCTATAGCGAGCTCTACCGGCTGCTGGAAGACAATCCCACGACCAAAAAAATCGACGAGGCCCGGCTGGTGGATGGGCGGGTTGAAGGCCGGTTCGCCGACGGCAGCCACTTCTACGTCTTCATGCCGCCTTCGGATGATGAGATGCTGCGCCTCTTGCGCACCAACGTGCCGCAGTTCGAGATCCAACCGCCCCAAGCCGGCTTCTTCGCCATCCTCATGGCCCTCTCGCCGTGGATCATTTTGTTTGGGATCATGTGGTTTGTCATGCGCTCCTCCCAGGGCGGCGGGCGGCTGCTCGCATTCGGCAAGAGCCGCGCGCGGCTGGTTTCCTCGGAGCCCAAGAGCCGCGTGACGTTTGAGGACGTCGCCGGCATCGAGGAGGCCAAGGACGAGCTGCTCGAGATCATCGAATTCCTGAAAGACCCCAAGCGGTTTCAACGGCTCGGCGGCAAGATCCCCAAGGGGGTCCTGCTCGTGGGGCTGCCCGGCACCGGCAAGACCCTGCTGGCGAAGGCGGTCGCCGGCGAAGCCAACGTCCCGTTTTTCAGCATCAGCGGCTCGGATTTCGTGGAGATGTTCGTCGGGGTCGGAGCCAGCCGCGTGCGGGATCTGTTTGAGCAGGCCCGCCGCT
>JACQRB010000048.1 GCA_016206685.1 Candidatus Omnitrophota bacterium | reverse complement strand
GCGTGGGACCGCTGCTCACTATGCTCAACAGCTGCGTGCCGGGGATCGGCGTGGTCAATATCGACAACGGGTTTGGCGCCGGCTATCTGGCCCATATCATCAATGCGCGCACGGGGCGTTGAGCGGCGTTCGTACGCGCGGACCGGCAAGCTCCTTCCCAAGACCGCCAAGCGGTTACGAGGCCGGTCGGTGCGCTTACCGCCTCATGGCGTGATGGACTGGCACTCCACCGCCAGGCGCGAAGAGCTCCTGGTCGCATTGGCCGGCTCGGTGCGGGTGGAATACCGGAATGGACGCGGGCGGACGCAGGCGACGACGGTTCGTGCGGGGCAGTGCGCGTTCATCCCGTCCGGCGTCCGGCATCGGGTCATCAACCGAACCACGCGCGTCAGTCACTACCTCTATGTGACGGCTTGATGCTCCGGCGGCGGCTCCGCGAACGGCCTTGACAGGCCCAGCCGAAACATGCTACAGTGCAAGGGAATGAGCAGCAGAGCGCAGTGGTGGCTTGCTGTAGGGACGCTAACCTGCCTCATCAGTTTCCCACACACGGTCACCTTCAGCAGCAGCTTTCGTGAGGAAGCCGTGGCCTATCGTTTGGCAGGCTATGAGCGGCAGCAGCAAGGCGATAGGGAAGGCGCCCTGGCAGCCTACCAAAAGGCCGCGGCGCTGGATCCATCCTACCCCACGCCCCTGAACGACGCGGGGGTCCTCTTGGAGGGGATGGGACGGCTGGAGGACGCCAAGCTCGCCTACGAGCGGGCGTTGGCGATAGACCCCAATTACCTGGAAGCGCACTCCAATCTGGCGATGGCGCATGAGCGATTGGGCGAGAGAGAAAAAGCCATTTTCCACTGGCTCAAGCGCTACCAGCTTGGGGATCCCGAGGAGGCCTGGACCGCGCGCGCGGAAGAACGGCTGGCCGCGCTGGGGGTCTTGGAATCGTATCCAGGCTTGAAAGGCAAAATCTACACGCGCCGGCACGTCGTCCAGCAAGAACTGAAAGCGCACGAGCAGAGCGTGAAGGAATTTCAGGCGACGACTGAGCTATTCGGACGGTGGTAGTCCTTCACACGGCCACCGCGTTTCCCTCGAGTCGAACCACCGTCAACCGCGAGTTCTCATAGCGTGCCAATCCAGGGTCGGGATCATCCGTCGCGATCCCGGTCAACATGCCCCAGGCGTTTCTCATCGATGGCACGGCCTTCTGCTACCGGGCGTTCTACGCGATTCGCGTCTTGTCCGCCTCGGACGGGCGGCCGACGAACGCGGTGTACGGGTTTGCGATGATGCTGGGCGCCCTGCGCAAGGCCAAGCAGCCGGCGTACCTGGCGGTGGCGTTTGACGCGGGCAAACCGACCTTTCGCCACGAGCGCTTCCCTGACTACAAGATCCAGCGCAAGCCCATGCCCGATCCGTTGATCGCGCAGTTGCCGCTCGTCAAAGAGCTCCTGGCGGCGTACCGGATTCCGGTGTTTCAGTTGGAAGGCTATGAGGCCGAAGACCTGCTGGCCACGCTCGCGCGGCGCATCGCGGCCGCGTGCGAGGTGTTGTTGGTGACTGGGGATAAGGACGCCCTGCAGCTGGTCGGGCCGCGGATTAAAGTGTACAACCCCCATAAAGACCATGTCGTGCTCGATGCCGGCGCCGTGCAGGCGCGCTATGGGGTCCCGCCGGAGCGCATGGTTGACTTGATGGCCCTGATGGGGGATGCGATCGACAACATCCCCGGCGTGCCGGGGATCGGGGAAAAGACCGCCTCCGAGCTGTTGCGCCAGTTCGGCAGCGTGGAAGGGGTGTACGAGCATCTGGATGACCTCAAGAGCGCCAGCCAGCGCGTGACCCTGGCGCAGCACCGCGAGCAGGTCGAGCTGGCGCGGGAGTTGGCGCGGATTGACGACCAGGTTCCCATCGAGGCCCGGTTGAGCGACTTGGCGGTGTGCGAGCCGGACTGGACCGCGCTGCGCAAGCTCTTTCGGATGTTGGACTTTAAACGCTTGCTCGCCGAGCTGGATGCCCAGGCGCCGGCTGACGCGCGCCGGCAGGTCCGCGCGCATGTGGTGCGCGATGCCTCGAGTTTCACGGCATTGTCCGGCTGGTTCGCCTCACCGGATCCTGCCGCGGTGTGGAGTCATCATGATCGCGCCTCCGGGACGACGGTCCTGGCGCTGGCGTGGAACTCGAACGAAGCGTGGCTGCTTCCTCTGGAACACCTCGGCTCTTCGAACGCTTCCCTGGAGCCGCTGTGGCAGTGGCTGGCCCGTGCGACCCGTCCAAAACTTGGGCATGATCTGAAGGCCGCGTTGCGATGGCTCAACGTCCTGGGCAAAGACATGCAGGGTCTCACCGATGACACGATGATCGCGGCATATCTGCTCAACCCCGCCAGATCGAGCCCGACGTTGCAAGACACCGCCGAGGAATGGCTCGAATGGCGGCTGGGGGCGGTGGCGTCATTGGAGACCATTGCCAGCCACGCCTGCGCCATCCTGCCGCTGGCGAAGCGGCTGCGTGAGGAGCTGCGTCGCGCGCAGCTCGAGCGGCTCTACGAGGATCTGGAGCTGCCGCTGGTGCACGTGCTGGCCGACATGGAATCGGCGGGGGTGGCCGTTGACCGGGGGCTGCTGGGGTCCCTGCGCGCTCGGATGCACGCCCAGCTCCACACGCTCTCCGAGGAGATTTACCGCCTCGCAGGCACCGAGTTCAATCTCAACTCGCCCAAGCAACTGGCCGAGGTGTTGTTCGGGCGGCTCAAGCTGCCCGTGGTGAAACGGACCAAGACCGGCCCCTCGACGGACAGCGAGGTGCTCCGTCAGCTGGCGGACCGGCATCCCCTGCCGCAGAAGCTCATCGAGTACCGGGAATTGACCAAGCTCGTCTCGACCTATCTGGACGCGCTCCCGCAATTGCTGGATCCCGCCACCAACCGCTTGCACTCCTCCTTCAATCAGGCCGGGACGGCGACGGGGCGGCTGTCGTCAAGCGAGCCGAATCTTCAAAACATCCCCATCAAGACCGAGCTGGGCCGGCAGATTCGCCAAGCCTTCATCCCCGGAGAGCCGGGGTGGGTCCTGGTGGCGGCGGATTATTCCCAGATCGAGCTGCGCATCCTGGCGCACCTGTCGAATGACCCGGCGCTGCTCGACGTGTTCCGACAGGACCGCGACATCCACCGCCACACCGCCTCGCTCATCTACGGCGTGCCGGAGGAGGACGTCACGCCCGAGATGCGCAGCGCCATGAAAGCGGTCAACTTCGGGATCATCTACGGGATGAGCGCCCACGGCCTCTCGAAGGAATTGGGGATCCCGCACGAGGAGGCCGCCGCCTTCATCGCCGCCTACTTCGCCCGCTATCCTCGGGTGCGCGCGTGTCTGGATGAGCACATCCACCGGGCCCGGCAAGACGGCTACGTGCAGACCCTGCTGGGCCGCCGCCGGTTGATCCCGGAGGTCAACAGCCCCGATCCGGTCGTGCGGCAGTTCGGCGAGCGCATGGCGGTCAATGCCCCGATCCAAGGCACCGCGGCGGATCTGATCAAATTGGCGATGGTGCGCCTGGCCGAGGCGTTTCGCCGCCGCCGCCTGGCGAGCCGCATGATCCTGCAGGTGCATGACGAGCTCGTCTTTGAAGTCCCTCCCGGGGAGCAGGAAACCGTGGTGGCGCTCGTGCGAGACGTGATGGAGCGCGCGGTGGAGTTGGTCGTGCCGCTTCGCGTCGTCGTCAAGAGCGGTCCCAACTGGCTGGACCTCGAACCTGTATGATTGTCCTGGGCGTCACGGGGGGCCTGGGCACGGGCAAGAGCACCGTGGCGAAGATGTTCGGCGAGCTGGGGGCGACGGTGATTGACGCCGACAAGGTCGCGCACGCGGTCATGGAACCCAAGCGCCTGGCCTGGCGGGCGCTGGTGCGGACGTTCGGACGGGAGATCCTCAACGAGGATGAGACGATTAACCGCACGCGCTTGGCGCAGCGGGTGTTTCGCGATACCCAGGCCCGCCGCGAGCTGGAAGCGATTGTGCATCCGCACGTCATCCGGCACATCAAGCAACAACTGCATCGCCTGTCCCGATTGCGCCGTGGGCGCAATCGGGACCGGGTCAACGCGGTGGTGCTGGATGTGCCGCTCTTGATGGAGACCGGGTCGGAGTCGCTGGTGGACAGGGTCGTGGTGGTGACGGCCCCGCCCGAGATTCAGCGGAAGCGGTTGGCGGGGCGGGGAATGTCCGAGGCGCAGATCAGCGAGCGCCTCGCCGCGCAGTGGGACGTGGGGCGGAAAGCCGCGAAGGCGGATGACGTGGTGGATAATGCAGACGGGTTGGAGCAAACCAGGAGGCAGGTGAGACAGCTATGGAATCAACTGCTGGGAACCACACGCAGACGGCGCGCTTAGATCTGGCCGCCCTCAAAGACCTGAAAATCTCCGAGCTGAACAAGGCGGCCCGGGATCTGGGGGTCAACGGGCTCTCGGGCCTGAAGAAGCAGGATCTGATCTTCAAGATCCTCCAGGCGCAGACCGAGAAGGAGGGACTCATCTTCTCCGCGGGGGTCCTGGAAATCCTTCCGGACGGGTTTGGGTTCCTGCGCTCGCCCAACTACAACTACCTGCCCTGTCCCGATGACATCTACGTCTCCCCCTCGCAGATCCGCAAGTTCGATCTGCGCACCGGCGACACCGTCAGCGGGCAGGTCCGTCCGCCCAAGGAAGGGGAACGGTATTTCGCGCTGCTGAAAGTCGAGGCGGTCAACTTCGAGAATCCCGAGGAGGCCAAGGACAAGGTGCTCTTCGATAACCTCACGCCCATCTACCCCAACCAACGGCTGACCCTGGAGACCGTCCCCTCGGAGATCTCGACCCGCATCATGGATCTGCTCACCCCCATCGGCAAGGGCCAGCGCGGGCTGATCGTGGCCCCGCCCTACAGCGGCAAGACGGTGCTGTTGCAGAAGATCGCCAACGCCATCACGACCAACACGCCGGAGGCGGTGCTGATCGTGCTGCTGATTGATGAGCGTCCCGAAGAGGTGACGGACATGCAGCGCTCGGTCAAGGGCGAGGTCATCTCCTCCACGT
>JACQRB010000008.1 GCA_016206685.1 Candidatus Omnitrophota bacterium | reverse complement strand
TCCTTGGGCTGATAGAACTCCAGATGATACACCATGCCGAAGCGGCTGCGCAACGGATTCGACAGCTGCCCCGCGCGCGTCGTCGCGCCGATGAGCGTGAAGCGCTTCAAGCGGAACTTGATCGTCTTCGCGTAGGGGCCCTTGTCGACGACAAAATCGATCTCGTAGCTCTCCATCGCCGGATACGGAACTCCTCGACCACCTTGGAGAGCCGGTGAATCTCATCAATAAAGAGGATGTCGCCGCGTCCCAAATTGGTGAGGATGCCGATGAGATCCCCGGCACGCTCGATGGCCGGCCCGCTGGTCGCGGTGATCTTCGCGCCCATTTCGTTGGCGACGATGTGCGCGATGCTGGTCTTGCCGAGCCCCGGCGGGCCCGCCAGCAGCACATGCTCCAGCGGCTCTCCCCGGCGCTTGGCGGCCTGGATGGCCACGTGCAGGTTCTCCACCACCGCCTGCTGGCCCACGAACTCCTCAAACCGCTTGGGCCGCAGGCTGAGGTTGAGGACCTGGTCTTCGTCCGTCTCCGGGACCGGCCGATCTGCGGCAACGGCCGGAGGCGAAACCCGGACAGGGTGGCGAGTCGTGCGGTTGGGCATCAGGACACCGGCTGCTGCTCATGGAGGCGTTGGCGATAGACTTCGTTCAACACCTCCTCGGCCGTCTTCAGATTCGGATTGCGCCTCAGCGCGGCCTTCACCATGTCCCTGGCTTCAGGCTTCTTGTACTCCAGTTGCAGCAGCACGGCAACGGCTTCCTCTTCAAGCGTGGTCTGCGCATCCCCGGCCGCCGAGGACCCCGACCCGGTCGGGGCGCGGGCCTGGATCAGCGCGAATTTGCCCACCTTGCCCTGCAGCTTGGCGACGATCTCCTTCGCGCGCTGCTCGCCGATGCCGGGCAGCGACTTCAGGAGCGCCGCGTCGCCCTCGTCGATGGCCTGCGCGATGACGGGGATCGGCTGCGTCAACGCCCTGAGGGCGGCTTTGGGCCCGATGCCGGAGACGGTGATGAACCGCTCAAAAAACTCCCGCTCAATCGCGTTGGCGAATCCGATGAGGATCGGCACCCCCCGGCCCACTTCGAGCTGCTGATAGTGGAACGTCACCAGCTCCACCTCGCCGTCCGGGTTGATGTGATTCACGAGACCTTGCAGAATGGAAGGAGGCACCCATACCTGGTAGGACACGCCGTGGACGTCGAGAACCACGCCGTTCTCCGTCTGTTCGCGAATCACGCCGCGGAGCCGGCAGATCATCCCACCACCTGCCGGTTGGCCGAAGGCCGTCCCGCCATGGCGGGACGTTTCGCCTTCAGCGGTTGTTGACAGATTGGTTGGCGAAACCCAGCAGGTGGTGGGATCATCCGCTCACCGGCGAGAACGCCGCTCGTTGGCGACGACGCGCGCGCCTGTGCGCCAACACCGGCATCGCGGCGTGGACCTTGCTGATCTGCGCATAGGTGATCGCCAGCGCCAGCGCATCGGTCACGTCCGAGGCCCAGGCGCTCGCGTCCACGTTGAGCCACATCCCCACGGCGCGCGCCACCTGCTCCTTCGAGGCGTGTCCCTGGCCCGTCAGCGCCTTTTTCACGCGCGTCGGCAGGTACTCGGCAAGCGGCAGCCCCTGCTGGGCGCCGAGCAAACAGATCACGCCGCGCGCATGCGCCATCAACGCCGCCGTCGTGAGGTAGGCATGGTGGGTGTAGACGGACTCCAGCGCCAGCGCCTGCGGCTGGGACGTCGCGATGACCTCGCGCAGCCCGTCGTACAACTCCTGCAGCCGCCTGCCGAGCGGCACGCGAGGCGAGGAAGGATGAATCGCGCCGGCGCTGATGAGGCGCAGGCCCTCCGAGGAGGCGCTGATGACCCCGTAGCCCGTCGCATGCAAGCCGGGGTCAATGCCGAGGATCCTCATCAGGCCGCGGCGTGCTCCGCGAGAATGGCGTCCGGAATATCGAAGTTGGCGTACACGTGCTGGACGTCGTCGTGCTCCTCGAGCTTGTCCAGCAGCGTCAACAGCTGCTTCGCGTGCGCAGGGCTGTCCACCCGGACGGAAGAGGAGGCGACGAGCGTCAAGTCGGCGGAATCCCACGCAAGAGCCTGCGCGGCCAACGCCTCTTTCACGCGCTCCAGGTGCTGCGGATCCGTCGTGATGGTGTAGACGTCGCCATCCCGGGTCAGGTCGTCGGCGCCGGCGTCCAACACCAGGCTCATCAAGCGGTCCTCGTCAATCAGCTTCGTGTTGACCAGCACGACGCCTTTCTTCTGAAACTGCCAGGACACGCTGCCCGCCCCGGCCACGTTGCCGTTGTGGCTGGTAAAGATGTTGCGCAGCTCCGCGGTCGTGCGGTTTTTGTTGTCCGACAGGGCCTGCACGAGGATCGCCGCGCCCCCGGGGCCGTAGCCCTCCAGCACCATCTCCTCGTAGGACACCCCGGGCAGCTCTCCCGTGCCCTTCTTGATGGCTTGTTCGATTTTGTCTTTGGGCAGGTTCACTTCGCGCGCCTTGCTGATCGCCAGGCGCAATCGAGGGTTGCCGTCGGCTGAGCCGCCGCCCAGCTTGGCGGCCTGGGTGATCTCGCGCACGACCTTGCTAAACGCCTTGCCCCGCTGGGCATCGACGATGGCTTTCTTGTGCTTGATGCCGGCCCACTTTGAATGCCCTGACATGCTGTGGCAC
>JACQRB010000046.1 GCA_016206685.1 Candidatus Omnitrophota bacterium | reverse complement strand
TGACGTGGGTTGGGGTGTTTTGGTGGGGCGCGGGGCTTGGGGCACGGGGCGTGGGAACAAGACCCTTGCCCCCTGTCTCCTGCCCCCTGCCCCTTCGAGGCGCGCTCAGCACTGCATCAGACATGGCAATGCGCCTCGATGAGTGACTCAAACACCAGGCGGCCGTCCATCGAGCCCAATTCCGGCTCGGAGGCGCGCTCGGGATGCGGCATGAGCCCCATGACGTTGCCGGCCTCGTTGCACAGGCCCGCGATGGAATCGGTCGAGCCGTTGGGGTTGGCCGCCTCGCTAGGCTGGCCGTCGGCGTCGCAGTAGCGAAACAGCACTTGCCCCTGTTGGCGCAACTGCTTCAACGTCGCGCGATCCGCGGTGTAGTTGCCCTCGTTGTGCGCGATGGGCATGCGCGCGACCTGCCCCGGCTGAAAGCGGTTGGTGAAGGCCGTGTCGGTGCGCTCGACGCGCAAGGTCACGTAGCGGCAGATGAAGCGCAGCCCTCTGTTGCGCAGCATGGCCCCGGGCAGCAGCCCGGCCTCCAACAGGATCTGGAAGCCGTTGCAGATGCCCAGCACCAGCCCGCCGTCCTTCGCAAACGAAGTGACCGTCTGCATGATCGGCGAGAAGCGCGCGATCGCGCCGGTGCGCAGATAATCCCCGTAGCTGAAGCCGCCGGGCAGCACCACGCACTCGCAATCCTGCAGGGCCGTGTCCTGATGCCACAGGGAGACGACCTCCTGATTGAGGACGTCTTTCAGGACGTGGACGCAGTCCTCGTCGCAGTTGGAGCCTGGAAACACGACGACGCCGAATTTCATCGTGTCCTGGTTATCGTCGGATTTCAATCCGATACGCCTCGATCACGGGATTCGCCAGCAGCTTCTGGCACATCCGCTCCACGTCCTTCTTGGCGGAGGCGGCCTTGGCGTGGTTGAGGTGCAGCTCGATGTATTTGCCCATGCGCACGTCCTTGATGCCCTTGAAGCCCAGCGACTCCAGCGCGCTTTTGACGGTCTTGCCCTGAGGATCCAGGATGCTCGGCTTCAGCGTCACGCAGACTTTCGCAATCATCCCACCACCCGCTTGAGCATCTCCTGATAGGCGGCTTCGACGTCGCCCAGATCCCGGCGGAAGCGGTCCTTGTCCAGCTTCTTCTTGGTCCCCTGCTCCCAGAACCGGCAGGTGTCCGGCGAGATCTCATCACCGAGCAGGAGCTGCCCTTGCCTGCCCGCCCCCAGCCTGGAGGAATCGGCGGGATGCCGCCCGAATTCCAGCTTGAAGTCAACCAGGTCAATGCGGCGCGCGGCGAAATAGGTTTTCAGCGTGTCGTTGACTTTGGACGAGAGGCG
The DNA here is from genome assembly GCA_016206685.1 of Candidatus Omnitrophota bacterium. Taxonomy (GTDB): domain Bacteria; phylum Omnitrophota; class Gorgyraeia; order Aquiviventales; family Aquiviventaceae; genus JACQRB01. The sequence continues at coordinate 1,506 of JACQRB010000046.1, read as the reverse complement.
GCGGATCGTCTCCAGCTCCTGCGCCGTCGCCAGCGCCAGCGCCAGGATGTGATCGTCGTTGATGAGCGGATCGCCCAGCGCGTCGCTTTTGTAGTGCCACTCAAAGACCGGCGGCTCGAGCACGAGGCCCTCATCAATCCCCAGCATCCGCGACATCCCGCCGGCGGTGATGTTGCGCATCGTGACTTCGAGCGGGATGATCTGCAACCGTTTGACCAGCATCTCGCGCTCGGAGAGCTGCTGGACGAAATGCGTCGGGATGCCCGCCTGCTCCAGCCATTGGAACAGCCGCGCGGAAATCTGGTTGTTCACCGCCCCCTTACCCAGGATCGTGCCGCGCTTCTGCGCGTTGAAGGCGGTCGCGTCGTCCTTGAAATACTGGACGACGAGGTTGGGGTCTTCCGTCGCGTAGAGGATCTTGGCCTTGCCTTCGTAGAGTTTCTCACCGACTTTCAGCATGGGGAGCCTCCAGATCCGCGGGTGGCGCGGGCTCGGGGATGGGTTGGCTCGCCACCAGCTCGTACGAGAGCTCGTGGGTGTCTTCGAACTTGACCGGCAGCAGCTCCGCGATAAAATCCAGCGGGATCCATTGATGCGGGGGCGCCTTGATGAGCGCACGATCATCCAGCCGGTCGTAGCCGTCCTTGATCAGGGTCACCCGATACCAGCCGTACCAGAGAAACTCCTTCGTGTACGGAGTAGTACCCGCGCGCTGGTCGTTGAGAAACACCCTCGCTCCGGGCGGTTCCGAGCGAATCACCAGCGTCCGCTTCACGCACCCCGTCGCCAGCAGGCACGCCACCGCAAGCAACGCGAGCTGGGCAGCGGGTGACGCCGGAGCCAGGGCTCCCAGCGCCCGCAGCGAACGACGCGCGAGAGGCTGCGGCGGCGCGAGGACGCTGGGATGGCGCAGGCGACAGGACCCGCTGCCCCCAGTCATCCGAGTCCGACACGTTGGAAAATCCGATTCACGTGGCGCAGGTGCCGGGCCGGATCCACGCAGGCGCGCAGGACCTTTTCCGGCAACCGCCGGCGGATGGCGGGATCCGTCATGAGCACCTCGCGAAAATCGCGCCCGTCCTGCCAGGCCCGCAGGGCCAGGCGCTGCACCATCTCATACGCCTTGGTGCGTGAGAGCCCCTGCTCCATGAGCCGCAGCAGCACCTGCCCGGAGAACACGACCCCCTGCGTGCGCATGAGGTTCTCGGACATGCGATCCTTGTGCACGACCAGCCCCGAGATCACCCACGTCATCGTCTGGAGCATGTAGTCCAGGGTGATGCTCGCATCCGGCAGGATCACGCGCTCCACCGACGAGTGGGTGATGTCCCGCTCGTGCCACAGCGCGACGTTCTCCATCCCCGCCACGCTGTAGCCCCGCAGCAAGCGGCTCAAGCCCGCGACGCGCTCGCAGGTCACCGGGTTTTGCTTGTGCGGCCTCGCGGAGGAGCCTTTCTGCCCCCTGCCGAAGGGCTCCTCGACCTCGCGGATCTCGGTGCGCTGGAG
>JACQRB010000047.1 GCA_016206685.1 Candidatus Omnitrophota bacterium | reverse complement strand
GGCCAACAAGACGCTGTTGGAGCCGGGCGAATATCAGGAGGGGGACGTGCATGGGCAGTCCATGTTCAGGCACCGCCATCCTCATATCAAGAGGGGGCAAGAGACCGAGCTCATTCTGAAGGCGTTTCAGCGGGATTTCGAGGTCAACGGCCCCAGTGTGCTGCGGATCGCACGGACGATCCTGAAGGGGTGGAGGCGATATCGGCACCACCCGGATCAGCGCGTCCGCAATCGGTTTGCGTGGGAGGCGAGAGACCTGGTGGTCACGTATCCGGCAACGCTTTGGGCAGCCCGGAGATGGTTCAGGGAGAGGAACCCTGGGGTATTCCAGAAGATCACCGCGCTGCTACACGAGATCAAGCAGGACGTCGGGCTGAAGGCTCGCGTGGCGGCCCCGTTAGCCGGGTGGGTGGTGTGGTCGAAGCTGCGAAAGGAAGACCGGCGCCTGAAAGCCGGGTGGACGTACGAACCGCCGACGTTTTATGAAATGAACGAACAGATGTCGTGTCACAGGCTGCAACGCGAGCCCCCTGCCGCGCTCATCAAATGGGTGACCGCGTGAAAATCTGGACGAATCAAGGCCTCTTTCTGCTACTATATAACGCAGGAGGCCTCTTGAGAAATCGGCATGGATACGCATCGAGACGTGATTCAGGCGATGGCGGGGTTCGTCGAAGAGCAGCTGACATGGCTCAATCCGGTCGGAGAGAGTTGGCAGCCGAGCGACATCCTGCCCGACTTGACGGCCGATAAGTGGCACGAGGCTCTCCAGCGCCTTCGGCATGCCGCGCAAGGCTTGTCGGACGACGTCCTCGTGGTGCTGGTGGGTGACACGATTACCGAAGAAGCCCTGCCATCGTATCAAAGCATGCTCAATCGCTATCGAGGCATCGGTGATCAGACCGGGGCGAGTGACAGCCCCTGGGCGCGGTGGATCCGCGGCTGGACCGCGGAAGAGAACCGCCACGGCGAGCTCCTCAATGCGTACCTCTATCTCTCCGGACGGGTGGATATGCGGGCGGTCCAAGTGACGACGCAGCATCTCATCAGGAACGGCTTTGATCCCAAAACCGCCGCCGACCCCTACAAAGGCTTGATTTATACCTCGTTTCAGGAGCGGGCCACCAGAATCTCGCACGGCAATGTGGCCCGGATGGCCAATCAAGGCGGCGAGGCCATGCTCGGCAAGATTTGCAATCTGGTGGCCGGTGACGAAGCGCGCCACGAGGAAGCGTACAAGTCCTTTGTGAAGAAACTCCTCGAATTGGATGCCGGCGGCACCCTGATGGCCTTCGCCGACATGATGAAAGCTCAGGTGACCATGCCGGCGCGGTTGATGTCTGACGGGATCGAGCGGGACTTGTTCAACCGGTTTGCGATCGTGGCTCAGCGCATCGGCGTCTACACGGCGCGCGACTATGCCGACATCATCGAGCACCTGGTGGAGTACTGGAACGTCGCCGGGTTGTCGGGAATGTCCGGCGAGAGCGCCGCGGCGCAGGACTATCTGTGCGCGTTAGGGGCGCATTATCGGCGATTTGCCGAGCGGATCGAGGGCCGGTCCGCCAGGCATCCCAGGAGTCCGCTGAGTTGGATTTTTGATCGGCCGGTCTAGTCCGCAGGTCCGGAGCAGTATCCGACTGGAGGTTGAAGGGGTTGCGCAGGAGGAGCGTGGGGGCGCGATCCGAAGATAAGCTTGCCCTGAGCCGGAGAGGGTGCTATGATGTGGAAGCGGGTAGTTGGTTGGGGTGAACGAGACAGGAGGAGCGATGCCGTTTCAGCAGGGTGGTGGGTTCGGCGGAGGCGGGGGTGGGTTCGGCGGGCGACCACGGGAGATGCACAAGGCGACCTGCGCAGAGTGCAAAAAAGAGTGCGAAGTCCCCTTCAAGCCCAGCGGAGACCGTCCGGTGTACTGCAAGGAGTGCTTCGCGAAGCGCAAGGGTAGCGGCCAGTAATTCAGCAATTCAGCGGCCGGCAAAAGAAAAAGAGGCGTTCCTCATCGGAACGCCTCTTTATCTTTCTACGGTAAGCTGAGTCAGTCTTTGGGGTGTTCGTTACACCGCCTTGACGACGTTGCTGGCCTGCGGGCCTTTCGGACCACTGGTCACCTCGAACTCTACCGTCTCCCCCTCTCGCAGCGACTTGAACCCATCGCCCTGAATTGCCGAGTGGTGGACGAACACGTCCTTGGAGCCATCCTCAGGGCTGATAAACCCGTAGCCCTTCTGATCGCTGAACCACTTCACGGTACCTTTCGGCATCTGTACTCTTCACCTCCTTCCTGTACTGTTGCCTTACGTTTTCACCAAGTACACAATCCTGCCCTGGTTGAGGTCATAGGGGGACAAGAGGACGCCGACCCGATCGCCTTCCAAAATCCGCCGGACCTGCCACTGGATCTTGCCGGCCACATACGCCAGCACGCGATGCCCGCCCTTCAGCTCGACCCGAAAGCGGGCATTGGGCAACCGTTCCACCACGAAGCCTTCAACACCGATCGCCTCTTCCTTAGGCATCGCATGACCACGCCTCAAAAGCAACAAAGCCGCGGAGCAGCTTACAACTCCACGGCTTGCTCATCCCGCCCCCCGCAGGACACCACAGCCGCAAAGCTGTGGGGCGGGGTTCACCCACCTCAAAGCTGAAAACCACGCGAAAACTCTACCACAGTCAGGCGGCTGAGTCAAGGACAATTATGGGCGGTATTTCGCTGGTCGCTGAGGTGGGAGCGTGGTATACTTGCGGCTTCGTATGACGACCCCCCACGCTCACGCCCCCGTCTCCTCCCGAGTCAGCCGCCGGCACGCCTGGCTCTTCCGCCAGCGCAAGTACCTCCCGGTGCCCTTCATCGCGCTGGGGGCATGGGGGATGGTGCGGTTCGGCCATCCGCTTCAGGCGGGAAGCCCGCCGCGTCTCGTCCTGGATTCGGCGGCCTGGGTGTTGATCGGCAGCGGAGAGGCCTTGCGGATCTGGGGCGTGGGCCATATCGGCCGCAAGAGCCGCTCGTCCGACATCCACGCCTCGCAGCTGGTCGCCGGCGGTCCTTACGCGCATACGCGCAACCCGCTCTATCTGGGCGGCTTCCTGTTGACGGTGGGCTTGGGGCTGCTCAGCGGATCGCCCTGGGTGGTGCTGGGGTGTCTGGCCTACTGGGCGATCATCTATGGTCCGATCATCGCCGCCGAGGAGCAGTTCTTGCGCGCACGCTTTGGCCCCGCCTACGAGGCCTATTGCCTGGCGGTTCCCCGATGGTGGCCTCGCCTGCGTCCTTGGCCTGGGGCGACGCCCGCGCGCTGGCGCTGGAGGGAGTTGGCCAAAGAATATCAGACGATTGGGGCGATCCTGGGGACGGCGCTGCTCATCCACGCGGCGCTGAGCCGACCGTGATGATGGGTTGGCTGCGCCGATGGGGGGCTCCATCGGCCGTGGTGATGGCCGTGGCCTGTAGCCTGCCGGGACATGGGGGGCAGGCAACAGTCTATGCCGAGGAGCCGAGCATGCGTCAAGCAGCAGGGAAGCCGACACAGACGGCGACGTTTGCGGGCGGGTGTTTCTGGTGCATGGAGGCCCCCTTCGAACAACTTGCCGGGGTCGTGTCGGTGACGTCGGGCTATACCGGCGGCACGACAGCCAACCCCACCTATGAAGCAGTCTGCTCCGGGACGACCGGGCACGCCGAGTCCGTGCAGGTGGTCTACGATCCGTCAACGATCAGCTACGAGCGGTTGCTGGAGGTGTTCTGGCGCAACATTGACCCGACGACGCCGAATCAGCAATTCGCCGACACAGGCAGCCAGTACCGCAGCGCGATTTTCTATCACGACGACGGGCAACAGCGGCTGGCGGCGCTCTCCAAGCAACAGCTGGCGAAGTCCGGCAAGTTCACCGCCCCGATCGTGACCGAGATCACCCCCGCCTCGACGTTTTACCCTGCCGAAGACTACCATCAGGATTATTACAAGAAGAACCCGCTGCGCTATAATTTGTACAAGACCGGCTCCGGGCGGGCGGCCTATCTTAAGCGGACGTGGGGCGACGCGCCCGGCAATTCTCCTTGATCATGGAGCAGTTTCTCAATCACCTCGATCTCTTTAAACGGTTGCCTTCCGGCGAGCGCAGGCGCTTGGCGCAAGCGGCCCAAGAGAAGCGCTACGAGAAAGGCGACACCGTCTTCCGTGAGGGCCAACCGGCGGAGGCGGTCTGGATCGTCAAGAGCGGGCGCGTGCATCTGATGAAGTTCCTGGCGGATGGGAAGGCCTCGACGACCTGCGTGATGAAATCCGGCGAGCCGTTCTGCTGCCTGCCTGCGCTGGATGGCAAGCCCTATCCCGTGGATGCGATGGCGGCGATCGACAGCGTCGTGGTGCGGATTCCGCTGGCTGCCTTCCACCAGGCCATGGAGCACTCCGCGGCGTTTACCCACGAGACGCTGTGCGTGTTCTGCGACCGGCTGCGGCAGGTCGAACATAAAAGCTGCATGATCTATGAGCCGGCTGAAGCGAGGCTGGCGCAGGTGCTCGTCGGCCTGATGAAGAAATTCGGCCAAACGATTCCCCTGACGCGCCAGGAGCTGGCCGAAGTCGCGGGCACGACGCATGAGACCGCGATCCGCACCTTGAGCCGGTTTCGCCAACAAGGGCTCATTCGCTCCGTCCGCGGCAAGACGACGATCGTCCAGCCTGAGAAGCTCCGCGCCCTGGCGGACACGCAATAGCCGGTCTCACGACTGGAAGGTGTGGTCGGCCACGGCGCGTGTGCGCCGGAAAGACAAGGGAAGGAGGTGTCGTGTGGGTATGCATGAGGTCGAGTCCTCAGACGTCGTACCAGCCCGAGCCTTGTGGGTGGTCGTGCTCGTCTTGGGTCTGATTGGGCTGGCCATCGTGGGGATCACCGCACCGATGGAGGGATTGTTGGGTGACAGTGCCCAGGCGATCCGCGGTGCCGTGCATGGCACCGTGGCGGGGTTGTTTATGGTGACGGCCACCATCGGCTTGTTTCAGGGGTATCGGCTGTTCGCGGGCCAGGCGCGCAGTGTCGCTGAGTTGCAGTTGGGGAGCGTGGCGAACGCAACGGTCGCCTTCCTGACTATCGTCCTGGGCAACTGGGTCTATATTCCTTACCGAGCCTCCGGTGGTCCTCGGGGCTATTTCCTGGAGCATGCTCCGGAGGTGCACAAAATCTTCTTCGAGTTCAAGGAGTTCGCGGCACTCTTCACCTTGCCCCTGGCCGTCGCCGCGTCGTTCATCTTGGTCGTGTACGCCGGCACAGTCCTCCGACGCAGAGATCTGGGCACGCTGGTGGCGGTGTTGCTAACGCTGGTCTTTTTCTACTTCCTGGTGGCTTTTGGATTGGGCGCCGCGGTTACCAAACTCAAGTCGGTGTAAGGAGGATCCATGGCTACAGTCATCCCGGTAGGGCAAGATCACGAACGACCTTCTGGAGCCGCTCTGGCGGCAACCCTCTCCGCCAGCCTCGGGGTCTTGGCGCTCGCGCTGGCGCAGGTGCTGAGCGCGGTGTCAGCGTCCTTCAACGCGGCGATGCAGACGCTCGGGAATTGCTGGATGCCCGGCGCGGCGGGCATCGGGCCGTACTCCGGCAAGGAAACGGTGGCGGCGCTGGTCTGGCTGGGCAGTTGGGCGCTGTTGCATGCGAGATGGAAGAAACGAGAGCTTCCTGTGGGGCTGATTGGCGTCGTCGCGTTGATCCTGATCGGGGCGGCGACCACCATCCTGTGGCCACCGGTGACTGACCTGCTGGCTCATCGTTAGGTGCTGATGAGCCAACACCGACGCGCTCGTTGGAGTGCCCTCCTCCTCTCGCTCATGTTCCTGGCCGGCGGCAGGGCGGGATGGGCGGCATCGCCCGATGAACCGCCGCCTGCGAGGTCCTCATGGGTGCGCCGGCTTTCGAACGTCCGCCTCATTAGTAAGACGCACACCGTTGTCGCCACAAACGATCTCTCCGGTCCAGGCAGCAACGTCCCCAATCTGGCCAACACCTACGACATGTCGCTGTTCGAGTGGAACTGGGGCGGCAAGCAGTCCACCTTCAACGGGGCGGGGATTACGACGAACGCCAACTACCCCCTCACCGAGGGAGAAGCGATTACCACGAATGCGCATCTTGGGCTCGCGGTAGACCTGGCCAAGGGCGTTGAAGCGGGGTTCCTGTGGCAGCTCTACGCCAGCGGCGGCAACCGCACGGTCGGGCGGGTCTACGGCGAAGAGCTGCCATGGGACAACTTTGAGCGCCGGGATGGCCGCGTCGTGCAGGAGCGCTTCGCGACCGATTTTCACCAGGCGTGGATCAAGGACACTGACGGGGACCTGACCTATCAGGTGATGGGCGGGAATCTGAAGGATCTGGACCTGACCCGGAAAGAGTTCAACTTCTTGAAGCTGGGCAGCCTCATCTACCGCCCGCCGGTGACGAACGCCAGCTTCTTCGAGAAGGAAGACCGGAAACTCGAATCCGGGCGGCATCCCCTCCGGGGTGCGGATGCGGTGATCGATTTTCCTTACCTTCAAGACAAGCATCTCCATGGAGAGATCTTCTTGGGGCGGACCAAGCCGACGCCGGTCCAGGAGATTGACCGGGATGTCGTCGGCACACGGTGGGGCCTCGATATTCTGGAGGGAAATCTCGGCGTGTCCTACGTCGCCACCGAAGGCGAGCGCAATCCCTCGATTACCGGTGAACGCCAAGCGTTATGGGCGCTCGATGGGTCGTATCCGCTCGTGAAGTGGCTTGCGCTCTACGGCGCCTGGGCGCACAGCGCCTATCACCGTAGCGGGCAGCTCAACGGCAACGCCTGGGTCGGGGGGCTGCGGCTGCTGGGGCCGGCAAAAAGCGAGTGGCGCACCCAGTACCAGTGGCTGGGCGAGAACTACGAGCTGATGGGACATCACAAGACCGAGCATTACCCCACGAACTTCCACGGCGTGCAGACCACCCTGACGATTCCGGTGCTGGATGGCACCGTCAAAGGGATCCTCTATCGCCTTCATCAGATTGAGACCAATACGCACGAGGGCGATACCATCTTCGGGGACTCGTACTTTCCTGCGCTGGCCGACTCCAAGAGGGGCGACATCACCGTCGCTCGTCTCGGAGGCGACTACGACCTCGGCAAGCACCACGACGGCCTGCCAAAGCTCTCCGCCTATCTGGAGCAAGCCGTGTTTCAGAAAGACGCCCCGGATACGGCAGACAACGACATTGACAAGGCGGTGGCGAATTGGAATCTGCTCGTCAGCCAGCCGGTCATCAAGCATCTCAACATCGAGCTGGGCTACCGGCTCGTCACCGCCAGCGGCCGCTGGCAGGCGATGCGGTTTCACCACCGGCAAGGCATTCCGGAGGTCGCCCTGACGTACCGGGTCAAAGAGAAGGACAAGGATCGGTTCCGGGCGACGGTCCTGTACCACTACTACGACTTCGTGGACAGCATCGCCGCCTCGTCAGGGAATAACGACTACCAGGCCCACCAGATGATTGTCGAAGTGTACGGGACGTTCTAAGATGATGAGGTATGTGGGGCATCCGTGATCACAATCGAGATTCCTCCCAATTCCAACTGCGAGGCGGTCGAGCTTCGCCTCTTCCATGATCTGGAGCCGCCGCGCGGCGTGAGCCAGGTGCGGCTCGAGCATCACGGCTCGTCCCAGTGGTATCGGGTCACCGGCTGGACGCTGCAGGGGAGCAGGTGCCCGGCGCTGGGGCGCAAGGTGGACGATTCCGGTGAAGGGGTCGTCCTGCTGGTGTCCGGGGGCGAGGCGGGCTTGCGCGTGCAGCCGGCGGAGCATCAGGACCCCTGGCGCCTCGATGACTCGTCGCAATGGGGCGTGCCGTTCCTCCTCGTGGCTGATGCCAAGGATGTCCGGTTCGACGACGAGCAACCGCGTAGAAGGTGTTGACCGCCCTCCCGGTCTTCCGCTAAACTACTCACACAACCCCCCTAGACCGATGGCGGACAATCTCGCAGACAAGCGACTCGACGAATTCCTCCGGGAACTGCCGGAGGCCAATCAAGAAGAAATCGCCCAATTCAAGCGGCTCGTGGAGCAGTACTTCCTCGGCGAGCTCTCGCCTGATGAGTTCAAGTCCCGCCGCCTCCACATGGGCACCTACGGCATCCGCGGCGTCAAAGACCTCCACATGATGCGCATCAAGATCCCCCAGGGCAAGCTCAACGCCGAGCAACTGGAGTGCCTGGCGGACCTGGCGCACACGTACTCGAAGGAAATCGGCCATCTGACCACCCGGCAGGACATGCAGCTCTACTGGATCCCCACCCGGGAAGCCGCCGTCGCGATGGCGAAGGCCGCCTCGGTGGGCCTGACCACGCGGGAGGCCTGCGGCAACAGCGTGCGCAACGTCACCGCCTGCCACCTGGCGGGGGTCAGCCCGACTGAGCTCTTCGACGTGACCAAGCATGCCGAGGCGGCGACCCGGCATTTCCTGCGCAACCCGGCGAGCCAGAAGCTGCCGCGCAAGTTCAAGATCGCCTTCGAAGGCTGCCCGACGGACCATGCCAAGACCGCCATCCATGACATCGGCGCGGTGGCGGCGATCCGCGAAGAAGGGGGCCAGCGCATCCTCGGCTTTCGAGTCTATGTCGGCGGCGGGCTGGGCGCCGCGCCCATGCAGGCCATCCTGCTTGAGCCCTTTACGCCGACGACGGAGCTGCTGCGCACCTGCGAGGCGATCGTGCGCGTGCATGATCGCTTGGGCGACCGCAAGAACAAAGCCACGGCCCGCATCAAGTTCGTCGTCAAGCGGCTCGGTCCCGACGCGTTCCGGCAGGAGGTCTTCGCCGAGCGCGACAAGCTCCCCCAATATCCGTATCCCGACATGCATTCCTCGGCTGATTCCGAGCAGCCTCCTACCACGGGTCAGATCCCGTCGGTGGCGAAGCCGAACGGCGTCTATGCCCGCTGGATGCTCACGAACGTGACCGGGCAGAAACAGGCCGGGTTCTCCGCGGTGACGATCAAGCTCCGCCTGGGCGACATTACCACGCCGCAGATGCGAGCGCTGGCCCAGATCCTGCGCCGCTATTCCGGCGGGCGGGTCCGCATCGCCATAGACCAGAACCTGGTGATCCCCTGGGTCCGCAACGAGCATGTGACCGCGCTCTACACGGAGCTGCTGCCGCTTGGCCTGGCCGAGCCTGAATCCGGCAAGCTGCTGGATGTCACCTCGTGCCCGGGGGCGGAGACGTGCCAGCTGGGCATCTCGGCTTCGCGGGGATTGTCGCGGGCCTTGGAAGCGCGCTTCAAAGAAGTGGGCCTGTCAGGGTCGGACATCGAGGACGTCCGCATCAAAGTCAGCGGGTGCCCGAATTCGTGCGGCCAGCATCACATCGCCGACATCGGGTTCTTCGGCGGGGCGAGAAAAGTCCATGACCGTCTTGTGCCGCATTTCCAGCTGATGCTGGGCGGCATGACCGACGAGGGCGTGGCGAAGTTCGGCCAGCCGATCCTCAAGCTGCCGGCGCGGCGCATCCCGGAGGCCGTCATCCAGATGCTCGCGCTGTACCGGAAGGACCGCCAGTCGAAGGCGGAATCCTTCCGCACCTTCGCCGGACGCGTCGGCGTCGACTACTGGAAGCAGGCGTTGACGCCGTTTGAGACGCTGCCCGCCTACGACCAATCCCCCGAATCCTACCGGGACTGGGGCGCCGAGACCGAGTTCTCGCTGGGCGGCATGGGCCCCGGCGAGTGCGCCGCCTAAGCGCTCCGTTCAGTGTCCCTTCCGTCCGCTCTTCCGCATGACCTCTGTCATAGACCTTCTACGTCCGGACTTGGTAGGGTATTCACATGGTCAACCTCACGAAGCTCTACGGCGGCCTCGACACCACCGGCGATCCGTTGCGCTATGGCGACCGGCGCGGTCCGCCGCATGACGCGCCTCCGTCCGCGAAGGCGCGCAAGCCGATCGTCGTCTGGACGATGGGCCGGCGCTGCAATCTCCACTGCGTCCACTGCTACGCCGATTCCGCGGATCGGGCCTATCCCGGCGAGCTGACGGCGGATGAAGCGGTGCGGATGCTGGAAGATCTGGCGCAGTTCCAGATCCCGGCGCTGTTGCTCTCCGGCGGCGAGCCGCTCCTGCAACCCGACTTTTATGAGCTGGCCGCCTACGCCAGGCGCCTGGGCTTGCGGCTGACCTTGTCCACCAACGGCACGCTCATTGACCGGGAGGTGGCCGAATGGATCAAGGAGACCGGCTTTAGCTATGTCGGGATCTCCTTCGATGGGCTGGGGCCGGTGAACGACCGCTTCCGGGGTCGTCGGGGGGCGTTCGCCGAGGCGTTGAGCGGGCTGCGGCATCTGAAAGCCGTGGGGCAGAAAGTGGGGTTGCGTTTCACCCTGACCCGCCGCAACTTCGAGGCGCTGCCGGAGATTTTTGCGTTGGTGGAGCGGGAGGGGATTGATCGGGTCTGTTTTTACCACCTGGTCTACAGCGGTCGAGGCAGCCGCTTGGCCCAAGACGACCTGACCCATGCGGAAACTCGTCAGGCCCTGGATGCGATCCTCGCCTGGACGCGATCCCTTGCGGTCCGTCGGATTCCAGTCGAGGTGTTGACGGTGGACAACCACGTGGACGGGGTGTATCTCTATTTGAAGCTGGTCGCGGAGGATGCCGAGCTGGCCGACGCCACCCGCCGATTGCTTGAGTGGAACGGGGGCGGCGCGCACTCATCCGGCGTGGGCATCGCGAACATTGACTCCTACGGCAACGTCCATCCGGATCAATTCTGGCAGACCGAGACGCTGGGCAACGTGCGGGAACGGCCCTTCAGCCAGATCTGGGCTGATGCGGGCCATCCGCTCTTAGCCGGACTGCGCGACCGTCTGCCCCTGCTGAAAGGCCGATGCGCGACGTGTCGGTGGAAGACGCTCTGCGGGGGCTCCTTCCGGGTGCGGGCGCTCCAAGCCACCGGGGATCTGTGGGCCCAAGACCCAGCCTGCTATCTCACCGATGAGGAGGTGGTGGGATGATGCCCCCGCCTCCCGTGATCATTCAGGGTGGGATGGGGGTCGGGGTGTCGGGCTGGCCGCTGGCCCGGGCGGTCTCACGCCTGGGGCAGTTGGGGGTCGTGTCGGGCACGGCGCTGGACGTCGTCCTGGCCAGGCGATTGCAGGGCGGAGATCCGGAGGGGAGCCTGCGCCGGGCGTTGGCGCAATTTCCCTCATCGGCGGCGGCCTCGCGCGTGCTCGCGCAGTACTTCCTGCCCGGAGGCAAGCCCCGCGAACAGCCGTTTCGGGGCGTGCCGATGTTCACCGCCTCGCCGACAACCGCGCAACAGGAACTCGCCGTGATCGCCGGGTTCGTGGAAGTGTGGCTGGCGAAGGAGGGCCACGCAGGGTTGGTGGGCATCAACTTCCTCGAGAAGATTCAACTCCCACTCCTGCCCATCCTCTACGGGGCGTTGCTGGCCGGAGTTGATTACGTCCTGGTGGGAGCGGGGATCCCGCGGGAGATTCCTGGTGTGCTGGACCAACTCGCGCGGCATGAGCCGGTGTCGATCCGTCTGCATGTCGAAGGCACCAGTACGGAGGATGAGTACCGGTTGCATTTCGATCCCCGGCTGGTGCTCGGCGCTGAACGTCCCGCGCTGCAGCGCCCCAAGTTCCTCGCGATCATCGCCTCATCAACCCTCGCCCTCGCGTTGGCGAAGAAGGCGACGGGACGCGTGGATGGCTTCGTGATCGAGGGGCCGACGGCGGGCGGGCACAACGCGCCGCCGCGCGGCGATCCGCAGCTCAATGAACGGGGTGAACCGGTCTACGGCGAGAAGGACGTCGTTGACCTCGAGAAGATCCGCATGCTGGGGCTGCCGTTTTGGCTCGCCGGCTCCTACGGGCATTCGCAGCGGCTTCGGGCTGCGCGCTCGGCGGGCGCGGCCGGCGTCCAGGTGGGCACGGCCTTTGCCTTCTGTGAGGAGTCGGGCCTTGCGCCGGAGTTGAAAGCCGCGGTGCTGGAGCGGGTGCAGCGCGGGCGGGCCGACGTCTTCACGGACCCCTTGGCCTCGGCCTCTGGGTTTCCGTTCAAGGTGGTGACGCTCGAGAGCACGCTGTCCGAGGCCGAGGTGTACGCCCACCGGCCGCGGCTGTGCGACTTGGGCTACCTGCGGCACGTCTACAAGCGGCCGGATGGCTCGCTGGGCTACCGATGTCCCGGGGAACCGGTGGAGTTCTATGTCAAGAAAGGGGGCGTGGCTGAAGAGACCATCGGCTGCAAGTGTCTCTGCAACGGCCTCATGGCGACCATCGGCCTGGCCCAGCGCCAGCGCAACGGCTACCTGGAGCGGCCGCTCGTCACTGCGGGAGACGATGTGTGCACGCTCGGGCGATTTCTCAAACCCGGCCGGAGCTCCTACACCGCGCGGGAGGTGATACAGGATCTCCTGGGGGAGGTGGAGGAATCCGTGATGCAGACGGCTGGAGCGGGCCGGTAGGATGCGCGTTCCCAACAGCGACTGTCGCGTGATTTCCGGACGGCCTCGGATCACCCGTCTGGTCCTCTATCTCATCAAGCCGTCCAAGTACGATGACGACGGCTATGTCATCCGCCACTGGAAAGGCGTGCTGCCCAGCAACACGCTGGCCTGCCTCTACGGGCTGACGGAGGACGTCCGGGAACGCCAGGCGCTGGGCGCCGGATTGCAGTGGCGGATCGAGCTCATTGATGAAACGGTGCAGCGGGTGGAGGTGCGGGCGATTGCCAGGACCGCTCGCGCCCGGGGCACGAAAGTCATCGCCTGTCTCGTCGGGGTGCAATCCAATCAGTTTGCGCGGGCCAGCGACGTGGCGCTGGCGCTGCGACGGCATGGCGTCACGGTGCTCATCGGAGGATTTCACGTCAGCGGCTCGTTGGCGATGGTGCCGGAGATGCCGCCGGAGATCCAGGCCCTCCTGGACGCCGGGGTGAGCGTGGTCGCGGGGGAGATCGAAGGGCGGTGGGAGCGGATCCTCCGGGATGCGCTGGAGGGCACGCTCCGCCCCGTCTACAACTTCCTCCTTGAACCTCCGTCGCTCCAGGCGGCGCCCATGCCGCGGCTGGCGAGACGGTTCTTGCGCCGGTTTGTCGCCCCCAACTTCGGCACGCTCGACAGCGGGCGCGGGTGCCCGTTCAACTGCTCCTTCTGCACGGTCATCAATGTGCAGGGCCGGACCATGCGGTTTCGCGACGTGCCAGGCATCCTGGCGTGGGTGCGGGAGAATTACCGGCGGGGCATTTCCGCCTATTTCTTCACGGATGACAACTTCTGCCGCAACAAACATTGGGAGGCGATCTTTGACGGTCTCATTCACCTGCGCCGGCAGGAGCGGCTTCGCATCAGCTTCATGATCCAGGCGGACACCCAGTCCTACAAACTGCCGAACTTCATTGCGAAAGCCAAGGCCGCCGGGTGCTCCCAGGTCTTCATCGGCCTGGAGAGCCTGAATCCCCAGAATCTCGAAGCCGCGGGCAAGCGGCAGAACCACGTCGAGCAGTTCCGCGCGCTCATCGAGGCCTATCGTCAGGCGGGCATCAACACGCACGTCGCCTACATCATCGGGTTTCCGTTCGACACGCCCGCCTCCGTCCGGCAGGACATTCGCCGGCTGACCGACGAGCTGGGGCCCGAGCAGGCGTCGTTCTTCATGTTGACGCCCCTGCCGGGGTCCCAGGACCATCGGGAGCTGGTTCGGCGCGGCGCCTGCTTGGATCACGACCTGAATCGGTACGATTCGTTTCAGGCCACGACGGCGCATCCGCGGATGTCGCGCGAAGCGTGGACGCGCGCCTACCAGGAGGCGTGGGCGTCCTTCTACAGCGCGGACAACATGAAACGGATCCTCCAGCGCGTCAGCCCGGAGAATTACTGGGCCGTCTTCGCGAATTTCATCTGGTATAAGCACGCGATCATGGTGGAGCAGGGGCATCCGATGATCCATGGCTTTGTGCGCCTCAAAGGGCGGCTGGCGCGCCGGCCGGGGCTGCCGATCGAGACGCGACGGCAATACCTCAGGCGCCGGCTTGGGGACCTGCGGCGCTACCTGGTGCTGTGGCCGCGGCTGGCGCTCGAGATGGAAGACGTGTGGCTGCAGACGCGCACCCGCAGCCTGTGGGAGAAGCGGGTGATCGAGGAGGTCAGGCGCCTGCCCTCCAGCGTCCGGGGCTGGCGTCGGATGCGCGTCTGCGAACTCCAGCACGCCTACCGGCAGGCCGCGCAGGCGCTGCGGCAGCCGGTTCCGCAACCAGCGCCGCAAGTTCGGGTCGCCGTCCCGCCGCGCCTGTGGCTGTGGCTGCAGCGGTGGAATCCCTGCGCGCATTCCCTGACATGGTCCCGGCGGTCCCTCCAGCGCTTCTGGCGCACGTGCGCGCATACCCTGAAGCGGGGACGGCTGGATCGCCTGGATGTCAGCGGGCTGGCGTTCAACGGCCTCCAGGAGCTGACGCTGTTCGCGACCTTCGCCACCGTGTTTTTTTCACGGCTCCTGCGCCGCCTGCTGGCGCGGACGGGATTCGATTCAGGTGTGGCCTGATGCACGAGCGGCTTGAGGTGAAGTATCTGCCCCGGCAGTGCCCGTTTTTGAATCGGGAGGTCTGGGCCATCCTGACCAAGCAATCCGACGGGACGTGGCGGATCGTCAACTGCCTCGACAAAGACCAGGCGTGTTTCGAACACGAGTGCGCCTTCACGACCGACGGAGGCGGCTGGCCGTTTCAGGACGTCAAGATCGCCAGCCGCGAGGACCCTGCGTGACGCCGTCCGCGCTGCGGCTCGTCTTCTGGGAGACCACCACCGGCTGCAACCTGGCCTGCCGCCACTGCCGCAGGCTCGAGGTCAGCCGGACGCTCGCCAGGGAAGACTTGACCACCGACGAAGCCACCCGCCTGATTGACGGCATCGCGTCGGTGGGGCAGCCGGTCCTGGTGTTTTCCGGCGGAGAGCCGCTCATGCGTCCGGACCTCTTCGAACTGGCGAGCTACGCCAGATGTCGGGACCTGCCCATCGCCTTGGCGACCAACGGGACCCTGATTGACGCCGCCATGGCGGCGCGCATCGTCGAGAGCGGCTTCGATCGCGTGGCCATCAGCCTTGATGGGGCCGACGCCCGCACGCACGACGCGTTTCGCAACCAATCCGGCGCGTTTGACCGCGCGCTGGACGGCTTTCAACGCTTGCAGCGGCGCGGCGTGAGCCTGCAGATCAACACGACGATCACCCAACACGACGTCGGGCAGCTGGACGCGATGTACGAGCTGGTGGTGGCGCTCGGCGCCCAGGCCTGGCATCTGTTCATGTTCGTGCCGGTCGGATGCGGGTTGGAGATTCCCGGGGACCAGCAGTTGGCCGCCCAGCAATACGAAGACGTCCTGCACTGGATGGCCCGCAAGGCGCGCCTCACGCATCCCTTCATCCGGGCGACCTGCGCGCCGCAATACTTTCGGATCCTGGCGCAGCAGCACCAACTGGCGGGCTATCGCGCCGCCTCGCATCTGTCCACCATGACGAAAGGATGCCTGGCCGGCACGGGCATCTGCTTTGTGTCCCACAAGGGCGAAGTCTTTCCTTGCGGGTATCTGCCGGTCTCATGCGGGAACGTGAAGCTCGAGCCGTTCCCGGCGATCTGGGCGTCCTCTGTCGTGCTGGCGGCGCTGCGCGACCCGGATTGCCTGAAAGGCAAGTGCGGCGCGTGCGAGTTCCGCCGGCTCTGCAGCGGCTGCCGCGCCCGCGCCTATGCCGCCACCGGCGATTATCTGACCGAGGAACCCTGTTGCACCTACGCGCCTCAGGCGGGTCCAGGGGATTTGTTATGTCGTTTGACCGGTTGATGTTCCCGCGCGATAATACCGTCAGCCATGGTGCCCGTGTTGACGGTCGAGCGCGGATTCATCGGGGTGGGGGGCTTGTGTCTCCTGCTCTTGATCGAGCAGGTGTGGCCGTTTCGCAGGCCCGTCGAGTCCCGCCGGCGACGCTACGCCATTAACTTCTTCATCACCGGCTCCAACACCCTCCTCTTGAGCATCCTGCTTGGCGGGCTGCTCGTGTCGGCCTACCACAGCCTGGAGCTGCAGCGGTTTGGATTGCTCCAGCGGCTGGGGATCGGCGACTGGCCGAACGTCCTCCTGACCGTCGCGTGGCTCGATGCGGTGACGTACTGGTGGCATCGGGCCTACCATGGCCTGCCGCTGATGTGGCGCATGCACCGCGTGCACCACAGCGACCGGGACTTGGATGTGACGACCTCCGGACGCTTTCATCTGACCGAGATGGCGCTCTCGGCCCTCTTCCGGCTTGGGGTCATCGCGCTCTGGGGGCCGCTGGTGTCGGCGGTGGTCATCTTCGAGATCGTCTTCGGCCTCTTCAACCAACTGGAGCACGCCAACATCCAATTGCCGCAACGCCTGGATCGGCGGCTCCGGGCCGTGTTCGTCACGCCGGCGATGCATCGCGTGCATCATTCCGAGGTTCCGGAGCACACCAACTCGAATTACTCGACGATCTTCTCCTGGTGGGACCGGCTCTTCGGGACCTATCGCGCGATTCCGGAGCAGGGCGCCCTCGTGATCGGCCTGCCGGAGTACCCGCGCTCCGAGGATGTGACGCTGGGGAAGGTCCTGGCCATGCCCTTCGGCCCGCCGTGTGAGGCGGCGCAGCCTGCTCAAGATCCTCGGCTAGCCGTCAGTCTCGCTAAATAACCTCCCTGGAGTTTGCTCATCACCGACGCGACTCGTGACCGTTGGCTGATTTTCGCTTCGGCAGGCCTGCGCGCGACGGCCGTGGGGCTGTCCGGGGTCATGTTCGCCCTCCATCTCGTGGCGATCGGGTTGAACGTGTGGTTGATCGGGCTGAGCATTTCAGCCGGCCTGACAGGCTGCGCGATCGGGACGGTGGCGGTGACCTTCCTGACCGATCGCGTCGGCCGGCGAACCACCCTGATCGTCCTGGCATGGTTGATGGCCCTTGGGGGGTGCGCGATGGCGTGGGCCACTCATCCGTCGGTGATTCTCGTGAGCGCCTGTTTAGGGATGGTGAACGGCATGGGGCGGGACCGCGGCGCCGGGCCGACCATCGAACAGGTGATCCTCCCGCAGACGGCCACCGCCGCCGCGCGGACGAAGGTCTTTGCCTGGTACAACCTCATCATGGATGCGGCCCACGCCCTCGGGGCGCTGCTGGGCAGCGTGCCGGCGTTCCTGCGTGCGCACCTGCACCTGCCGGCGCTGGCGTCGTATCAGTGGACGTGGGGGCTCTACAGCGGACTGTGCCTGCTCGCAGGGCTGCTGGTGCTGCGGCTCTCGCGGTCGGTGGAGTCGCGGGGCTTGGCGCGCCGCGCGCCGCGTCTCTCGGCCGCCGCGCGTCCCATCGTGGCGCGATTCGCCCTCCTCTCAGGGCTCGACAGCCTTGGGGGCGGATTTTTGACCACCGCCCTCCTGAGTTATTGGTTCTTCACGCGCTTTGGCGTCGAGGAATCGTTCTTGGGACCGCTCTTTTTCGTCGTGCGCGTCGCCAACGGCCTCTCGCATCTGGCGGCGGCGTGGATCGCCAAGCGCATCGGCCTGGTCAACACCATGGTCTTCACGCATCTGCCCTCGAGCCTCCTGTTGCTCCTGCTGCCGGTCGTCCCAACTCTGTCGCTGGCGGTTGCCGTGTTTCTGGTGCGGGAATCACTCGTGGAAATGGATGTCCCCACCCGCCAGTCCTACCTCGTGGCGGTGGTCGAGGAGCAAGACCGCACCCGCGCGGTCGGCGTCACCAACCTGACGCGCAGCCTGGCCTGGGCCGTGGCTCCGATGGTGTCCGGGTCGCTGATGCGCATCGTGTCGGTCTCCGCCCCGCTGGTCATTGGGGCGGGGGTCAAGATGGCCTATGATCTGCTCCTCTATCGCGCGTTTCGGCACCTGAAACCTCCGGAGGAGCGCTAAGGCTCACGCTTGTCGTTTCTGTCCGACGCTGCTATCCTAAGAGCGTGTGGAGAGCCATGCCCTCATGAAAAAACTCGTGATCATCCTTGCCAGCCTCCTGGCGCTCACCATCACGGGAGCGGCGATTTTCCTGGTGACGTTTGACGCGGATCGCTACCGGCCGCTCCTCGTCACGCAGCTCGAATCCGCGCTGGGCAAGCCGGTGCAGTTGAAGCGGCTGTCCTTGGGCTGGCGCGGCGGGATCGCCGTGGAGCTGCAGGGCCTGGCGGTCTACGCCGATGGGCCGATGCGGGGGGAGCCGGCTGCGGCCATCGAGCGCGTCAGCGCGGTGGTGCGCCTGCTTCCGCTGCTGCGGCGGGAGGTCCGGGTGGCCTCCCTGGTCGTGCAGCGGCCCACCATCCGCGTCAGGCGCGAGCCGTCAGGCGCGATCAATCTCGCGGGGCTGGCGGTGGCCCCTCGGACTGCGTCCTCGGGACTTCCTCGGCGACCCAGCGAAGCTGGGTTCCCCGCCTCGGTCGTCGGCGGGCCGGCTGCCGCGGCAAGTCGGCAGGGGAGCATTGGCGGCGCGGCGGTGTCGCTCGACATCAGCGTGGTGAGGATTGAAGACGGCGTGGTCCTATGGACAGACGAGCAGATGAGCCCACCGCGTGCGCTTCGCGTGGAGGCGCTGGATGCCACCCTGCGCAATCTCTCCCAGACGAAGCCCCTGGATGTGGACCTGCGCGCCGTCGTGGCCGGCGGGACCATGTCCGCGTCGGGCACGATAGAACCCTCGGCCAGTTCGCCGAGCGCCGCGCTCCAAGTCCGTCTTGAGAACCTCAAGCTGGAGACGCTCTTTGCAGGCTCACGACCGGACGAGCCGCGCCTCGTCGGACGCCTCTCCGCGTCGCTTCAGGGAACCGGGCAGGGCCTGGCGTGGCCGCAGATCAGCCGGACCTTGACCGGGCAGGGGCGCCTGAAGGTTCAGGAGGCGCGCATCGAGCGGCTGAACATCTTGCGAGAGGTGTTTCAACGCCTGTCGATCCTGCCGGGGTTGATGGAATCGCTCCAGGCCAAGCTGCCGGCGTCGTATCAAGCGAAGCTGACGGCGCGGGATACGGTCCTGGAGCCTCTCGACCTCGCCGTCACCGCGCAAGACGGCACCCTGTCATTTCCGCACCTGCGGTTGGCGACCGACAGTCTCCAGCTTGAGGGGGCGGGCCGTCTTGGGTTGGATGGGGTCTTGAGCTGCCAGTCCTTGCTCCACATTGATCCCGATCTGTCCGCGGCGATCATCAGGAGCGTCGCGGAGCTCCAGCCCCTGGCCGACGCGCAAGGCCGGCTGCAGTTACCCGTCGCGATCCAGGGGACCTTGCCGCGCGTGGCGGTGCTGCCGGATGTCCAGTACGTGGCCTCGCGCGTCGTCGCCACCAAAGCGCAGGAGCTGTTGGGCGGCCTGCTGGAGCGGGCCCTGGAGCGGCGCGACGGCGCGGGCGCAAACGCGCCACCTTCCTCTGAGAGTCCAGCTCCTCCTTCATCCGGACGGCAGCTCCTGGAACAGCTCCTCGGTAAGCCATCGAGCCGCTGAGGAAGGAAGCGATGAGTTGGTTGCAACCGAGCCTGCTGCTATTGACCGGCCTGGTCCTTGGGATGCGGCACGCGTTTGATCGGGACCATGTGGCCGCGGTCACGCACTTCATCTCCCTCGAGCCGGACCCGATGAAGAGCGCGTGGTTCGGCTTCCGCTGGGCGCTGGGCCATGCGCTGACCGTGCTGGCGTTAGGATCGTTGATCTTGCTGCTGCATCTCAAGCTTGATCCGGCATTCGAGCGCTATGCGGAGCTCGCCGTCGGTGTCACCTTGATTGTGCTGGGGGTATGGCGCCTCGCGCTCTTAGTCCAGGAACGGCGGCACGTGCATCGGCATGCGCACCAGCGCCAGGAGCATACGCACGCCCACTCCCACGAGATCGGGCGCGCCCACGTGCACCGGTTCGCGCCCACGTTGGTCGGGATGGTGCACGGCGCCTCCGGCACCGCGGAGGTCTTTGTCCTGCTCCCCATCACCCTGATCAGCACGACGTGGCTCGCCTACCTCTACATCGGCCTCTTCAGCCTGGGCTGTGCGGCCACGATGGGCGGGTATGGGTATGTGGTGGGCCGCTTCTACCGGCGGGCCAACCAGACCGGGCAGCGGATCTACCGGGCGCTGGTGGTGCTCACCTCAACGTCCGGGTTGATCCTGGGCCTGGTGTGGATTCTGAAGAATCTCTAACCCATGAAGATTCTGGTCAGCGGCTCGCACGGGTTTCTCGGTTCCGCGCTGGTACCGTTTTTGATCCCTCGGGGCCATCAGGTCACGCGCCTGGTTCGGCCCTACGATCCAGCGGCGCTGGACGGCGTCGAGGCGGTCGTGCACCTGGCAGGGGAGAATATCATCGGCCGATGGACGCCTGAGAAGAAAACGCGGATTCGCGACAGCCGCGTCAACGGCACCCGCGTGCTGGCCGAATCCCTGGCTCGTTTGGCTCCTCCACCGCAGG
This sequence comes from Candidatus Omnitrophota bacterium, assembly GCA_016206685.1. Taxonomy (GTDB): domain Bacteria; phylum Omnitrophota; class Gorgyraeia; order Aquiviventales; family Aquiviventaceae; genus JACQRB01. Next base: position 4,860 of record JACQRB010000047.1, on the reverse strand, counting down.
TTCTGGTGTGCGCCTCAGCCGTCGGCTATTATGGAGACAGGGGAGAGGAACGGCTTCAAGAGGACAGCCCGGCAGGCTCCGGATTCCTGGCGGAAGTCTGCCGCGAGTGGGAGGCGGCCACTCTCCCGGCGGTGCAGCAAGGCATTCGCGTCGTCAACCTTCGCATCGGGATGGTGTTGAGTCCGCAGGGCGGGGCGCTGGCGAAAATGTTCCCCGCCTTTCGGCTGGGCCTAGGAGGCTGTCTTGGCAGCGGGCGGCAATACCTGAGCTGGATCGCCCTCGACGATCTGCTTGAGGCGATCACGTTCGCCCTCGCCGCGCCGAATCTGCGGGGACCCGTGAATGCGGTCGCCCCGACGCCGGTGACCAATCGCGCATTCACGAAGACGTTGGGACGCCTCCTTGGACGTCCGACCCTGTGTCCGGTTCCGGCGTTTGCCGCGCGGCTGGTGTTCGGCGAGATGGCCCAGGAGCTGTTGCTGGCGAGCGCTCGCGTGATGCCCGCGGCGTTGTTGGCGTCGGGCTTCGCTTTCCGCTATCCGGATCTGGACGGGGCCCTGCGGCATCTTGTGGGAAAGGACGCGTGATGGGACGTGTGCTTCGGTGTCTGGGGTCGTTGCGCATCGCGGTTCCGCTGCTCGTCGCGATCGCCGCCGTCCTGGCCTGGGGCACCATCTACGAGGCCCGCTTCGGCACGGCCGCGGTGCAGCGGTTCATCTATCAGTCATGGTGGTTCCAGGCGCTGCTGGCGTTTCTGGCGCTGAACCTGGCCCTGGCGGCCCTGGAGCGCTACCCGTGGCAACGCAAGCACCTCCCGTTCGTCCTGGCGCACGTGGGGATCATCTGCATTCTGCTTGGCGGCATCATCGGCGGCCGCTTCGGCATCGGGGGCCAGCTCATCATCCCGGAGGGGCAGGCCGAGCGGATGCTGCAGCTTCCCCAGAACGTCCTGGTCGTGCACCAGCCCAACCCCGGCACCACCCAGGTGTTCCCGACGAATTTTGAAACGACGGCGTGGATCCATGAGCCGCGCGCCTTGTTTCGCCTGCCGCATGGCGATCGCTGGATCACCCTGACGGTGGACCGGTATTACCCCGACGCGGTGGCGCAGGAGGCTGTCAGCGGCGACGGGACCGCGGACAACCCCGCCATCCAGCTCGCCATCAGCCACGGCGACCAGCAAGAGCAGGTGTGGCTGCTGGCGAACGATCCGGACCGGTTCGGTATGCGCTGGGGCGACATCCACGTGCTCTTCGTGCAACCGGCGAGCGAACAGGAACTCGCGGCCTTCTTCGGCGCGCAAGCCCGGCCGATGCAGGCGCGCGGCGTCGTGAGCATCGAGCTGCCGGATCTGCAGGTGCGTCGCGAGATCCCCGTGCCCGACGACTTCAGCCGGCCGGTGGCGTTGGACGGCACCCCCTATACGCTGACGTTCAAGGAGTACTTCACGGATTTGGCGATCACCGAACAGGGGGTGGCCAACCGCTCGGACCAGCCGAACAACCCCGCGGTGGCGTTCACCTTGACCGGGCCTGAAGGCGTGGAACCGTTTTTGGCGTTCGCGCTGCATCCTGACTTCGAAGCCATGCATGGGCGCCGACGCAAGATCCAGGCCCATGTGACCTATACGCACGCAGGCCCACCGTCGGTTCCGCCCAATTCGATCGGGGTGCTCTGGCACGCTGACGGTGTCCTGTCCTGCGTCTTGACCGGCGACCGAGCCGGCGATATCCTCTCCGGCGAGGGAGTGTCGCCCCGCCAGGGCGGGGCGACCGAGGGAGTGCCACGGCACGTGGCGGCGTGCGAGGCCGGGCGGCGCTACCAGCATCCGTGGCTGGGCTATGCCTTTGAGATTGTGGCCGGCTACCCGCGCGCGAGGCTGTCCACCCAGGTCACGAATCGCGGCGATGAGATCAAGGCCGAAGCCGTGCATGTGACGGCGCAGAATGGGGAGCAGGTGGCGGAGGGGTGGATCGGCCTGCACCAGGCGATCGAGCTTTCGCTTGGAGGCGCTGCGACGGTGCGCGTGGAGTACCGTCCGGCCCAGCGGGAGCTGCCGGTCACGGTGAAGCTGCTCGATTTCCGCAAGACCGAGTACCCCGGCACGCAGATGGCCGCGAGCTTTGAGAGCGACGTGGAAGTGACCGACCCGCAGCGCGGCGCGATCCTCATGCGCAAGATCAGCATGAACAACCCGCTGCGCTACCGGGGTTTCAGTTTCTATCAATCCAGCTACGCCCCGGGCCCGCCGGAGACGACCATCTTGTCCGTGCGGAGCGACCCGGGCACGCCATTGGTGTATGCGGGCTTCCTCATTGTCATCTTGGGGGTGGTGAGCATGTTCGTCCTGAGGAAACCCTCGGTGTCCCCCCTGGTGCTGTTGCTTGTCTTGGGGTTGTTCCCGGGCGCGGCGTCCGCCGGGCTCTCCGCCGAGGCGATCAAGGAGGCGCGGGGGATCGCGGTTCAGCACAACGGACGGCACAAACCGTTTGACAGCTTTGCGTGGGAAACGCTGAAGCTCATCACCGGCTCGCCCCGGATCGGTCGCGAAGATCCGGTGGCGACCGTCTGTTCCATCATGGCCCAGCCGGATGACTGGCAGGCCAAGCCGCTGATCGCGGTGCCGTTTCGGCCGTTGCGGGAGCGGCTTGGGATGGATCTCAAAGCTTCGCGCATCTCCTACAACGATCTCGTCGCCAGCCGCAAGCTCATGCGCATGCTGCCCGCCATCGTGCAGAAGCAGCAGCTTGATGAGAAGCTGACGATGCTGGAGCAGGAGACGATGGACGTCTACGAGCGCTTCGTCGCCCTCAGCGCGCTCGTTGAGCAGCGCCTGGCGCTCGTGCCGCCGCTTGCGCAGGGTACCCAGGAGTGGTTAGGGGTGTTTGAGGCGAGCGGTTATCCGCAAGACCGGCAGGAGGCCATGCGCAGCGCGTGGACCTCGTGGCTGGCGTCGGTGCGCGGGGTCGGCAGCCCATCGGCTGCCGACACTTCCTCGGCAGCAGGGAATGTACCGCCTCGGTCGCGCGGCGACGCGGAAGAGGCCGCGCGCCGGTTGGCGCAGGTGCTGCGGTCCGCCAATCCTGCCGCCTATCCGGCGTCGTGGCGGCTGCATCTGGAAGTGCTCTACAACCAGCTCGGCCCCTTTCGCGCGGCGCGGATCCTCTACCTGGCCGCCTGCATCTTGATGCTCCTTAGTCTGAATGGCGCGCGATCGCGCCTCGGCGCCGTCGGTCCTCCGGCTGCGCCTTCGGACACTCCCTTCGCCGACCCCGCCCTTGGCGGGGTGCCCGGCTCGGTCGGAGGCGCGCTGCTCTTGGCCGCGTTCGTCGTTCACGGAGCCGGCATCGCGATGCGCGTGGTGCTCGGAGGTCGCCCGCCGGTGTCGAATTTCTACGAGACGATGCTGTGGCTGCCCTTTGTCGCGGTGGGGCTGTCCCTGGTGTTCGAACGGTTTTTTCCTGCGCGCTACTTCGGCCTGTCCGCCTCCATCCTGGCCGCCATCATGCTCGTGTTGGCGGATGCGGTGCCGCTGGATTCCAGCATCGCGCCGGTCGTGGCGGTGCTGCGCAGCAACCTGTGGCTGACGATCCACGTGCTGACGATCGTGGCCAGCTACGGGGCGCTGGCGCTGGCGACGATCCTGGCGCACCTCTACGCGTGGCTGTATCTGGCCGGCCGGGACAGCAGCAAACCGGCGCTCTCCACGCTCGAAACGGCGCTCTATCGCGTGATGCAAGTCGGGGTGGTGCTACTGGCGGGCGGGATCATGCTCGGGGCGGTATGGGCGAATGCGTCGTGGGGACGCTACTGGGGCTGGGACCCGAAGGAAACCTGGGCCCTGATCACGCTGTTATGGTTCCTCGCGCTGCTGCACGGGCGGCTGGCCGGCTGGCTGAAAGGCATCGGCCTGGCTGCCTGCACGATCGGGGGATTTTTCCTGCTGTTGATGACGTACTACGGGGTGAGCTTCTACCTGGTGGGGCTGCACAGTTACGCCGGCGGGCACGCCAAACCCCTCCCGCTGATTTTGATCGCCTACCTGATCGCCGAGTCGGCCTTCCTCATCGCGATCGGCCTGACCGCCCTTCGCCGCTCCCGCCTCAAAGTTTCTTGATCAGGATCCAAACCACTGCGGGTTATGCTGATGTTCAAATTTTGTGATAGCGGATTCGTGCTTGAAGGTCAGACCGATCTCATCCAGCCCGTGAGTCAAGCGTGTCTTGATGCCCGGGTCGATCTCGAAGTGAAACGCGATCTCTTCAGGCAAGTGCAACACGACCCGCTGATGTTCTAAATCCACCGTCGCCTCAAGACCGGGGTAGCGGCCCGCCATCTGCACGATCTCTTCCACCTCAGCCTCAGCCAGCTCGACGGTGAGCAGGCCGTTCTTCTGGCTGTTGGTGCGGAAGATTTCCGCAAACCGGGGCGCGATCACCGCGCGAAACCCGTCCTGCTGGATCGCCCAGACCGCGTGCTCCCGGCTTGAGCCGCAGCCGAAGTTGTGGCGCGTCACCAGGATCGAGGCCCCGCGGAATCGCGGCGCGTTGAGCTCGAAGTCCGGGTTGGGTGTTCCATCCGGCAGGTAGCGCCAGTCGTGGAACAGATGCTCCCCGAAGCCGGTGCGCGCGATGGACTTCAAAAACTGCTTCGGGATGATCTGGTCCGTGTCCACGTTGGCGCGGTCCAGCGTCGCGACCAATCCGCGATGGGTCTTGAACGGCTGCATCAGTTGATCCCCGGCCATGTCCGGATATCCACGAAGTGCCCCTCGATCGCCGCTGCGGCGGCCATCTGGGGGCTGACCAGGTGCGTGCGTCCGCCCTTGCCCTGGCGGCCCTCGAAGTTGCGGTTCGAAGT
>JACQRB010000007.1 GCA_016206685.1 Candidatus Omnitrophota bacterium | reverse complement strand
TCCTGGAGAGCCGATGATCCCCCCACCTGCTGGTTGGCCGAAGGCCGTCCCCGCCGACGGCGGGGACGCTTCGCCTTCGGTCGCTTCTCAGACTGGTGACGGCGAAGCCCAGCAGGTGGGGGGATGATCGCGGCGGCGTTGCTCCTGGGCTACCTCGTGGGCTCATTGCCGAGCGCCTATCTCTTGGTCAAGTGGACCAAACGCGTCGATATCCGCACGATCGGCAGCGGCAACGTCGGCGCGACCAACGCGCTGCGCGCCGCCGGCCCCCTCGCGGGCGCCGTGGTGCTGCTCCTCGACGTGCTCAAAGGCTGGGTGGCGGCGGCCGCCATCCCGCGCTGGATCCTCGGCCTTCCATCGCCGGCGCTGGCCCTGGGATGCGGACTCGCCGCGGTGCTGGGCCATGTCTTTCCGTGCTTCCTGCAGTTTCGGGGAGGCAAAGGAGTCGCGACCACGCTTGGGGCGCTCGGGGGAAGCGTGCCCGTCGTGGCGGGAATCGCGACGGGCGTGTGGGTGGCCGTCTTCCTGCTGTCCCGCTACGTGTCGCTGGGGTCGCTCGCTGCGGCGCTCGCCGTTCCGATCAGCCAAACGATGCTGCACCGCTCCGTGGCGGAGATCCTGACGGGATCGGTCCTGGCTGTGCTGATCATCGTGCGTCACCGCGCCAACATCCAGCGACTCCTGGGCGGGGCCGAGCATCGCGCCTGGAGCAGGTAAAACCCAAAAACCGAAAAACGAGGACGTTTTTTAGTTTTTACGTTTTTTGGTTTTTTGGTATAATAAGCAGTTCTCATGAGCCAAGAAAGAGAAACGCAACTCGAGTGGTTTGATCTGCCGCATCACGCCTCGCCAAGGCGAGGGGCGCGCATCCTGGCGCAGCCGCTGCGGATGCGCCCGGACCATGCGGTGCTGGGCCTGATCCTCCTGCTGATCGGCACCTCGGTCGTGTTTGCCGTCGGGATGGAGCGGGGCAAGCACCTGGCCCGCACCGGGCCGGGCGTGTTTGAGCCGCCGGCCGCGGCGTCGCAGCGTCAGGCCAGTGCCGCGGTCCCTGGTGAGACGCTCGCCACGAGACCTCCGGCGCCTGGCAAGGGCAGCGCCGCGACGTCGCCGACGCCCAACACCGTCCCGAAACAGCCGTCCCCCAAGCCGGGCAAGACGATTGTGCCCAAATCACGGTTTGCGGTGCAGGTGGTCAGTTACCGTCAGCTCAAGCTGGCGCAGCGCGAGCTGCAACGCTTGCAGCAGCGCGGCGAAGAGGCGTTCCTGGTGAGCGGCCAGGACCGCACGGTCTTGCTGGTCGGACCGTTTGTCAATAAGGAGCGGGCCAGCGCCAAGCTCGCAAGCCTGAGGCGCCTGTATCAGGATTGCTTTGTGCGCGCACTCTAATCCCATGTCGCTTCATCGATCCCTGCAAGGCCTGGGTGGCAAGGAAGGAGCTCTGCGCAACGTCCTCAAGCGCCACGAGCGACTCCAGTATTTGATGAGCCGCGGCCTGTGGAAACCCGGCGAGCCGGTGTTCGGGCTGCCCAAGATCAAGCAGACAAAGTTCAAGGCCCGCAAGGCGGCTGCCAAGGAAGCCACGAAGGAAGCCACGGCGGAAGACGCTGCCGCCAGCGCCGCCAAGCCCCCAGCCTCGAAGTAATCTCATCCGGGGCTGCTCCTCAATGGGCGGACAACCCCTGCACCCCTGTCGTACGCTCTCGGTCCGTCAGATGCAACGCCTCGATGAGGCGGCGATCCGCACGATCGGCATCCCCCGGCTGTTGTTGATGGACGCCGCCGGGCGCGCAGTCGCGCAGGCGGTCCGTGAGCTGATCCCGGCGCCCGCCCAGGACGTGCTTGTCTGTTGCGGGCTTGGTTACAATGGCGGGGACGGGCTGTGCGCCGCGTGGTATCTCACCCGCTGGGGGTATCAGCCCTCCCTCATCATCACGGGAGCGCGCGCGCACCTCAAGGATGAACCGGCCGCGTATGCCCGCATCCTGGAGGGACTGGGGCAATCGCTGCACGAGCTCACAGGCCTCGAGCGCGCCGAGGCCCTGCGCGAGCCGATGAGCCGTGCGTCCCTCATCGTGGATGCCTTGCTCGGGATCGGATGGCAAGGCCCCTTGCGACCGCTGCAGGAGCGGCTCATCAGGCTCATGAATCAGTCCGGCAAACCCATCCTCGCGGTGGACGTCCCCTCAGGGCTTGATGCCGACACCGGACTGCCCAATCCCGTCGCGGTGAAGGCCGCGATGACCGTGACCTTTGGATGGCCCAAACAAGGGCTGCTGCTGGGGGAGGGGCCGGCCCATGCAGGACAGTTGCTGGTGGAAGATATCGGCATGCCCGCCTCACTGCTGAGTGGCCTGGCATGAGCCGCATCCGCGTCTCGCTGGGCGAGCGGTCCTATCCGATCTATCTGGCCGACTCCTACCGCCTGCTGCCCAAAGCGCTGCGCAGGGCAGGATTGCAGCCGTGGGGAGTGGTGGTCTCGCACGCCTCGCTGGTGAAGCGCTTTGGACAGGAGCTCCTCACGCCCTTGCGCCGGGCAGGCTGGCGCCTGGAGACGATCACCGTCGCGGAATCCGAGCGCGCCAAATCCTCGGCCAGCGCCGAGGGAGTGCTTCGCCTGTTGGCCAAGCGCACCGCCATGCGCACGCCCGTGCTGCTGGCGTTCGGCGGAGGGGTGGTGGGGGATGTGACCGGATTCGTCGCCGCCGTCTTCCGGCGCGGCGTCCCGTATGTCCAACTCCCCACCACGCTCTTGGCGCAGGTGGATTCCGCGATCGGCGGGAAAGTGGGGGTGGACCTGCCCGAGGCGAAGAACGCGGTCGGCGCGTTCTACCAGCCGCGGCTGGTGTTCAGCCACGTGAAGCTGCTGCGCCACCTCCCGCGACGGCAGCGGCGCTCCGGCCTGGCCGAGATCATCAAGTATGCGGCGATCGCGGATCCGCGTCTCTTCGCCTTTCTGGAGGAGCATCTGCCGGCCTGCCGCCTCGGCACGCTGCAAGTGGACCGCGTGATGGTCCAGCGCTGCAGCCGCATCAAGGCCCGCATCGTGGCCCAGGATGAACGCGAGACGCGGGGGATCAGAACCGCGCTCAACTTCGGGCATACGCTGGGCCATGCGCTGGAGGCCGCCACGGGCTACCGGCGGTTCACCCATGGAGAAGCGATTGCGATCGGCATGGCCTGCGCCTCGCGCTTGAGCGTGCGCTTGGGACTCTTGCCGGCCGCTGAGCACGCGCGGCTCCTGCGCCTGCTCGTCGGCGCGGGGCTGCCCACCACGACCGGCGGGATCTCGCGCGCGGCGATCCGCTCGGCGCTGGCGCGCGACAAGAAATTCGTGCGGGGCGCCATGCGCTGGGTCCTGTTGAAACGCATCGGCAAGGCGGTGGTGAGGGAGTCGGTGCCCACCACCCTGGTGCGGCAGGTGATTCGCGAGCACGTCACGTGAACAACGGAGGGTGAGAATGGCGGAACCACAGATGGAGGCAATTGGGAAGATTTCGGCGTTCTTCGCGCACCCGTCCGCCGCGATCGTGGACTTGACCGCGCCGTTACGCCTCGGCGAGCGGATCTACGTCAAAGGCCACACGACGGATTTCCAGCAGGTGGTGGAGTCCATGCAGCTGGATCACCAGCCGGTGCAGGAAGCGGCGGCGGGACACTCCATCGCCGTGAAGATGCAGGAGCGTTGCCGCAAGGGCGACGTCGTCTATAAGCTCGCGGCCTGACGTTCGCGCGGCGAAGGAGGCTATTCACCGGTGCGCAACACCACGTCCTGATCGCGCCAGCGCAGGCGCGCGAAATCCTCTCCCACTTCCAGCAGCGTCGCCCCGGCGACCATCTCGCCCACCCGCATGATCGTCCCGTTGATAATGGCCAGCGGCTCGCCTGGGCCTCCCACGATCCCGCTGAGCCTGAGCGTCGGCTGCAGCAACGGCCGATGCATCGAGGGGCTGAAGGACGTCTGCACCGCCTGCGCCCCAGCCGGCCTGGCGGCGGCCACCGGCCGGCGCAGGCGTCCGGCGGCGGGAGCCACATACACCCACGCCTCCCAGATGACAATGCCGGCGATCAACGCCGACCCTCCGGCCAACAATCCCTTCTCAATGCGAGCCCGGAGCCTGCCGCCGCCCTGGGAGGGAAGGAAGGGGAGCGGTGTCGCGGTCTTCGCCTGTGAAACCTGGGCGGCGGGCGACGCCACCGGCGCCGGAGCCATCGGACGGTCCTGCGGCTTCGCGTCTTGGCCCGCCGTTTGCTGGGTCCGTCGCAACGCTTCCTCAATCAAGCTCATCTGGCTCCTCCTACCTCTTGTTCTTCGGCGACGGCCTCACCCATCAGCTCCTCGTAACTGCGCCGCACGACGGTGTGATCCGCCAGCTTCACCCGCAACACATAACACGCCAACAGCGTCCGGTCGCACACCAAGTTGATGAGCCGGGGGATCCCCCGGGTGCACTGGTAGACTTCGTCAATCCCGTCCTCGCTCCAGCCGAGGCTGCCATCCGAGCCGGCCACCCGCAACCGATGCTCGATGTACGTGCGCACCTCATCGATGTCCAGCGGCTGGATGTGATAGCGCACGCCGATGCGCTGCTGCAGCTGCTGCATGGCCGGCAGTTGCAACTTGTCGCGCAACTGCGGCTGGCCGACGAGGACAATCTGGATGAGCTTCTCCTTGTCCGTCTCGAGGTTGGAGAGCATGCGGATTTGCTCGAGGACCCGCAGGCTCAGGTTTTGCGCTTCATCGATCACCAGCACGATGTTGTGGCCCGTCTGCGCCTCCTCGAGGAGGAAGTGGTTGAGCTCGTTGAACAAGCTCAGCCGGTTGCTGCGCAGGGGATTGAGGCCGAAATCCTGGACGATGGTTTGGAGGAGTTGCAGCTCCGACAAGCCGGAATGCAGCACGAGCGCGCTCTTGGTGTTGGCGTCGAGCTGGCGCAACAACGCCTTGCACAGCGTCGTCTTGCCGGTGCCGATCTCCCCGGTGATCTCGATGAAGCCCTTGCGCTCGCGGATGCCGTAGACCATGTGCGAGAGCGCTTCGCGGTGCCGCTTGGAGAGATACAGGAAGGCGGGATCGGCGGTGACGGAAAAAGGCTTTTCGCGCAGTCCGAGAAAATCCAGATACATCACAAGGTATTGTAAGCGACCTCCTAGTCAAACGCAAGTCCTCCATCGTCATTGACAGATCCCGGCGACGCTGGTATCCTTCGAGGTATGACCAGGCCCGAGCGCCGACGGGCTCCACGCGTCGGCTGCGTGCTGCCGGTGCAGCTCTACGCACACGATGACCCGAAAGTCATCGAGACCCTCACCAAGGATCTGAGCACCAGCGGCCTGCGCTGTTTGAGCCCTGTCGTCAAAGGCGCGGCTTCTCCGGTCTCGCTGGAGATGACCCTCGGCCAAGGCGAGCGGCCCTTGAGCCTCAGGGCAAAGATTGTGTGGTTTGAGCGTGTTCCGCATGGCAATCAGTTCTATTTAGGACTCGCCTTCCAGAACCTCTCCGATCAAGATACGAGACGTCTGTCTCGGTATCTTGAACGGCTCGCCTCAAAGCCATAACCGCACTCTTTTCTACATTATTTTTTCTCTAACTCATTGTTCAATAATAGATTAGCTCTAAGGCCCTTGCCATGATCCTGGCAGATATGGTATAGTGGTGTTGAGAACCGAATCTAACCAGGAGGTGATGGTAGAAGGTTCTCGAAGTAGACAAAAGTCTAGAAGATAGAGCAACCTCTGTAGAGGAGGTGAATGGAGACCATGAAACTCTCAGAAAAAGGCCTGGATGTCCTGATCGGGGTCATCCTGGGCGCGACCATCGGACTCCACTATCCACTCGATACGTATAAGCTGATGTTCGTCGTCTTGAGTGTGATCGGGGTCCTGAAGCTGGCGGTCAAGTAAGCCGCGCGCCTAGGACAGGACGGAACAAGAGACTGCCTCGCGGAAGCGGGGCAGTCTCTTTTTTTCAGCTTTTACTTGACGAGCCCCGCGGTTCCTTCCTACAATACTTCTTCACATGTATATCCCCACCTTTAACCCGCGCCTGCCCGATTTGATCCTCGGGCTGATGATCGGCCTGACCCTGGCCCTCACGTGGCACTGGGTCGCCTGGACGATCCACTAATCCCGACACCAATCCCGCCTGTCTTGTGGGCTCGGCGCATCTGTGTTACAATGAGATTTTCTATGCCTGTACCAACAAGGAGTGAGCATGGCTGACCGGCCGGCCACCTGCGCGCATTGCGATAAGCGCCTGAGCAAAAAGTCGTGGTACTACCGCAACGGGAAGTGGTTCTGCAAGAGGCGTTGTTGGGAAGACGCCAAGGCGAAAGCCGCGGAAGTGAAGCCGCCCGCAGAAGGCCAGCAACCCGCAGCGGCCGCGGCCTGATGATCCCCCCATGCGTGTTCTGCCGGATCGCCCAGCGACAGATTCCGGCTGAGATCGTCGCGGAAGACCCCGAGGTGCTGGCGTTCAAAGACCTCAACCCCCAAGCGCCCACGCACCTGCTGATCATCCCCAAGGCGCACATCGCCACCGTGGCGGACCTCACCGACGCCACCGCGCCGCTGCTGGCCCGAGCGACGCTCATGGCCAATCGCCTGGCGGCCCAATCCGGCATCGCCGAGGGAGGGTATCGTCTGGTCATCAACCACGGCCCGCAGGCGGGTCAGAGCGTGGGGCACATCCACCTGCACTTGCTCGGGGGCCGTCCCATGCGCTGGCCGCCGGGATGAACTCGATGACACGCCGCGGCTATCAGGGTCCGGAACGACGACGCGCCCCGCGCGTGGAAAGCCGGCTGCCGGTGATCCTCACGGACGGCACAGGGGAGCTGACCGCCAGCACGCGCGACATCAGCGAATCGGGCGCGTGCTGCACGCTGCGGCGCTTCGTCCCCCTGATGACCAAGCTGCAGATTCATTTTGAGCTCCCCGGCCGACCGCGCGCGGCTCGCATTGCCTGCCAAGGCGTCGTCGTGCGGGTGGACCCTCCGGCACCCGCGCCCCGGTCATCACGCTATCATCTGGCGATCTTCTTCAACGACATGGCCGACGAGGATCGCGCGCGGATCGCCCGCTACATTCACGACCATCGTGAGGCCGTCAAGCCACGTGGCACTCCTCGACGGTGATTCTGTGGGGGCTGGCGCTTCTTGGACTTGGCGCGATCGGGTGGGGCTGGCGCTCCGCCCGTCGGATGCTCCATCCAGACCCGCGCACGTTTCCCGCCCCCACGCCCTTTCCCGCCTACAAGACCGTCTCCCTGCTCGGCCATGACCGCCTGCCGTTTGAGGTGTGGGTCCTTGACGCGCCCCATCCGCGCGGCGTCATTGCGGCCTGCCATGGCTACCGGGGCGGCCGGCTCCAACTCATCGGCATCGCCGAGGCCCTTCGCCAACGGGGCTACACGGTGATGGTGTGGGACTTCCCAGGCCATGGCACGCGCCGCGGCCCATGCACGTTTGGGATCCACGAGTCGCGCGACCTTGACGCGATCGTGCGCTGGCGCGACCAGCAGCCTGAGCTGGCGTCCTTGCCTCTGGGCGCCTTTGGACTGTCGATGGGCGGCGCCATCGCCTGTCAGGCGGCGGCGCGCACTCCGGCTCTCTGCGCGCTCGTGTTGGACTCCAGCTACGCCCATCTCTATCCGATCCTCGCGCGGGCGATCAACGCTCACTACCGCTTGCCCCGCATTCCCTGGGCGTGGATCACGTGGGCCAGTGTCCAGCTCGCGCTTGGGCGTCGCCTCTCCAAGCTCGATCCCGCCGTCCTGGCCCGTCAGCTCACGCAGCCGCTGTTGCTCATCCATGGCCGACAAGACTCCACCGTTCCGCTGGACCATGCCCGGGTGATCTTGGCCGGTTGGCGCGGTCCCACGGAATCGTGGATCGAGCCCGGCGCCGCGCACGTCGGCACCTATGCGCTCGACCCGCGCGGGTACGGGGACCGTCTCGCCGCCTTTTTCGACCGATGGCTCGCCGCCTCCCGCCGCTGACGCGGACGGCGCGCCGGCACGTCATCGTCATCGCGCACCGTGGCGCCTCCGCGGAGGCGCCGGAAAACACCAAGGCGGCGATCCTCAGAGCCCTGGCTCTGCACGTGGACATGATCGAGGTGGATGTGCAGCTCACGCGCGATCGGCGTCTGGTGATCTTCCACGATGAGTGCCTGGAGCGCACCACCAGCGGCCGCGGGAGGCTCGCTCGCTGGCGCTGGCGGGATCTGGCTCGCCTGGACGGCGGGTCGTGGTGGTCGCCGCGGTTTACCGGCGAGCGGATCTTGCTCGCCTCGCAGGCGCTCCGGCTGGTGCGGCCTCCATGCCGGTTGAACCTCGAATTAAAACGCGCGAGCCGGGCGGCCGCGCTGGTCGAGGCGATGGTGCGCTGCCTGCGATGGACCCGGCGCCTGCGTCGGGTGCTGGTCTCGTCGTTCGACCCGGCGCTGCTTCGTCGTCTCCACGCGCAGGCCCCGCGCGTCGCCACGGCGGTGTTGTGTGATCGCAACCCGGGGCGCGCGATCGCGCAGGCCGCCCGTCTCGGGTGTGTGGCCGTGCATCTGCACAAGACGCTGGTGAGCGCCCCCGTCGTCCGGCGGGCCCGCGAAGCGGGTCTGCGCGTGCATGTGTGGACGGTGGATCGCGCCCAGGAAGCCGGGCGCCTGGCGCGCATGGGGGTGGATGGGGTATTTACGAACGTGCCGGATCGAATTCGACGGGTGGTGGGATGACGATCGCCGATTTCCCCAGACCGCAAGATAAGCTGGCCATCCTCAGGCGCATCGCGCTGTTTGCCTCCTGCGCCGAGGAGCAGCTGCACCTCATCGCGGAGCGTTCCCGCTTGGTGGAATACAAGAAGGGCGAGACCATCTACCGGGAAGGGGACCGCGCCGAAGCGCTCTACATCATCGCCTCGGGACGCCTGCAGGTGTTCACGGTGACCAACGGCCAGAAACAACTCTACACCGTGCTGCATAACGGGGACACCTTCGGAGAAATCTCGCTCCTCACCGGGGAAACTCATTCCGCCACCGTCGAAGCGCTCAACGACACCCTGGTGCTGGAGCTCCAGAAGCGCGATTTCGAGGACCTGATCAATCAGATCCCCTCGCTCGTGCTGCATCTGAGCCGGGTCCTCTCCAAGCGGCTGCGCACCAAAGGGCACTTGGCCTCCGTCGGGGAAGCGACCGTCGTCGCGATCTACAGCGCCGCCAAAGGGGTGGGCCGCACGCTCTTCGCCGTGGCCCTGGCCGCCACCGTGCGGCGCGAGACGAACCGCCGCGTGGTCGTGGTGGACTTCAGCACGCCGGAGGGCGAGACGAACCGCTTCTTGCACATGCCGCACCGACTCTCGCCGTCCCGCCGGGGCTTGTGGGCCGAGGAAGCGATCCAACAGGATGTCCATGAGCATCCGTTGGGGTTCTCGTTTCTGTATGCGGGCGATGTCGTTCCCCGCCAGACCGGCTCCGGCGAGTCCCTGGTCGCCCCGATTGTCAGCGAGCTGGCCAATCACTATAGCTACATCCTGCTGGATCTGCCGGTCGAGATCGACGCCACGGTCCTCAAAGGGCTCACCCAAGCGGATCTGATCTACCTGGTCAGCGACTGCACCCGGGCCAATGTCATTCGGACCGGCGCGCTGTTGCATCAACTGCGAGAGGCGGTCAGCCACAAGGACGAGCAGATCAAGGTCATCCTGAACCTCATGGAGGCCGGCGGCGAACGCCTCAGCCCGGCACAGGTCGCGCACTCCGTGGGGCGCTCGGCGAATTTCATCCTGCCCCATATCGCCTCGGCGGCCGGCGAACTGACCCCCGAAGAGCTGATGCGATTGTTGGAAAGCCGGGAGTCGCCGTACACCAACACGATTCGGCGCATTGCGCGGGAGCTGGGTGGGGTCTTGGTGGGATTGGCCCTGGGCTCCGGCGCGGCGCTTGGCCTGGCCCATATCGGGGTCCTCAAAGTGCTCGAGCGGGAGCACGTGCCGATCGACATCGTCGCCGGCTCCAGTATCGGCGCCCTGGTGGCGGGCCTGTGGGCGGCCGGCCGAGGCGCCGAGGACCTTGAGCGCTTGGCCATGCGCTTCAAGGATCCCTGGGATATCCGGCGGCTGTTCATCTTCGACATGAGCCTGCCGATCCTGAGCCTCGTAATCGGGATCCTCGCCGGGATCATCATGGCCTTCCTCGCCGGATTCTGGGCAGGGTTGCTGCTGGGCCTGATCGTCTGCGTCTTTCTCGGCTTGCTCATGGGTCCGCTCGTCGGGGGGCCCATCCAAGGCGCCCAGCTGACGGCCAAGCTGGAGAGAGATTTCGCCGGCAAAACCTTTGAGGACACCTGGATCCCGCTGAAAATCGTCGCGACGGACCCGATCGCGCGGGAAGAAGTCGTGTTTGATTCCGGCTCCATCGCCCAGGCGGTTCGCGCGTCGGTGTCCATCCCCGGCATCTTCAAGCCGATGACCTACCGAGGCAAGCTGTGCTTGGACGGCGGCGTGCTGAACCCGGTTCCCGTCGGGATCCTGAAACGCTCCGGCGTCAACCGGATCATCGCCATCAACGTCTTTCCCACGAAAGCGGAAATCGCCGCGTACCAGGAAGACGTGCAACGCCGGCGGGCCGAGTGGGATGCGCAGCTGGCGTCTCGCAGCTTCCCGGTGCGGTTGCTGGCCAGGCTGCGCCAGGAAATCGCGCGCTCGTTCTCCCCGCTGATTTTCGACGTCATCATGCGCTCGATGCAATCCATGGAATACCAAATCGCCGAAGTCGCCTGCCGTGAAGCGGACCTCATCCTGCGCCCCACGCTTGCGGGCTCCCACTGGCTGGAGTTTTACAACCCCGAGAAGTTCATCCGAAAAGGGGAGGAAGAAGCCCTGCGCCGCCTGCCGGAGCTCAAGCATCTGGCGGGCATGAGCGAGCCTCCCACCACGACGGCGCTCGAAGCTAAGCTCGGGCGCGTTGACAAGGTCTCCTGAGGCCGGTACGATACTCTGACTTGTTGCTTCGCAAAGGTGCTGATGCCCGACGTCGTGATCGTGGATGGAGTCAGAACCCCGCAGGGGGTCTTCGGCGGGGCGCTCAAGGAGTTCACGGCGCAGCGCTTGGCTGAGCCGGTGGTCAAGGAGCTCCTGAAGCGCACCAATCTGAACGCTGGCGACGTCGAGGAAGTGATCCTCGGCTGCGTTGGGCAGGCCTCGGACGCCCCGAACATCGCCCGCGTCGTGGCCCTGATGGCCGGCATCCCCAGGCAGACGCCGGCCTACACCGTCCAACGCAACTGCGCCTCGGGCCTGCAAGCCATCATCAACGCCCACCAGAACATCGTCTGCGGGGAACGCGACATCCAGCTGGCCGGGGGAACCGAATGCATGAGCGTCTCTCCCTACGTCAGCCGCGACCTGCGATGGGGCAAGCGGCTGCGCCATGCCGAGATGATCGACACCATTTGGGAGGGGCTGACCGATCCGATCTGCGGCCAGATCATGGGGCGCACGGCGGAAAACCTCGTCGAGGAATTCGGGATCTCGCGGCAGGATCAGGACCGGTTCGCCATCCTCTCGCACCAGCGCGCCTTCCGGGCCACCCGCGAAGGGCGGTTCAAGGACGAGCTCGTGCCGCTGTTGGTGCCGAAAAAAGCGTACGGGAAATCCCTGCCTCCCGAGCCCTTCACCCAGGATGAGGGCATCAACCCCGCGCTCAACGACCAGCTCCTCGGGCAATACCCCGCCGTGTTTAAAGAGACAGGGAGCGTGACGTCCGGCAACAGCTGCTTCAACGCGGATGGGGCCGCCTGCGCGCTGGTGATGTCGGCCCAGAAAGCCAAGGCCCTGGGGTACACGCCGCTGGCGAGCATTCGCGCGTACGCGGTGGTCGGCCTTGAGCCGGAGCGCATGGGCCTGGGGCCGGCGCTGGCGATCCCGGAAGTGCTCAAGAAAGCCAAGCTCACCCTCAAGGACATCCAGCTCATCGAAATCAACGAGGCGTTCGCCGCCACGTTCCTGGCCTGCGAAAAAGCCCTGAATCTCAACCGGGAAGTGACGAACGTCAACGGGGGCGCCATCGCCCTGGGTCATCCGGTCGGGCAAAGCGGCACGCGCATCGTGGTGACGCTGCTGCATGAGATGAAGCGCCGCGGCGCGGCGCTTGGCCTGGCCACGTTGTGCGTGGGTGGCGGGCAGGGAGCCGCCATGATCTTCGAGCGAAAATAACAGGAACGTCCATATAAGATGTTCATCTATAAGACCGCGGTCGTGGGGGGCGGCGCCATGGGGGCGGAGATCGCCCAGGCGATTACGTTCAGCGGCGTGCCGGTCCTGCTCAAGGACGTGGACCAAGCCCGCGTGGACAAGGGGCTCGAGGTGATCCGCAAGATCTACCAGCGCCGGGTCGACCGCGGCAAGATGACGCCGGAGGACATGGAGCAGAAGATGGCGCTGGTCACCGGCACCACCACCTACGAACCATTTGGCGATGTGGATCTGGCGATCGAAGCCGTGCCGGAGAACCTGCAGCTCAAACAACGCATTTTCAAGGAGCTCAACGAGGCCGCCCCGCAGACCGCCATCCTGGCCTCCAATACCTCCTCGCTGTCGATCTCAGCGCTCGGCGGCGTGACGACTCGCCCCCATAAAGTGATCGGGATGCATTTCTTCTATCCGGCCCACATCATGAAACTGGTGGAGGTCATCCCGGGGCTGGAGACCTCAGAGGAAACCGTCGCGGACATCACGGCCTTCGCCGAGAGTTTGCGCAAGCTTCCGATCCGCGTCAACGAATGCCCCGGCTTCCTGGTCAACCGCATCCTCATGCCGTATCTGAACGAGGCGGCCTTCTGCGCGCAGGAAGGGAGGGCGAGCCCAAAGCAGATCGATGAGGCGATGAGCGCCTTCGGGTTTCCGATGGGGCCGTTCACCCTGGTGGACAGCCTCGGCTTTGACGTCTGCCGCGACGTCGTGCAGATCCTGGTTGACGCGTATGGCGATCGCATGCAGCCCGCCGCCATTTGGGAGCGGCTCTATGCAAAAGGCCGCTACGGGGCCAAGTCCGGCTCCGGCTTCTACCTGTACGGCGACCGGGCCGGGCAGCCCGACGCTGAGCTGGACGCGATCCTGAAGGCCTTGGGCGCCGGCACGACGGTCAAGGGGGAATTTTCGGTCAACCGCCTCGTGCTGCCGATGGTGAACGAAGCGATCCGCTGTCTTGAGGAACGCGTCTGCACGGCCGCCGAAGTGGACCTGGCCGTCATCGCGGGGCTGGGTTTCCCGCAGTCCAAAGGCGGCATTCTTCACTACGCGGATGAGATCGGGTTGGACGCCGTCTTGGGCGAGCTGCAACGGCTCACGAAACAGTTGGGAAGCCGGTTTTGGCCTTCGCCGTTGTTGAAGCGCAAAGTCGCCGCCGGCCACTTGGGCGCGAAAACCCACAAGGGCTTTTTCGAGTACACCGCATAAGGAGCCTCATGCCAGCCGCCTCGACAGGACCGTGTGTGAAAGTGGCCGTTGAAGATCGTCTCGCCATCGTCACCATTGACCGGCCTCCGGTCAACGCGCTTGGTCGGCAAGTCGTGCAGGAGCTGGACCAGTGCCTGGAGGGCCTGAAGGCCGATACGGCTGTGAAAGTCGTGATCCTCACCGGCGGAGGCTCGCTCGCGTTTATTGCCGGGGCGGATATCAAGGAAATCTCCCAGCTTGGCCCCGGCCAAGAAGCCGCCCAGGTGGCAGCGGCGGGCCAGGCGGTCATCATGAAAATCCAGCGCCTGGGCAAACCCGTGATCGCGGCCATCAACGGCGTGTGCCTGGGGGGCGGCCTCGAGCTGGCGATGGCCTGCCATCTTCGCGTGACGGGAGACCGCGCGCGGTTCGGGCAGCCGGAGATCAATCTGGGCCTCATCCCCGGCTTCGGCGGCACGCAGCGGCTGCCGCGGCTCATCGGCAAGGCCAAGGCCACCGAGCTGATCCTGACGGGCGAGGTGATCTCCGCCCAGGAAGCGCATCGGCTGGGCTTGGTCAACGACGTGGTGCCCCAGGACCAGGTCATGAAGGTGGCCAAAGACCTGGCGCGCAAGATCGCCTCGAAAGGCCGCCTCGCGATTCGGGAAGCCCTGGAGGCGATTGAGCAGGGCCTGGAGCAGTCCCTCGATGAGGGGCTGGCGAACGAAGCCAACGCGTTCGGCCGTGTGGCTGCCACCGAAGACGCGAAAGAAGGCGTGAAGGCCTTTTTGGAAAAACGGCAGCCTCAATTCAAGGATCGCTAAACGCATGGCTCATGAGAATCGTCTTCTTTGAGACCGCCCCGTGGGAACGTCGGTATCTCGCCAGGGCGCTCAAGCACGCCGGATTGAGCGCCCAATTTGTGACCGAGCCGCTCACCGAGGCGTCGCTCGCGAAAAGCCGCGGCGCGTCGCTCCTCTCGGTCTTCATCTACTCCAGGCTGACCCGCGCGCTCCTCGGCCGGTTTCGGGGTGTGAAGCTCATTGCGACCCGCTCGACGGGGTTCGACCACATTGACCTGGAGGCCTGCCGGGCGAAGAACATTGCCGTGGCCAACGTGCCCAGTTACGGCGAGAATACGGTCGCCGAGCACACCGTCGCGCTCATCCTGGCGCTCTCGCGCAACGTCCACAAAGCCTATGTCAGAACGGTCAAAGGGGATTTCTCGCTGGCCGGCCTGCAAGGGTTCGACCTGAAGGGCAAAACCTTGGGCGTGGTGGGGGCCGGGCGCATCGGGATGCACGTCGTCAAGATGGCGAAAGGCTTCGGCATGGAGGTCCTGGCGTCTGATACCCGCAAGGATCCGTTCTTGAGTGAAGTCCTGGACTTTCGCTACGCGAGCCTGCCGGAGCTCTTGCGGGCTTCGGACATCGTCAGCCTGCATGTGCCCTACAGCCGGGCGACCCATCATCTGATGAACCGGGAGACCTTCCGCCTCATGAAACGCGGGGCGCTGTTGATCAACACCGCGCGTGGAGGCCTGGTTGACACCCACGCGCTGGTGTGGGCGCTGGATGAAGGTATTGTCGGGGGAGCGGGGCTGGATGTCCTGGAAGGGGAGGAGCTGGTCAAAGAGGAGCGCCAACTCCTCGAGCAGGACGTCCCGAAGGAGCGGCTCGCCACGCTCCTGAAGAACCATATCTTGCTGCACCGGGAAAACGTCGTCATCACGCCCCACATCGCGTTCGACAGCCGCGAGGCGCTGCAACGAATCCTGGAGACAACCGTGAGCAACATCGTCGGGTTTCTCGGTGGGTCACCCGCCAACTTGGTCACCAAACCCTCATGACCGATCCGACCCCGTCCTCATCCCACACGGCCCCGGAAGCGCTCGAGGTCGCAGAAGCCGCCCGCGAAGCCGAGTGGCAGCATCCCAGTTTTGTCGGCTCGCTCTTCATGGGCCGCCTGCTCACGCCACTGGTCTTCCCCTATCCACAGCAGGGCGAGGAGGACCGCCGCGTCGGCGATGCGTACCTCAGCCAAGTCGAGGCGTTCCTGAAAGCGCACGTGGATCCTGACGCGATCGACCGCACAGGGGAAATCCCGCCGGCCGTCATCGAGGGGCTCGCCCGGCTTGGCTGCTTCGGCATGAAGATCCCCAAGGCCTACGGGGGCTTGGGCCTGTCGCAGGTGAACTATAACCGCGTCATCTGCCTCGTCGCCAGCTACTGCGGTTCCACGGCCGTCTGGCTGAGCGCCCATCAAAGCATCGGCGCGCCGCAGCCGCTCATGCTCTTCGGCACCGAAGAACAACAACGCCGGTATCTGCCGCGCCTCGCGGCCGGCACCGTCTCGGCCTTCGCGCTCACCGAGGCTGACGTCGGATCGGATCCGGCCAACATGCAAACCACCGCCACCCCGGTGGACGGCGGCGACGCCTATCTGTTGAACGGTGAAAAACTGTGGTGCACCAATGGGCCGGTCGCCCAGATCGTGGTGGTCATGGCCCGCACGCCCTCCGTCACCGTCGGGGGAAGAGCGCGCAAGCAGATCACCGCGTTCATCGTCGAGCGCTCGATGCCGGGCGTTGACGTCGTGCATCGCTGCCGGTTTATGGGCCTCCATGGCATCCAAAACGGCGTCTTGCGGTTCACCAACGTCAAGGTCCCGAAAACCAACATCCTCTGGGGACTCGGCCAGGGACTGAAGCTGGCCCTCATCACCCTCAACACGGGCCGCCTGACCCTGCCGGCGGCCTGCGTGGGCGCGGCGAAGCGCTGCTTGCAAATTTCCCGTGAATGGAGCAAGGAGCGCAAGCAGTGGGGCGGGCCGATAGGCAAGCATGAGGCGATCGCCGCGAAGCTCGCCGGCATGGCCCCCACGGTGTTCGCGATGGAAGCGATGGTGTGGCTGGCCTCCGCGCTGGCAGACCGCAAGACCGTTGACTTCCGCCTGGAAGCGGCCATGGCCAAGCTGTTTTGCTCTGAGGCGTGCTGGCGAATCGTGGACGACACCGTGCAGATCCGGGGAGGGCGCGGCTACGAAACCGCGGACTCCCTGCGCGCCCGCGGCGAGAAACCCTACCCGGTCGAGCGGATCATGCGGGAGAGTCGCATCAACCTCATCATTGAAGGCACCAGCGAGATCATGCGGCTGTTCATCGCCCGCGAGGCCCTCGACGCGCACATGCGCCTCGTCGGCAAGGCGCTGGATCCGCGCCAGCCGCAAACCGTCAAGCTCCGGGCCCTCGCCAGGGCCACCGGCTACTACCTGCTCTGGTGGCCGCGGCAGTGGACCGCACGCTACTGGACACGGTCCTACCGATGGCTCGGCCCATTGGCGGGCCACCTGCGGTTTGTCGAGCGTGCCAGCCATCAGCTCGCCTTGGCGCTCTTTCACAGCGCCGTCACGCATCAAGCCCGCCTGGCGTATCGCCAGCAACTGCTCGGGCGGCTGGTTGATATCGGCGCCGAGCTCTTCGCGATGGTGGCCGCCTGCTCCAAGGCCCATCGCCTGCTCGAACAACGCGCAGATGACCCCAGTCCTGTGGAGCTGGCCGACCTCTTCTGCCGGCAAGCCAGGCGGCGCATCCGCACGACCCTGCACGGGCTCACCGACAATGACGACCGCCAGGCATACCGACTCGCCCAGGCGGTCTTGAATGACCGCTATCGCTGGCTCGAAGCCGGAATTCTCTAGCCGTCGATCGCGGGCTGCCACGATGGCCCAAACCATTCCAGCGGTCTTTTTCGAGCAAGCGAAGCGACTGGCACGCAAACCGCTCTTTTGGGTCAAGCGCCAAGGCCGCTACCAACCCATCACGTGGGATGAAGCCCGCCAGACCGTGCAGGCCTTGAGCGCCTATTTCCTCCACGTCGGGATCAAGCCAGGCGAGCGCATCATCCTCCTCTCGGAAAACCGCCAGGAGTGGGGGATGACGGACCTCGCCATTCAGGCCGCCGGAGCCTGGACGGTCCCCCTCTATCCCAGCCTCATGGAGCGCGACATCCACCAGATCTTCCTGGACTGCGAACCGGTCCTGTGCGTGGCCTCAAGCGGCGAGCAGGCGCGCAAGCTCAGGGCCCTTAAGGCCCAGTGCCCCTCGGTCCGTGGCGTGCTGGTGATGGACGCGACCCCTCTTCAACAGCCGTTCGAACAGGCGTGGCTGCAGGCCGTGGGGCAGGGAAGGACCCTGCTCGCCCAGCTTCACGACCTGGCCCAACAGCGGCTCCAGAACCTGCGCTCCACCGACACCGCCACGTTGATCTACACGTCAGGCACAACCGGCGAGCCGAAGGGCGTCATGCTCTCGCACGAGAACTTCTTATCCAACGTGAAGGCCTGCCTGAACGCGATCCCGATCCGCGCCGATGACCGCCACCTGTCCTTCCTGCCGTTAAGCCATGTCTTTGAGCGGATGGCCGGCTGGTATCTGATGGTGAGCGTCGGAGCCTCGGTGGCCTACGCCGAAAACATGGAGACTATCCCTCAGAACATGCTGGAGGTCAGACCCACCGTCATGCTGGGCGTGCCACGGTTTTTCGAAAAACTCTACGCCAGAATCCACGAAGGGCTTCGCCAGGCCCCACCGCTCAAACGACGGATCATCGCCTGGGCCCTGGCCGTCGGGCAGCGCAGCATGCCCTATCGGCTCACGCGCCGACGCCTCCCGCTCGGCCTGTTGCTGCAAGAGGCCTTGGCGCGGCGCCTGGTTTTCCGCAAGGTCCAGCACCGGCTCGGCGGACGGCTGCGGTTCTTCATCTCGGGAAGCGCCCCGCTGGCCAAGGCGATCGGGGAGTTCTTCTATAGCCTTGGCGTCGTCATCCTCGAGGGGTATGGCTTGACCGAGACCTCGCCGGTGATCACGGTCAACCGGCCCCAGGCCTTGAAATTCGGGACGGTGGGCCTTCCGATCGACGGGGCGGAAGTCCGGATCGCCCAGGACGGGGAGATCCTGACACGAGGCCCGCACGTCATGCAGGGCTACTACCGAAAACCTGAGCAGACGCGCGAGGTCCTGGGTGACGGCTGGTTCCAGACCGGGGATATCGGCGGGTTCGATGCAGAGGGGTTTTTGAGCATTACCGACCGCAAAAAAGACCTGATCAAAACCGCCGGAGGGAAGTTCGTCGCTCCGCAAAAACTGGAACAGCGGTTCATCACGGACCCCTACATCTCGCAGGCGTTCATCTACGGAGACCGCCAGCCCTATTGCGTGGCGCTCATCGTCCCCAATCTCCAGCGCCTGGCAGACTATGCCAGGACCCATGGGTTGTCGTTTGCGTCGTTCGGCGAACTCGTCCACGCGCCCGCGATCCAGCAGATGCTGTGGGAGCGGGTCCAGGCGCTACAGCAGGACTTGGCCGGCTTTGAGCAGGTCAAGGCCATCGCCCTGCTGGAGCAGGAATTCACCCAAGCCGCGGGGGAACTCACCCCCACCCTGAAAGCCAAGCGAACCGCGATCGCCGCGAGGTACGAAGAAACCCTCCGCCGCCTCTACCTGCCTGCCCCGCCTGTTGGCGGGGCGCAGGCAGGCCAGCACACCCCATGACTGAGGCCATCCAGCCTCGGGAGGAGTTCTGGCGCAATCCCGCCAACGGCCATACGCTCTTTGCTCGGATCTGGGAACCGGTGCCGGCTCGGGCCTGGCTCATTCTGGTGCATGGATTCGGCGAACACAGCGGCCGATACGGACGCCTCGCCCAGGCGATCGCGTCGCATGGGCTGGCGGTCGCGTGCGCCGATTTGTGGGGGCACGGTCGCTCAGAGGGGCAGCGGGGTGACATCGAACGGTTTGAGGAGTACCTGCACGATCTCGAGACCCTCGTGAGACACTGCCTGGCGGCGCGCGAGCCATCCTCCTACGCGGTGTTCGGACATAGTTTCGGCGGGCTGCTCGCCGCTCGCTGGGCGGAGCGCCGCCCCGCGGGCCTCCAAGCCGTCATCCTCCAGTCCCCGTTGTTCGAGGTGGGGTTTCCTTTGCCGAGATGGAAGGAACTCCTGGTCAACCAAGGCGCGCGATGGTGGCCGCGCCTGAGTCTCAGCTTGGGTGTGAATCCTGCCTGGCTCAGCCACGATCCACAGATCGTGCAGGGCTATCAGCACGATTCGCTCGTGCACAATCGTATGACGCTGCGCGGCGCCGCCGCCCTACGAGCCGCGATGCGCCAGACACTCGACGACGCCCAGCAGATTCGCCTTCCCACCCTCCTGCTGTACGGGACGGAAGACCACGTCGTCTCCGTGGACGCCGGCCGGCGGTTTTACGAGCGACTCGCATGCGACAAACGGGTGGTGGGCTTTCCCGCATCCTACCATGAGCTGCACCACGAAGCCGTGCAACCAACCGTGGTGGAGGAAATGGTACGCTGGATCGAGAGCCATGCGTGACCATCGCCTGCTCACGGCTGTTCTCCTCCTGAGCCTCCTCATGGCTCCCGGACTGCCCATGGAGCGTCGCGCGGCCGCCGCTGACCAGCCCCAGGCCGGTCCTGCGCAAGACTGGCCCACCATCATCGCGAAACTCCAGGAACAGCTCAGCCGGTTTCCCAACCACCCGCAACTCCGCCAGCAACTCGCCATCGTCTACAACAACTATGCGGTCGAGCTCGCCGACCAAGGCAAGCTCAACGACGCCATCCGGCAGCTGGAAGAAGCCACCCGCCTTGACACCGCCAATGCCCAGTTGCGGCGGAATCTCGCCATGATGCATCTGCAAACCGCCCAGGACGCCTACCGCACGCACCAGATTCCTCGCGCCAGGGAAGCGATCGTCGAATCCCTCAGGGTAGAGCCCGACACCGCGGGAGCCTATGCGCTGCTGGGAGAGATCGAATACAACAGCCAGCGCCTGAAAGAAGCCAAAGCCGCCTGGCAGAAAGCCCTCACGCTCAAACCCGACTTCGCAGAGGTGAACGAGCGGCTCAAGCAAGTGAGCCAGGAGCTGCCGGTGGAGTCGGAGTTTGAGCGGGTTTCTCAAGCGTACTTCGATATCCGCTTTCCCGACACCCTCGAGCGCTCCACCGGTTTTGATCTGCAAGAAACGTTGTTAGCGGCCAGGCGCGCCATCGGCGCCGATTTCGCCTATTGGCCGAGCCGAAAACTCATCGTCTTGGTCTACAGCGCCGAGCAATTCCGCCAGTTGCGCCAGGACGCGCCGGAGTGGGCGGCAGGCCAGTTTGACGGCAAGATCCGGGTGCCGCTGCCCAATGGCGAGCTGAACCCTCAAGCGGTGACGCACATTCTCTACCATGAATACACGCACGCGCTCATCCACGATCTGACCGACGGACGCTGTCCCGCCTGGCTGAACGAAGGCCTGGCGGAATATGAATCGTGGAAGCCAAGCACGCCCGCCTGGCCCATGCTCCGCCATGCGGCATCCGCGCAACGGCTGATCCCCTGGACCCAGTTGTTCTCGGCACAGTTTACAGGCTCGATGTCGCCCCAGGAGGCCGCCCTGGCCTATGAACAAGCCCATAGCCTGGTCCGCTATCTGGTCGAGCGCTACGGCTTTTGGCGCATCAAGCGGCTGTTGCAAGCCGTCAAGCAGGGCACCCCGTCCGATCAGGCGGTGGCGAGCGAGTTCCACCTCAAGCTCCCCCGTCTGGAAGAATATTGGAAGACGTGGCTTCGCGACACATTGTTCTAGCCCCCCCTTATGCAGCTGTTGGCGTGGGCATTGTATGACTTGGCCAACACCTTTTTCGCCGTTGCCATGCTCTCGTTCTATTTTCCCTTATGGGTTACCGAGGACCACGGCGCCAAGGAGCTGGTCTTCAGCGTCGCCTTGGCGATCTCCATGATCTGCGTAGCCGTGGCGATGCCCATCTGCGGAGCCATCTCAGATGCCACCAACCAGCGCATGCGCTACCTGCGCTGGACCACGCTGGGCTGCGTCAGCACCACGCTCCTCATCGGGTTTCTCGACCGACTGGGGCCTGCGCTGGTGCTGTTTGTCATCGCCAACATCTGTTATCAACTTGGCACGGTGTTTTACGATGCCTTGCTGTGGCAGGTGGCCAAGCCCGGCGCCCTGGGCCAAACCTCAGGATTCGGTGCGGCGTTTGGCTATCTGGGCAGCATGACGGGGCTGTTGTTCCTCTGGCCATTTGTCAAGACGGCAGGGCATCAAGCGGCGTTCATCCCCTCGGCGTTGTTCTTCCTGGTGTTCGCGCTGCCTAGTTTCTTCGTGATCCGGGAATCAGGGATCCATCAGCCCATCGCCTGGCGTGCCACGATTCGGCAGGCGTTCATGCGGTTGTGGATGACCCTGCGCTACGCCAGATCCTACGCAGGGTTATGGCGCTTCTTCGCCGCCTCGTTTTTCAGCCTCAACGCGATTAACACGGTGCTGGTCTTCATGGCCGTCTACACGAAGAAAGAGTTGGGATTTGGGGAAGCGGAGGTCGTGCGGTTTTTCCTGTGGGGGCAGGCGTTTGCGGTGCTGGGGTCGTTGGTGTTCAGCCGCGTCATCGGCCGGCTGGGCTCCAAACGCACGCTGGCATGGATTTGGGCAGGATGGATGATCGCGCTTGGGCTTGTCAGCCTGAGCCAAGAGGCTCGATGGCTGTGGGCCGTCGCGCCGGTGATCGGCTTCTGCTTGGGCTCGACGTGGGCGACGTCTCGGGTGTTGGTGATCGAGCTCTCTCCCAAGGATCAGCTGGCGGAAGTGCTGGGGTTGGCCGGTCTGCTGGGCCGCGCTTCGTCGATTCTCGGACCGCTTGCATGGGGGCTGATCGTGCTAGATCCGTCGCGGTATCGAGTCGCGATCTGGGTCTTGATCGGGTTGCTGGCGATCGGGCTGTGGCTCTTCCGCCGAGTCCCCAATCTCAAAACCGCAGTCGCGACATGAAACAACGCGAGATTGCGGCACTCTTCGCTCAGATGGCGGACCTGCTGGAGTTCCGCGGAGAGAACGTGTTTCGCATCCGAGCCTACCGCAGGGCCGCCCAGAACCTGGAGAGCCTCACCGAGGACCTCCAGCGGCTTCACCAACAAGACCGCCTCACCGACATTCCCGGCATCGGACAGGACTTGGCGGGCAAGATCCGCGAGTACCTGACCAGCGGCGCCATTCGCGAGATCGAACGCGTCAAACGGACGATTCCGGCCGGCGTGTTGGCCCTGCTCGAAATCCCCGGCGTCGGGCCTAAAACCGCCAAGCTCTTGTACGAACGCCTCCGGATCACCTCGATCGACCAGGTGGAAGCCGCGGCCAAGGCGCACAAACTCTGCGCGCTTCCTGGATTCCAGGAAACCAAGGAACAGAACCTCCTCAAGGGCATTGCGATTGTGCGGAAAGGTCAGGCGCGCATGCACCTCGGCATCGCGCTGCCGCTGGCGCGGCACATCATCCACACCCTGCGGAACCTCGCCGCCGTCAACCGCATCGAGGCGGCCGGCAGCCTTCGCCGGATGAAGGAAACGGTCGGGGATCTGGACATTCTCGTCGCCACCACTCAGCCACGTGCGCTGATGAACGCCTTCACAAGCGCCCCCTTTTGCGCGAGGGTCCTGGCCGCTGGAGACACCAAATCCTCGATCCTCACCCCGGAAGGTATCCAGGTGGACCTGCGCGTGGTCTCACCCAAGTGCTTTGGAGCCGCCCTGCAGTATTTCACCGGCTCCAAAGAGCACAACGTGCGGCTGCGTGAGATGGCGGTTCGTCAGGGATTGAAAATCAACGAGTACGGGGTCTTCAACGCCACCACGGGGAAGCGGATAGGGGGCAGGGAAGAGGAGGAGGTCTACCGGGCGCTTGACCTGCCCTGGATCCCCCCGGAGCTGCGGGAGGACGCGGGGGAGATCCAAGCCGCTCAAGCCGGGCGATTGCCGCGATTGGTCGAGCAGCGGGACCTGAAAGGCGACTTCCATATCCACACCAACTGGTCTGACGGGAGCCATACCCTTGAGGAGGTCGCAGAGGCTGGACGAGGCCGAGGGTATCAGTACTTGGCCATCTGCGACCATTCCAAGTCCCTCAAAGTCGCCGGCGGCATGAGCGAGCGCGAGCTGAAAACCCAGATGGGCAAGATCCGCGCCCTGAATGCGCGCTGGCGAAGCTTCCAGTTGCTCAGGGGCGCAGAGGTGGACATCCTCGCCCGCGGCCGGATGGACTATCCCGATCACCTGCTTCGGCAGTTGGATTTCGTCATCGGCTCCATCCACAGCGGCTTCAAGCAGGAGGAGGCGACGCTCACGCAGCGTCTGGTCGCGGCGATCCGCCATCCCTACGTGACCATGATCGCCCATCCCACCGGGAGGCTCTTCGGCCAACGCGAGCCCTATGCCGTGGACCTGGACGCCATCTTCGAGGCGGCGCGAGAGACCCACACGGCCCTCGAGATCAACGCGTATCCGAAACGCCTGGACCTGAGCGACGCGGCGGCTCGCAAGGCCGGGGAGCAGGGCGTGTGGCTGGCCATCTCGACCGACACGCACAGCCTGGATCAACTCGAGAACATCACGATCGGCCTGGGCGTCGCGCGCCGGGCGTGGCTTGAACCCAAGCACCTGCTCAACTGTTTCAGCCGGGAGCAGCTGTTGGCCTGGATCCAGCGCAAACGCCGGCAGGCGCGCGAGGGCTCATGATCCCACCTCCCGCACCGGATTATCATTCGGGCTTTGTCGGGGTGATCGGCAAACCCAACGTGGGCAAGTCCACGATCGTCAACGCCTTCGTCGGCCGCAAGGTCTCGATCGTCTCCTCCAGGCCCCAGACGACCCGCAACCGCATCCTGGGGATCCTGACGCGGCCCGATGCGCAGGTGATTCTGATCGATACCCCCGGCTGGCACCAACCGGAGCACACGCTCGGACGCCACATGATCGCAGTCACGAAAGGCGTGGTCGAAGACGCGGATGTCTTGCTGGCGATCGTGGATGCCGCCGGCCGATGGACCAAAGAAGACGACTGGGTCTTCGATCAGGTCCGGCGGGCCAATCGGCCGTCGCTCCTGGCGCTCAACAAGGTGGATCTCGTCAACAAACGGCTCCTCCTGCCGCTCATGGCGCGCTGCGCAGATCTGAAGCTGTTCGAGGAGCTGGTGCCGGTGTCGGCCCTGACCGGCGACAATATGGACCGCCTGCTGGCCCAGCTCATCACGCGGCTGCCGCAAGGCCCCCGATGGTATGAGCCGGATCAACTGACCGACCAGCCGGCCGAGCAACTGATTCGCGAGTTCATCCGCGAGCAAGTCCTGCACGCCACGCGGCAGGAGGTCCCGCACGCGGTCGCCGTCCTGCTGGACGAGCTGACGACCAAGGCGCCTCCCGCAGGACGTCCACAGGCTGCGGGCCTGACCCTCATCCGAGCCACCATCCTGGTCGAGCGGGAAGGGCAGAAGGCCATCGTGATCGGCAAGCAGGGACGCACGCTCAAGCAGATCGGCACCGCGGCTCGTCTGGAACTGGAACGCTGGCTTGGGCGCAAGGTGTTCCTGGAGCTCTGGGTCAAGGTCGCCAAGCAATGGCGCGCCGATCCCGCGCTCCTGCGCGAGCTCGGCTACGAGGCTCACGGCGGAAAGGCTTGAAGCCCTCAAGAAACTCCGATACACTGATCCGGTCATGGGAACGCTCCTGGAACGGTTGGAGGGCGACTACAAGACGGCGCTGAAAGCGAGAGAGCAGCGCAGAGTTGACACTTTGCGCCTGATCAAGGCGGCGATCCAGCGTCTCGCCATCGACAAACGCAAAGACGCGCTGGACGAACAGGAAATTCTCCAGATCCTCTCGCAACAAGCCAAACAGCGCCGGGAGACCATCGAAGCGGCCAAGCAAGGCAATCGCCAAGACGTGTTGACCGCAGCGAGCGCCGAGCTTGAGATGATCAACGCGTACCTGCCGAAGCCGCTGTCCGTTGACGACTTGAAACGGTTGGTCGAGGAAGCCCTCGCCAGCGTGGGACCGAACCAAGGGCCGATCATGAAATACGTGATGGGCAAAGCCACCGGCACGGCCGATGGCAAGCTCGTCAGCCAGTTGGTGAATGAACGGCTCAAGCAATGATTCAGCCCAAGAAAGGCCGTCCCAAGGCCGTCATCAATCCGGACAGTTGCTCAGGCTGTGAGGTCTGCATTGCCGTCTGTCCGGTGGACTGCATCGAGAAACTCCCAGGACCGGAACATATCACGCTCAACGCGATCTGTGTGATTGACCAGCCTAAATGCATCGGCTGCTTCCTGTGTGAGAAGATCTGCCCCTGGGACGCCATCACGATGGTGCCGCCGCAAGAAGCGCCCGTGCTGGTGCCGGCCGGCCCTTCATGATCCCCCCACCTGCTGGTTGGCCGAAGGCCGTCCCCGCCGACGGCGGGGACGCTTCGCCTTCGGTCGCTTCTCAGACTGGTGACGGCGAAGCCCAG
>JACQRB010000045.1 GCA_016206685.1 Candidatus Omnitrophota bacterium | reverse complement strand
GTTGTCGATATTGACCACGCCGATCCCCGGCACGCAGCTGTTGAGCATAGTGAGCAGCGGTCCCACGCCGGCGAAGCTGGCCCCGTAGCCGATGCTCGTCGGCACCGTCACGACGGGACAGCGCACCAGCCCCGCGACGACGCTCGCCAAC
Source organism: Candidatus Omnitrophota bacterium (assembly GCA_016206685.1). GTDB lineage: Bacteria > Omnitrophota > Gorgyraeia > Aquiviventales > Aquiviventaceae > JACQRB01. The sequence goes on along the minus strand of JACQRB010000045.1, from coordinate 12,345 downwards.
GCGCCCTCCATGCCCGCCACGACCACGACCGCCCGGGCTCGCTGCAGGAGGTCAAAAGCCGAGAGCACCCGATGGATGCCGGCCACGCCGACATCATAGAGCCGCACGCTCCGGCTGCCCAACAGCTCAAGCGTCAGCGCCGCTTCTTCGGCCACCGGCAGATCCGCGGTTCCGCCGCTGGCCACCACCACCAGGCCAAGGCGCCTGAGCCGGCGTAGGGGCAGCCAGTAGCCCAGGCGAGCGACCGGATCATAGCGCAACGCCGGCACCTGCTGCTGGAGCATGGCCGCGATCGAGCCATCCAGGCGGGTCAGGATGAGCAATTCCCTCGAGGCCATGAGCCGTTTCGTCAGCGCAAGGAGGTGGGCCGGCGTCTTGCCCTCGCAAAAGATCGCTTCCGGCAACCCGCGCCGAAGCCGCCGATGGGTGTCCAGCCTGGCAAATCCCAGATGGTCGGTCGGCAGCCGTCGCAACTCTCGCACGACGCCGCCGATGCTGCGACGGCCCTGGCGGACCTCGCGCAGCCACTGGGAGAGGCGTTGCTCGCTGATCATCCCCCCACCTGCTGGTTGGCCGAAGGCCGGTCGCTGTCACGATCGGGTGGCTGCAGTGACAGCGACCGTTTCGCCTTCAATTCTTGTAGAGATGGAGGATGGCGAAACCCAGCAGGTGGGGGGATCATCCGGCGCTCATGAGGTACACCATCACGCCGATGAGGAGCAGGACGGACAGGATATAGAAATCGTAGAGATACAGGAAATCCCGCAGGCGCCCTTGCCAGCGGAGCTTCGGCGCCTGGCTTGCGCCGGCGCGCGGGACCTGGCGGGCGCCGACGCCGAGCGTGCCTTGTAACCCCTTGACCTGCTGAGGCTGAAAGCGGAGGAATTGCCCCCCGAGCTTGTAGCCGGTGAGCTTGCCCTCGCGGACTAACTGCTCGACCTCCCCTTCACTGATGCCCAAGCAGGTCGCGACCTCCGCCGTCGTCCAGAGTTTTTCCATTAGAAAGACTGAAGAACTGAAGAACCAAAGAACTGAAGAACAGGAACCTTTTTGTTCTTCCGTTCTTCAGTTCTTCCGTTCTTCCGTATCATTTAATTTTCTCTTGTGCGAGCCACTCCTCGACGCGTTTGCGCTCGAAGCGCCAGGCAGTGCCCTCCCGCTGAGCCGGCAGCCGCCCGCCCTGGGCCCACTCCAGCACGGTGCCGGCCTCGACTTCCAGATACCGCGCCAGCTCCTCGAGCGTCATCCATGGCGAGTCCGTCCGATCCGGCAGCATCTCGCAGGTGCCCTGCAGCACGGCACCTTCCTGCACGACGAGCCGGGGCGTCGTGATCTTCCCGACCACGCGCGCGCTTGGCTGCAGCTCCAGCCGCCGCGAGGCCGCGATCGTGCCCTCCACGCTGCCGGCGATGCTGATCGCCTCGCCTCGGATGGTCGCCTTGACCTGCGCCTTGTCGCCGATCGCCAGGCTGCCTTTCGTGTCCAAGGTGCCCTCGAACTGCCCGTTGATCTGGAGATTCACCGGGTCCTTGAAACTCAACGTCCCGGTCATGCTGGCGTTGACTTCAAGCACTCGTGGTTGTCCCTCGTCCTCCGGCCGTCGTCGCAGCGCCATCGCTTGCTCCCTCCTCCCTCTTTAGGTCCAATACGCCCGCCGCACTCCCTCCACGCGTTCCAGCGCAGTGATGATGGCGTCTTTCTCCCGCGCCGACATGAGCTTGACGTCAAATTCCAAGATCGACACGCCGGGCGCGTGAGCCGGCTTGACGTCCAGATCGCGGATCTCTACCTCATACTCCCCCAGCGTCCGCCGGATCTTCACCAGCTCTTCCCCCGACGCGCCGCTTTCCACGATGAGCGTCTGGTACCAATCCTTGCGCATGCGCCGCTCCAGGCGCGAAAACCCAAACAGCGCGATCAGCACCGCGATCGTGGTCGCCACCGCGCCGACCGTAAAGCCCGCGCCGGCCGCCAGCCCGATCCCGGCCACCGCCCAGAGGCTGGCCGCCGTGGTCAGCCCGCGCACCGACGCGCGGAAGCGCAGGATCGTGCCGGCCCCAAGAAAGCCGATCCCGCTGATCACCTGCGCGGCCATGCGCGTCGGGTCCTCCGCCACCCGCCCGGCCAGCGTGTCCATGAGATAGAGGGCGGTCAGCATGATCAGGCATGAGCCCATCCCGACCAGCAGATGCGTCCGGAAGCCGGCGGCGCGCCCGTGGCGCTCCCGCTCGTAGCCGACCAGTCCCGTTAACAGCGCGCTGAGGAGCAAGCGCCCGATCACGACGAGGTCCGACATGAGAGTTAGTTCAAGCACCGGTTGGGAGCGATGGCCAGCGACAGCGGCGCGCGCGCGCCGGCCTGGAGCTGCTCAAACGCCACGCCGGCCACCATCGCCCCGTTATCCACGCACAACGCCGGCGGAGGACACACGACCTGGAGCCCGCGCGGCTGGCCCGCCTCCAGCAACCGCTGGCGCAACCGACGGTTGGCGGCCACCCCGCCACCGACCACGAGCCGTTTCAATCCGGTGCGCTGGCAGGCCCGCAACGTTTTCGTGACGAGGATGTCCACCGCCGCTTCTTGAAAGCTCGCCGCCACGTCGGCGATCTGCTGGTGCGTCCACGTCGCTGCGCCTTTCTCTTCTTCTGACTTCTGACTTCTGGCTTCTGATGTCTGTTTCTGTACGTACTGATACACGGCGGTCTTCAACCCGCTGAAGCTGAAATCGAACCCATCTTTCGCATTGCTGCGCGAAAATGGGACGGCGTCAGCGCGCCCCTCATCCGAGAGGCGATCGATGATGGGCCCTCCCGGATAGCCCAGCCCCAGGAGCTTGGCCGTTTTGTCGAAGGCTTCCCCCACCGCGTCATCCTTGGTTTCCCCCAACACCTCAAACCGCTGCTGTGGATGCGCCACGCACAGCAGCGTATGCCCGCCGGACACCACCAGCCCCACGTACGGCGGCTCAAGCGCCTCGTCGGTCATGGACCCGGCATACAGGTGCGCGGCCAGATGGTCAACGCCGATCAGGGGCCGGTCCAACGCCAGCGCCAGCCCCTTCGCAAACGCCAAGCCGATCAGCAGCGCGCCGGGAAGCCCGGGTCCGTGGGTGACGGCGATGGCGTCGAGCTGCTCCACGCTCAGGTGCGCTGCGGTGAGCGCCTCCTGCAGGACCTGCCAAATCACCTCGACATGCACGCGGGCGGCGATCTCCGGCACGACCCCTCCGTAGGCGGCGTGAAACTGCGAGCTTGAGGCGACCACGTTGGACAGGATGCGCCGGCCGTCCTCCACGACGCCGATGGCCGTTTCGTCACAGGACGTTTCGATGCCGAGAATCCGCGCGGTCACGGCGTGGCCTCCGCCACCGTCTGGGCCTTGAGCGAGGCCTGGTAGACTTTGATCCCCTTCAACAAATCCACGGCCCGCGCCAATTGATTGTCCAGCTTCGCCGGAGGCGCGGCTGACGGCTGGTCCGGATGCTCCAACCGGTCCAGGACCTCCTGGACTTCGCCGCTTTTCTTGTCTTTCTCCTTCGGAGGCGGCGGGGGCTCAAACGGCACCACCACGTCCGGCAGAATGCCCTGCCCGTGGATCGAGCGGCCGGCCGGCGTGAAATACTTGCTGGTGGTCAGGCGCAGGGCGCTGCCGTCCTTCAGCGGAAAGATCGTCTGCACCGACGCCTTGCCGTGGCTCTTCATCCCGAGGATGATCCCCCGCCGGTGATCCTGGATGGCGCCGGCCACGATCTCGGAGGCCGAGGCCGAGCCCTCGTTGACCAACACGACCAGGGAGACGTCGCTGGCCATGCCGTCCTGGCGGCTGCGGAACTCAAAATTCTGGTTCTTCAGGCGCCCTTTGGTGCTGACGATCAGCTTGCGCCGGTCCAGGAACAACTCGCTCGTCGAGACCGCCACGTCGAGCAATCCGCCGGGGTTGTTGCGCAAATCCAGGATCAGGCTGTCCATCTGCTCGGCCTTGAGCTTCTCCACCGCCCCCTCGAGATCCTTGGGCGTGCCCTCCCGGAAATCGGACAAGCGGACATAGCCGATGTGGTCCTCGAGGATGCGCGCCTCGCGCACGCTCTGGATTTTGATGATGTCGCGGCTGAGGGTGAAGTCTTTGAGCTCGTTCTCCCCTTCGCGCAGGATCGTCAGCGTCACTTGGCTGCCCGGCTTGCCGCGCAGTTTCTTGACGGCCTCCATGAGGGTGATCCCGCGCGTGATCTCCCCGTCGATTTTCACGATCCGATCCCCCGACTGCAAACCCGCCTTATAGGCCGGCGTGTCGTCAATGGGGGTGATGACCGTCAACAGCTCATCCCGAAGCGTAATCTCAATCCCCAGGCCCCCAAACTGGCCCTCGGTGTCGATCTTGAGCTCATTGTAGCTGTCCGGGTCCATGAACTGGCTGTAGGGGTCCAGGGTGGCGAGCATCCCCTTGAGCGCCCCGTAGACGAGCTGTTTGGCTTCCGGCGCCTCCACATAGTCCGCTTCCACGATCGAGAGCGCGTCGGTGAACAGCTCCAGCTCCTTGTAGAGCGCGTCTTCATTCGCCGCCCGTTTCGCGTAGAGCGTGCCGCCAACCGTGACGAACAGGACGAGCAGGCAGGTGACGCCGGCCATCCTGATCCACCATCGTCTCATGTGACTGCCTCCTTACCCTGGTTCAACTTGCGCTTCAGGACGTCGGCCATCTGCGTGGGATTCGCCTTGCCGTTGGACCGCTCCATGCACTTGCCGACTAAAAACATCAGCGCATTCGCCTTCCCCTTGCGATAGTCCTCCACGGATTTCTGGAAGCCGGCGATGACCTCCTCCGCCAACCGATCGAGCTGTCCGTGATCGACGATCTGCCGCAGATTGTTTTCGCGGATGACCTGCGCCGGATCCACCTGCCGCTCGAGGGACTCCACAAACAACTCCTTGGCCATCTTGCCGGAAATGGTCCCCGCGTCAATCGCCTCAAGCAGGTGGACCAGCCACTCCGGCCGCAGCGTCACGCCTGAAGGCTCCTGGCCGCGCGCGTTGAGGTACGCCAGCAGCTCTCCCATGATCCAGTTCGCGAGGGGCTTCGGCTTGGCGCCTTGCGCGATCGCCCCCTCGAACAACTCGGCCAGCCGGCGATGCTGGGTGAGCACCTGCGCATCGTACGCCGAAAGGCCGTAGGCGTCCATCAGACGCACCCGGCGCTGCGCGGGCAACGGCGGTAACTGCGCGGCGACGGCCTCGCGCAGGCGCGGCTGAATCGTGAAGGGGACCAGATCCGGCTCCGGAAAGTAGCGGTAATCCGAGGCCGCTTCTTTCGAGCGCATCGTCTCGGTCTGCTCGGCCTTGGCGTTCCACAGCCGGGTTTCCTGCGCGATGCGCTCGCCGGCATCCAGCCGCTTGGCCTGGCGCGCGATCTCATAGACCAGCGCCGCTTTGACGGCCTTGAAGGAGTTGAGATTCTTGATCTCCACTTTCACGCCGAGGGCCTCGCCGCGCTTGCGCAGCGAGATGTTCGTATCGCAGCGCAGGCTGCCATTTTCCATGTCGCAGGTGGAGACGTCCAGGTACTCCAAGACCGCTTTCAACTCGAGCAGATACGCAGACGCCTCGTCGGGTGAGCGCAGGTCCGGCTCGCTGACAATTTCCAGGAGCGGGATGCCTGTCCGGTTGAAATCGACATAGCTCCAGGGGGCTTGAGGATCGTGCAAGAGCTTGCCGGCGTCTTCTTCCATATGGATGCGGGTGATACGGATGCGCCTGGAGGCTCCCTCAATCGTGATATCCAGGTGTCCGTGCTGGGCGAGCGGCTGATCGTACTGCGAGATCTGGTAGTTCTTTGGCAGATCCGGATAGAAGTACTGCTTGCGATCGAACTTCATCACCTGCGCAAGCCGGCAGTCGAACGCCAGCGCCGCCTTGATGCCCCATTCAAACGCCCGATGGTTGAGGACCGGCAGCACCCCGGGCAGCCCCAGGCACACCGGGCAGGTCTGGTGGTTCGGCGCGGCCCCGAACGTGGTGGAGCAGCCGCAAAACAACTTGGAGTCCGTGTTGAGCTGCAGGTGCACTTCCAATCCGATCACCGACTCGTACTGCATGATCTGATTTCCGGTTTGCGGCGATGCCACTCGGTCGCCTGCTCGTACGCGGAGGCGACCTGCAGCAGGACCTCCTCGCGAAACGGCCCGGCCAAGAGCTGCATCCCGATCGGCAGCCCCTTCGCCGTGAAGCCGCACGGCATGGACAGCGCCGGGATCCCGGCGAGATTCGCCGAGATGGTGAAGATATCGGACAGGTACATCTGCAGGGGGTTGTCCAGCTTCTCCCCGATCCGGAATGCGGCCGTCGGCGACGTCGGGCAGATCAGGACGTCGCAGGACGCGAGGGCCTCGTCAAAATCCCGCTTGATGAGCGTGCGCACCTTCAGCCCTTTCAGGTAATAGGCGTCGTAGTACCCGCGCGAGAGCACATACGTGCCGAGGATGATCCGGCGCTTGGCCTCCGTGCCGAACCCGTCCGCCCGCGTGCGCTGATACATGTCCAGCAGCGAGCCGCCGTCCGTCGCCGCCCGGGCGCCGTACTGGACGCCGTCGTAGCGCGCCAGGTTGGAGCTCGCCTCGGCCGTCGCCACGACATAGTAGGCCGCCACCGCATACGAGGTATGCGGCAGGCTGACGGACACGCGCCGCATCCCCAGCCGTTCCAGCGCGCCGCAGGAGGCCTCGAGGGCGGCTTTCACGTCCGGCGCGATCCCCTCTTCGATGAGATACTCTTTCGGCACCCCGAAGCGCAAGCCCTTCACCGGCCGCTGCAGGGCCGCGACGTAATCCGGCACCTCGACCGGCGCGCAGGTGGAATCCTTCGGATCATGCCCCGCGATGACGGACAACAGCAGCGCGCAGTCGCGCACGTCCTTCGTGATCGGCCCGATGACGTCGAGCGAGGAGGCGAACGCGATCAACCCGTAGCGGGAGACGCGGCCGTACGTGGGTTTCAGCCCCACCACCCCGCAGAAGGCGGCCGGCTGGCGGATCGAGCCCCCGGTGTCCGTGCCCAGCGCCGCGATGGCCGCATCGGCCGCCACCGCGCAGGCTGAGCCGCCGCTTGAGCCGCCCGGCACGCGCTCCAGGTCCCACGGATTCCTGGTCACGCCGTACGCGGAGCTTTCCGTCGAGGATCCGAAGGCGAACTCATCCATGTTCGCGCGGGGCACGATGATCGCGCCCTCCTGAGTGAGGCGCTCGATGGCGCTGGCGGTGTAGGGCGGGCGAAAGTGGCGCAGGATGCGCGAGGCGCAGGTCGTCTCCTCGCCCTGGACGCAGAGATTATCTTTGACCGTGATGGGAATGCCGAAGAGCTTGCCCCGAGGCCCCTGCCGCAGACGCTGCTCCAATTGCCGCATCAGCCGCCCGGCATCCACCGTGACGTAGGCGTGCAGCGTCGGGTTGAGACGCTCGACCTGCTCCAGCAGCTCCTGAAGCAGCGCCCGGGGCTCGCACGCCCCCTGGTCCATGAGCGAGCGCAATTCGTGAATCGTGCGCGTGCACAGACGGTCCATCTGCAAAGAGGCTAGTCAATCACTTTGGGAACCTTGACCAGGTGCCCGTGTCGGGCCGGGGCCAGCGTCAAGGCCTCTTCGGGAGGTAAGCTGGGCAGGCGCTGATCCGGACGCGTGACGTCGGCCAGCGGCAGCACATGGCTGGTCGGCTCCACCCCGTCGGTCGAGACGGCTTGCAGCTGGCGCACATACTCGAGGATCTCATCAAGCTGCGCGGCGAGCTTCTTCAGCTCGTCATCGTGGAGCGCAAGGCGCGCCAGCAGGGCCACCTGTCGAACGTCTTGAGTACTGACAATCGCCATGGTCGTCGGGATCCGTGTCGAATGTATCACACGGCTCCTTCAAAGTCAACGCAACGGCTTGCGGCGCAGATGGTTGGTCACGCGCGCAAACGCCTCAAGCGGGAGCGCCTCTCCTCGAACGCCGGCTGCCAAGCCGGCCTCTCGGATCAGCCTCAGGGCCTGTGAGCGCGTCAGCCGCGGCGCGCGGAGCTGGAGGAGGCAGTTGGCCAGTGTTTTGCGCCGCTGGGAAAACGCCGCGCGCACCACGTCGAACAACAGCGCCTCATCGTCCACGGCCACCGGCGGGCTCGGATGCGCGACCAGCCGCACCCAGGCCGAATCCACCTCCGGCTGCGGGAAGAAGGCGCTGCGCGGAATCCTGGCAAGACGGCTCACCGCGAACCGGTATTGCACCAGCACCGTCAGCCGCCCATAGGCCTTTGAGCCGGGGGCGGCGCAGAGGCGCCGGGCCACCTCGTGTTGGATCCCCAGCCACGCCATGGGAATCTCTGGCGCTTGCTCGCAGAGGCTGACGAGGATCGGCGAGGTGAGGTGGTACGGAATCGCCCCGACCACCTTGCCGCCTCGGTACAAAGGCCAGGGAAACTCCAGGATATCCTGGCAGAGCACCTCGACCGTGGACAGAGGCGCCAGGCGACGCCTGAGGCTCTCGCTGACCGCCCGGTCCACCTCGACCGCCACCACCCGCTTGGCTCGCGCGGCCAGCAGATCCGTGAGCGCGCCCAGCCCTGCGCCGATTTCGATGACGGTATCCTCAGACGAGAACTCACAGAGGCTGACGAGTTTCCGGCATACGTTGGGATCAACGAGATAATGCTGCCCGAGCCGCTTGGTGAGCCGGATGCCGTCTGCGCGCAGGAGCTCAAGGAGTTCAGATTTAGTGTGCATGAGAAAGTCCATAGTCCATAGACCATAGTCCATAGTCAGAGAAGGTTTGTCTATGGACCATGGACTATCGACTATGGACTCGCGACAGGAGTGTTGCCGCTAGGCGGAGGGCGTAGCGCATGGAGCCGGGATGAGCGCGTCCCTGCCCGGCGATATCCAGGGCGCTGCCGTGATCCGGCGAGGTGCGCACCACCGGCAGACCCACGGTCAGTTGACACCCGCGATCCCGGCTGAGGAGCTTAAACGGGATCAGGCCCTGGTCGTGATAGCCGCACAGCACGGCATCATAGTCCCGTGGTCCGGCAAAGAACCCGTCGGCGGCAAACGGCCCCTCGATGCGGATCCCGCGCCGCCGGCAGGCCTCAAGCGCCGGCGCCAACACCCGGCGTTCCTCGCTGCCAAACAGCCCCGCCTCGCCCGCATGCGGGTTCAGGCCGCAGACGGCCAGGCGCGGATGCCGGATCCCGAAGTGCCGCCGCAGCCCTTCGGCCGCCAGCACGATTGCCTCGCGCACGCGCGCCTGGGTGAGGCGCCGCGGCACCTCGCGAAGCGCCACATGCCGGGTCAGCAAGGCGACGCGCAGGCGGTCCGAGACAAACATCATCAGCACGCGCGGGGTGTGCAGCGCGCGGGCCAGATATTCGGTCTGTCCCTCGAAGCGGCCGCGCGAGCGCTCGATCGCCCACTTCGTCACCGGCGCGGTGACCAATCCATTGGCCCATCCGCGCCGCAGCAGCGCGATGGCCGCATCCAGATACGCCGCCGCCGCTTCGCCCGCGCGCGCCGACGGGCGCCCCGGCACGAACCGCCAACGGTGTCCCAGATCAAGAAAGACAAGCTGGTGGGCGACGCCAGCCGCGTGCGCCGGTGAGGAAGCGAGGCGCCACCGCGGCAACGGCAGCTTCGCGCGCCTGGCCGTCTCCTCGAAGACCGCCAGATCGCCGATGACGAGGAGAGGGACCGACGGCCGACCGCCGCCGGCCAGCGCTTTCAGGATCACCTCAGGACCCACCCCACACGGATCGCCGGCCGTGATCACCAACCGGAACCGCACGGGCGGCTTGGGTGAGTTACTCATCCATCAGTTCAATGTAGGCGCGACGGCGCAACTCCTGCAACCACTGCGTCATGGCCTTGGCGAATTTGTCCTGGTACAAGCGCTGCTCCGCTTCCCGTCGGGAAGCGGCGGCTTGCTCCTCGGAGAGACTGCGCCGCTCCAGGAGCTTCACCAGATGGAAGCCCAGCGGACTCTTGATGGGAGCCGAGCATTCCCCGTCTCGCAGGGCAAAGAGCGCTTCGTCGAGTTCGGGGAGCAATTCGCCATGGCGCACCCAGCCCAAGCGCCCTCCGTCTTGCGCATGCGGGTCTTCGGAATACGTCCGCGCCAGCTCCTCGAACGATTCCCCGCTTCGAAGCCGCTCCTGGAGTTGGGTGGCCATCGCCAACGCCTGCTCGGCAGGCCGTTCCTTGGTCACGCGGATGAGCAGGTGCTGGGCCAAGACCTCCTCGCCGGCCTGGCCCGATGCCTGAGCATCGGGCCCGGTCAGCTCGGCCGGGCTGACCAGGACCCGCGAGCGAATTTTCGCGTCAATGGCTTTCTGCACCAGGAGCTGCTGGCGCAGCTTCAGCTTCAGCTGCTCCTCGGTCAGCCCCGACTCCTTGAGCATGGCCGCATACTCCTCGTCGCGCTCGAACCGCGCCCGGATGTCGCGCAAGCGCTCGGCCACTTCGTCCGATCCAACGGTCAGGCCCAGGCGTTTGGCCTCCTGGAGGATGAGCCGTTCATCAATGAGCCGCTGCAGCACCGCCTGCTGCATCTGGCGGGCTTGCGCCGAATCCGCAGGCGGATCCTCATCGCGGAGGAGGGCGCTCATCTGGGAGAGCACGTCGCTCTCCGTGACGATCTCCTCGTTCACGACAGCCACAATCCGGTCAGCGGCTCCGGCGAGCGCCGTAGGCGTGGAGATGAGGAAAACTGAAGAACTGAAGAACGAAAGAACGAAAGAACGAAAGAACTGAAAAACTAAGGAACGCGTTCTTCCGTTCTTCGGTTCCGTTCTTAGGTTCTTTGGTTCTTTAGTTTCATTCATCGGTTCTTCAGTTCTTCAGTTCTTCAGTTCCTTTCAAATGCCCGACCGCTTCCCGCAAGAGACGGCAATAGAGATCAAACCCCACCGCCGTGATGTGCCCGTGCTGCTCAACGCCCAGCAGATTCCCCGCTCCCCGCAGCTTCAGATCCTCCATCGCGATCTTAAACCCGGAGCCCAAGGCCGTGTGTTGGATAATCGCCCGCAACCGCTCGCGGGCCTCCTGCGTCAGCACCGAGCCTTTGGGCACCAGCAGATACGCATAGGCCTTGCGGGTGAACCGCCCGACCCGGCCGCGCAACTGGTACAGATCCGCCAGGCCGAACTGATCCGCGCGGTTGACGATCAGGGTGTTGGCGTTGGGGATATCGATCCCCGACTCGATGATCGTCGTCGTCACCAGCACGTCCAGCCGCCCTTCGATGAAATCGATCACGGTGCGCTCCAGCTCCTCTTCCGGCAGTTGGCCGTGCCCCACGCCGATGCGGGCCTCCGGCACAAGATGGCGCACGCGCATCGCCACCTGATGGATGTCGTGCACGCGGGGATGCACGAGATACACCTGGCCCCGGCGCTTGAGTTCCTTCAGGATCCATCGGCGCAGCGACGCCTCGTCCTCCTCCGCCACCACGGTCTCCACCGGATGGCGATGCTCCGGGGGCGTCACGATCAGCGACATCTCCCGCGCGCCCATGAGCGCCAAATACAGGGTGCGCGGAATCGGCGTCGCCGAGAGCACGAGCACGTCCAGCTGGGTGCGCCAGTGCTTGAGCTGCTCCTTCTCCCGCACCCCAAAGCGCTGCTCCTCGTCAATGATCAGCAGCCCCAGGTCCTTGAAGCGCACGTCGCCGGAGAGCAGCCGATGGGTGCCGATGACCACGTCGCAGCCGCCCGCCTTCAGCGCCTCGACGATGTGCCGCTGCTCGCGCTCCGACTGAAAGCGCGAGAGCATCTCGACCTGAATGGGAAAATCCCGCATGCGCGCGCGAAAGGTCCGGCAATGCTGATACGCCAGGACCGTCGTCGGCACCAGCACGGCCGCCTGCTTGTGATCCATCACGGCCTTGAAGGCGGCCCGCAGCGCCACCTCCGTCTTGCCGTAGCCCACGTCGCCCAGCAGGAGCCGGTCCATCGGCTGGCGGCGTTCCATATCGCGCTTGATCTGCTCCACGGCGCTCAACTGATCCGAGGTTTCCCGGTAGGCAAAAGCGCCCTCGAAGGCCTGCTGCCATTCGTGGTCCTTGGCAAACGCATGACCCGGCAGGATCGTGCGCCTGGCCTGGATGACGAGCAGCTCTTTGGCGTACGTCCAGGCGCCGGCATAGGCGCTCATTTTTTGGCGCTCCCACGCGCCGCCACCCAGCTTATGCAGCCCCGGGGTGCGCGAGCCGAAGCCGAGGTACTTCTGGACCAGATGCAGCTGGTCCATCGGCACGTAGAGCCGGTCGCCGTCGGCGTATTCGAGGATGAGGGCCTCTGTCTCGCCCTGGCTGGTCGTGAGTTTCGCACGGCCCACGAAG
>JACQRB010000044.1 GCA_016206685.1 Candidatus Omnitrophota bacterium | reverse complement strand
GCCCACCCCCACTGACTGATGCCGCGCCCACCGCGCTCACTGCTTGACGGCGGCTGTTACCACCTCATCGCCCGGGGCAACAACCGCCAGTTCATCTTCGCTGAGGCGGACGCGTTTCAGTATTTCCTCGAGCTGCTCGGCCGGGCCAAAGCCCGCTACCCTGCGAAGCTCTATCACTACTGCCTCATGTCCAACCACATCCACCTCCTGCTCGAAATCGCCTGCGGTACCGACCTCCCTAAGTTCATGCAGTTCGTCCTCCAAGGCTATGGCCGCTGGTACCAACACCGGGTGGGCCAGGTCGGCCATATCTGGCAAGGGCGCTACAAGAGCCCCCTCGTCGCGCAGGACAGCTACTTCCTCGAGGCGGGCCGCTACATCGAACGCAATCCCGTACGCGCCAAACTGGTGGCCGACCTTTCGGACTACCCCTGGTCGAGTTACCCGGTCTACGCTGTCGGGGCGGAGAATGTGCTGGTGGACGAAGATCCGTTCTACGCGCCACTCGGTCCCACCACGTACCAACGTCAGGAAGCGTATCGTGCCTTTGTCAAGCTCGACAGTCCCTATGCCCAGGTACTGGATGCCAAATTTCTCGACGAACCCTTTTAAGCGGTACTATTTGGAACGCCTCCGTTTTGTTACGGAATCCGCGGAATCCGTACGTTTTGCATTGACCAATCGCCGAGATGAGGAGTACCGTGTATGGGGTTTGTGGGACAAGTGAGGGAGGCGTAAGGTAGGAGGTGAGACGATGAGGCTAGCTCGGGGTACGTCGGTTGTTGCCGCTCTTGTGCTTGGCAGCTCGATGCCAATGATGAGCGGTTGCGCCGTTGGCATGGCAATGTCTGGGAAAGAGAACATCGACACGTCTATCATGTTCTCCGGTTCGCCAAGACAGGTCGTGATTGCTAAAGCCGGTCCACCAGAGATCTCAACGAGTAATGATGCGGGCAAGCGTGTCGATACATATTTCGTCATCAAGGGAAATGAACCGAGCGTTGCGCGGGCGGGAGTCCATGCACTTCTCGACCTCATGACGCTCTTTCTATGGGAGTTCATCGGGACAGCGTGGGAGTTCGGCGCGGGTCGGTCGGAAAAGAGCCGTTACGTGCTGACCTACGACAAGGAAGACAAGATCGAAGACGTAAGTATGATTAAGGGGTCGGCCAAGCAAGAGGGAGAGTAAAAACGCGTACGGCTTTCGTGAGCCGAGTCCTTGGAGTTCTCTTAGCGGGAATACTCACTGTAGGTTGCGCGACAACTACACCGTACGTAGGCCAAGGCCCTCATCCGCAGGTTACGCGGGGAGTCCCGTTCCCACCGATTGATTTTCTTGGCAATGTTTTGTCGCTCCCCTTCAAGCTTGTCCTCTGGAATTGGCAGTTCAATAGCCACTCCATTTCAGAGGAAACCGAACAAGTGCTGACGAAGTATCTTGAGCGTCGCAATCTCCCGGCGTTCGAGGACGCGACGTTCCGCCTAAATCAATACTCTCCACTGGCTGATCTGCGTGCTCTTGTGCATAACAAGCATACCGCTTGGCCATACCGCATCCTTCTTGGGTTTCCCGTGACGTTGATCGGCGATGTGCTCCTGCCCGGTCGCGTATTTCCGCATGGCGACTACTACAATCCATTCACAAATACAGCACACCTCTATTCCGATGACGCAACCATTGCCCTCCATGAGGCGGGGCACGCATACGACTTTGCAGAGGTCCCCTACAAGGGGACATATGCGATGGTGCGGGTTCTTCCATTTGTGGACCTCTATCAGGAGTACCAGGCAACTGACGAAGCTATCGATTACCTGCTTGAGATCAGAGAGCGTGAGATGGAACTGCAGGCATACAAGACGCTTTACCCGGCCTATGGAACATATGTTGGGGGCTACTTGTACGCCCCGATTGGGACAATTGCAGGAGCACTAATTGGTCATGGAATTGGTCGTCACAAGGCAACCAAGCGGAGGGTGTACTACGAAAAGGTTGATGCTGCGCTTCAGCCTCTAGAGGTCAAACCGACGGTAGAGCGACCAGGCAATCGCTGATCAGAATTCCGGGAAAATCGGAGCTAGCCTAAATAAGATCGCCCAGATTAAGTGCCGTTTAGCGCGGCACTGTTTTTTTGTGGTAAGATAGCGCAAACGGAGGGACCTTCATGGAGACAGCGCAGGAGCGGCCGATAGCGAAGTGGATGGCGATCGGGTTGATCGCCCTGGGGGTCGTCGCGCGATGGGTGCCGCATCCGGCGAACGTGACGCCGCTGACGGCCCTGGCGCTGTTTGGCGGGGCGTATCTGTCGCGGCGGTGGGCCATCGGCTTGCCGCTGCTTGCGGTGGTGCTGAGCGACCTGGTGATTGGGCTGCATGAGACGATTGCCTTCACCTGGGGCGCGTTTGCGCTGACCGGCTTGCTGGGCTGGTGGGTCCTCCGGCAACCACGCCCCACGCGGATTCTCCTCGGCTCCTGCGCGGGATCGCTGCTCTTTTTTCTCCTGACGAATTTCGGGGTGTGGCTCGTGGGCGAGCAGGGCACGATGTACCCGCACACCCTCGACGGGTTGGTCGGCTGCTACGTGGCTGCCCTGCCCTTCCTGCGCAACACCTTCGCGGGGGACCTGATGTGGACGGCCGGGCTGTTTGGGTTGTACGCCCTGGCGAGCGCGCGCGGCCGAGCGCCCCGCCTGGTTCAGGCCCGCTAAGTCTGCTTCGCGGTGTCCTTCCACGTCCTGCGATGACCCATCCGCTTGCCGGTTGGTATCTGTTTTGGCTGGGGCTGGCCACGGGGGCTTGCGGGCTGGCCATGAGCGCCTACCGGTTCGTCTCGCCGCGATGGCTGAAGTGGCTGTTGTGGGCGAGCGGGCTGTTGGTGATGAGCCGCTATCTGGCGATGGCGCTGCTTGCCACCGGCGCACAGCCACCGGCGACGTGGCTCCTGCAACGGGTGTGGTTTGCCAGCGCCGTCGGGCTCACGTTTCCCGGCGCGGTGGCGCTGGATCAGTTGGTGCGCCACCCGGCGATGACCCCGAAGAAGCTGCTCACGCGGTTTTCGCCGTTTCTGCTGGCGTATGCCCTCGTCCTCCTGCTGGGCCGCATCGAGCTGGAATCCCATCCGGTGATCGGCGCGCGGCCGCGGTTGGTGGGATGGGCGGTCGGGGTGCTGGCGTGCGCGCACGCGGCGTTCATCTTAGGGATGCTCGGGCTTGGATTCCTGCTGGCGAAGAAGCTGCCCTCCACACCCATCCGCCTGGCGCTGGCCGGCCTGATGGCGGCCTACGCGTATCTCGGCGCGGATGGGCTCTTGCTGGCCGTCGGCCGGTGGTATCCCTGGCCGTTTCTCTACTCCGAGATCCTGGCGCTCCTGGCGCTGTGGCTGGCCTTCGACACCGCCAAGCAGCATCCGCTGTAGGCGCTTTTTACTTGACAGTCTCCGTCGAGCTTTAGACAATACTTGCCCTACCACAAGGAGGTATGCCATGGCCGTGCAAACCCAAGCTCCAAGCGCGTCCCAGGTCCTCGTGTCGAGCGACTGGGTCGCCGAGCATCTGAACGATTCCAAGGTCCGCATCGTCGAGGTGGACGTGGACACCAAGGCGTACAGCGAAGGCCACGTCCCTGGCGCGGCGGGCTGGGCCTGGGACACGCAGCTGTGCGACACGCTGCGGCGGGACATCATCCCCAAGGAGAAGCTCGAGCAGCTCCTGAGCCAATCGGGCATTGCCAACGACACCGCAGTGGTGTTGTACGGCGACAACAATAATTGGTTCGCGGCCTGGGCGTTCTGGCAGTTGAAAGTCTACGGCCACCGCGACGTGCGCCTGATGAACGGCGGACGCAAGAAGTGGATCGCCGAAGGCCGCGAGCTCGTCCAGGAGACCCCGAGCCGGCCCCAGGCGTCGTACAAGGCCGGCAGTCCGGATTGGTCCATCCGGGCGTTGCTGCCGGAAGTGACGAAAGCCTCCGGGCAACGCGCGGCGCAGTTGGTGGACGTGCGCAGCCCCCAAGAGTTCAGCGGCGAGCTCCTGGCGCCTCCGGGCCTGCCGGAAACCTGCCAGCGCGGCGGGCACATCCCCGGCGCCAAGAGCATCCCCTGGGGCAAGGCGTGCAATGACGACGGCACCTTCAAGAGCGTCGAGGAGCTGCGGCAACTCTACGGCGCCGCCGGCATCACGGGGGAGCAGCCGGTCATCGCCTACTGCCGCATCGGCGAGCGCTCCAGCCACACGTGGTTCGTGCTGAAGTATCTGCTGGGCTACGCCAACGTGAAGAACTACGACGGCAGCTGGACCGAATGGGGCAACCTCGTCGCGGCGCCGATTGAGAAACCGTGAGGGCCGATGCCGAACGTGGAAGAGTATTCGCAGCGCAAAACGGAGCTGGCCGGGTGGCCGGTCAACATCGTGACCTACCGCCTGGGGACGGTCTATCACACCTCGGTGGAAAACACCGACCCGGGCGCCTGGGTGGTGAAGGCCGAAGGTTCCACCAAGCAAGTCGCGGAAGCCAAGGCCCTGAAAGACGCTGAAGCGTTGCTGGCCAAGATCAAGACCGCCAAGCCGCCGACCGGGTGCACGTCCGTGCCTGGATTTTGACCTCCCGTTGCCGGGGCCTCTCCCCGACGCCCGCGCATGACCCATGCGCGGGCGTTTGCGTTTTGATACAATGCGGGAGTGAAGATGGGTGGGTTGCGGTCACGGCGCGCACGACGGCTGCTCAGCGCCTGCGTCGCGACACTGGGCATCGGCGCGGTGGTCATGGGAGCCGCCGTGCTCATGCGCTGGCAGGCGTCTCATGCCGTGCAGGGCGACACCCGCGTCGTCCTGAATCAGGCCGGGGATCAGCTCCTGCGAGCCTTCCACAGCCGGCGAGGGACCTTGACCCTCCTGCGCGACACCCTCGATAAGGCCCCCAACCTCAACGACGCCGAGCAGCAGGCCCTGGCCGACAGCGCGGTCGCCCATACCCGCCATCTGCTTGGGGTAGGCCTGATCCGCGGCAACGCGTCTCTCGTGTGGTGGAAAACGCCCACGTCGGTCTCGGCGCGTACGCGCGCGCGGCTGCATCGGGCCATCGCGCGGCACATCCGGCTGCGAGGCCGACGGCAAGTCCCCGGCACCCTCAGCATGGACGTCGAGCGCCCCCTCCTGGTCATGCTCGAACCGTTGCGGGCCACGCCCAACCGTTCCAGCTCGATGGTGGGCGTCTTCGACCTCCAGCCGCTCCTGGCGGATTTTTTCGAGCTCATCCTCCAACAGCCCTACCCGATCCAGGTCCTGGATGGCGAGGAGGTCCTCTACCGCTCCGCGCGCTGGCAGATCCCCGGCGATGAGAAACGCCCGCTCGTCTTGGAACAGCCCATCCGCCTGGATGCGCTGCGCTGGACGGTCCAGATGCAGCCGGGCTCCACGCGAGCCGCCAAAACCATCTCGATCTTCGCCGTCGTCCTCGTCATCTTCGGGGTCATCGTCGGCCTGACCCTGATCGGCTTGATGTGGCTGCTCGTCCTGCGCACGTGGATCCTGCAGCGCGCGGTCGTGCGGCGCACCGCAGCGCTCCGGCGCACCCTGGCGCGGGTGCGCCAGTTGGCCGTCACGGACGAGCTCACGGGGTTGTACAACCGGCGGTATTTCCTGGAGCGCTGGCAGTGGGAGTACGACCGGGCCACACGATACCAGCGGGATCTGGCCTGTCTGATGATTGACGTGGACGGGTTCAAGCAAGTGAATGATTTTCTGGGCCACGATGCCGGGGATTCGGTCCTCAAGCACGTGGCCCAGGAGCTGCGCGCGCAACTGCGCCAGGCGGACATCCTGGCGCGCTTCGGAGGCGATGAGTTCATCGTAGCCCTGCCCGAAACGGGCCTCGCGCAGGCGACGGCCGTCGCCGAGAAACTGCGCAGCGTCCAGATCGAAGGCCCCTGGACCGCTCACCCGCAGGTGGGGCCGGTGCGCCTGAGCGCCGGGGTGGGATATCTGCATGGCGAACAGTCCCCCGAACAGGTGCTCCACTACGCCGACAAAGCGCTCTACGCGTCGCGACGCGCGTTGCGTCGTCGCTCTGTCCATGCCGCTTCCTCCACCCGCTGAAGGCGACGAAGGCCGGGCTCATCGGCCTCTGTCGATGACACAGGCCCCGCGTGTCGCCGTGGGCTGGAGCGCCACGCCCGACGCGTTTGCGGCAGGACAGACGGCCGCTCGCACCGCCACGCAGCAGTTGACGACGCGCCGCGTGCGCTGCGCGATCGTCCTGGGGTCGTCCTGGCTTGACCAGGCCGCCCTCCTGCGCGGGGTGCGCAGCATCGTCCAAGGGCCGCTCATCGGTGGCAGCACCGCCGGTGAGATCACCCCGGAGGGCCCTAAAAGCCACAGCTGCGTCGTCCTGGCGATCGCCGAGGAAGCCTTCGCGTGCAGCCTCGGCGCCGGGACCGAGTTGGAGCGCGACCCGCGCTCAGCGGGCTATCAAGCCGCCCAGGAGGCGTTGCGCCAGTTCACAGGAGCCAGACGCAGCGGATTCCTGCTGTTCGGCGACGGCCTGTCCAGGGGATATGCGGAAGTCCTGCGCGGCGTGCAGGAGGTCCTGGGCACCAGTTCCTTGGTCACCGGCGGGCTCATGGGGGACGACCTGCGGTTTGCGATGACGTATCAGTATGCCCAGGAGCGCGTGTTCAGCCGGGGAGTCGCAGGTTTGCTCGCGGGGGGCTGCAGTATCGGGGTGGGGCTGGAGCATGGCTTTGCCCCGATCAGCAAACCCCGCCGGGTCACGCGGGCGCGCGCGAACATCCTCCACGAACTGGACGGCAAACCCGCCTCGCTCGTCTATGAAGAGTACTTCGGCGATTCCCTGATGAAGAGCGTGCGGCAAGGCGGCCTGACCCGACAGTTGATCGCCTATCCCTTGGGCGTGCAGTTGGACTCCACCGGGCAATTTCTCTTGCGCACCATCATGGCCTTCGGCGCTGACGGAAGCCTGGTGTGCACGGGGGAAGTCAGCGAAGGGACGTGGGTGCAGTTGATGATCGGCAGCAAGGAATCCGCCCTTGAGGCGGCCACGGCGGCGGCGCGCAAGGCCGTGCAGTCGCTGCGCAGCGTGTGGTTCGCCCTGGTGTTCAATTCGGTGGTGCGCAAGCGGTTGCTGGGCCAGGAGGCCGCGCGCGAAGTGGGGAACATCCGCCAGGTGCTTGGGGCCGCCGTGCCGGTGGCCGGCTGCTACACGTATGGGGAACAAGCGCCGCTCGGCACGCCGCACACCTACGGACGCTCATCCGTCCAGACCGGGGCCTGCCTGGTGATTGCCGTCGGGCCGGAGAATTCATGAGCGCGCGCACGCTCGTCCTCGTCGCCGTCGGCGCCGTCAGTCTCATGGCCACGCTCCTCCACCTGCCATGGATCGTGACGCTCCTTGCGCTGGTGACCGTCCTTGGCGTGTTGGGGTATCTGACGTGGCAGTTGGGGGCGCAGGCCCGCGACACCAAGGAGCTGCATCGGCTGCGGGCCGGCTACGAGCAGCTGGATCAGCAGGCCAAGCTCATCATCCGCACCGACCTGGAGCTGCATCGGACCCAGGAGGAGCTGGACCGCAAGCTCGCCTCGCTGTTTGCGCTCCATGAGCTCGGACAACAGCTGCGCGTCAGCCTGCATCCCGATGAGATTTACGGGAAGCTCAACGCGCAACTCATCACCAGCTTCGGCTTCTCGAAAGGCCTGGTCGGTTTCTGCCCGGCGGTGGAACAGCTCACCTGGCGCTCGCGCATCGGCGTCCCGGAAGACGTCGCGGAGCAGATCCGCCAACACCTCCTGAGCAGCGGGCGGTTGCGGGAACTGCTGGCCAAGCCGGCTCCGCGCCTCCTGAAGGCAGCCGCCGAGGCGGATCCCTCGACGGAGCGCCTCTGCCAGCTCCTGGCCACCAACGCCCTGGCGATCGCCGGGGTCGTCCCGCACGCCGGTCCCGCAGGCTGTCTCTTGTTCGGACGCGAGGAGCACCTCAGCAGCGACTGGCGGGGCGACGAGGAGCTCATGGCGATCCTCACGACGCAACTGGCGATCGCCGTCGAGAACTCCATGCTGTACGAGGAGGTCTGGCTTTCCCGCCAGGAGCTGGAGCACCGCATCCAGGAGCGCACGCGGGAGCTGGCGCAGATCAACAGCCAGCTGGTGCGCCTCAACAAGGCCAAGAGCGACTTTGTCTCCGCCGTCTCCCACGAATTGCGCACCCCGCTGGCGGCGATCAAGGGGTATGCCGCGCTGCTGCAGGGGGGCCAATTCGGGCCGGTGGCCGTCGCCCAGACGGAGCGGCTGGCGAAGATCGAAAAGCACACGGACCTGCTGGCCCAGCTCATCAATAACCTGCTCGACATCGCCAGGATCGAATCGGGCCGGGTGACGATGGAATCACGGCCCATCCCCGTCCATCAGCTGCTCGAGACGGTGAGCGAGATGGTCAAACCGCAGCTTGACGCCAAGCGCATCCATCTCAAGACCCGCACGGACGGCGTCACCGAGCTCGTCGGCGACCCCACCCACCTGCCGCGGGTGTTCATGAATCTCTTGTCCAACGCGATCAAGTACACCCCGGAGGGAGGCGCCATCACGGTCAGCCTCCAGCGTGACGGCTCACAGATCCTGGCGAAGATCCAGGACACCGGCTGCGGCATCGCGCCGGAGGAACTGCCCAAGCTCTTCCAGGAATTCTATCGCGCCAGCACCCCCGTCAACGAACAGGTGCGCGGGACCGGTTTGGGGCTGGCGCTCGTGAAGCGGATCGTGGAGGCGCATCACGGCCGGATCTGGGTGGAGTCCGAGCCCGGCAAAGGCAGCACGTTCTCCTTTTCGCTGCCGGGTTCGCCCCTCTTGCAGGCGGTGGGATGACGAAGAAGGCCGCGACCGTCTTGGTGACGGACGACGATCCGGATTTGCGCGACATCCTGCGCTCCATCCTGGAGCCGCAAGGGTTTCACGTCTTCGAGGCCGGGGATGGCGAGGCGGCCCTGGAGGCGATCCGGACCCGCCGTCCGGATCTGCTGATCCTGGATTATTCCATGCCGCGCCTCGACGGTCCCTCGGTGTGCCGGACGCTCAAACAGGACCTGCTCCTGCGCCACATCCCGGTGATCATGCTCACGGGCCGCGGCGAAGTCCAGGATAAGGTCTCGGGCATCGACGCCGGAGCCGATGATTACCTGGTCAAGCCGTTCGAGCCAAAAGAGCTCTTGGCGCGCGTGCGCATGGTCCTGCGCAGAACCGCGCAAGAGCTGGAAGCGAATCCCCTCACCACCCTGCCCGGCAACGTCTCGATCGAGAAGGAGATTGAAAGCCGCCTGGCCGCCAAGGAGCCCATCGCCGTCTGCTATGCGGACCTGGACCGCTTCAAAGCCTTCAACGACCACTATGGGTTCGAGCGGGGGGACCAGGCCATCAAGCGCACCGCCCAGGTCCTCCTGGACGCCGTCACGCGTTGCGGCCAGCGGAGTGATTTCCTCGGGCACATCGGCGGGGATGATTTCATCGTCGTCACCACCCCCGAGCGCGCCGATGCGATCTGCCAGGACATCATCCGGCAATTCGATGCGACGATCCCGACGCTCTATGACGAGGAAGACCGGGCCAAGGGCTTTGTGCTCCACACCGACCGGCAAGGCCATCCGCTGAAAGTCGGCTTCCTCACCATCTCCATCGCGGTGGTGACCAATCGCGAACGCCCCCTGACGCATCTGGGCCAGATCGCGGCCATTGGGGCGGAACTGAAGAGTTACGCCAAGCGGTTTGACAAGAGCCTCTACGTGAAGGACCAACGCAAGACCCTGTAAGAGGGGGAAGGTTGGGGAGCGAGAATCCGAACGTTAGGGGGAGGGTTCGGCGGTGGGGTCGAGCACCCGGATGGAGAGGCGACTGGAGGCCGTCGTCGGCTGTCCGCCGCGGATGAGATAGCCGCCGTTGCCTTCCACGAGCGTATCGGAAGGTGCCCCGTGCGGCCGAGCGAGCCACTGCTGCCAGCGCTCAAGACGCTCCTTCGCCCGAACGCGATAGGCCTGCCGAAGGGCCTTGTGCAGCTCCGGAACGGACTTCAGCCGCTGCTCCAAGGCCTGCTGCTGATGCTCAAGCGCCTGAACCCATTGCTTGAGCGCATCCCGCTCCTCTCTGAGCTGCCGGTACGCCTGCTGCAGCTCCCCAAGATTCTGCGTCAGCGCGGCAATCTGAGTTTCAGACTGGCTGCGTTGAGCCTGGAGCTGCTCCACTTCAGTCCCTGCTGACGATGCGGCGGCGCGCGCCTGACCGAGCTCTTGCTGGAGCTGCTGGTGCTGCGCCTCAAGCTGGGTGATGATCGCCGCGCGCTCGGCGATGGTCGAGCGCAGCTGTTCCTGCTGCCGCTGCAGAGAGAGAATCCACACGCAGCCCCCCGCGCCCACCAACCCGATCACCAGCGGCCAGCCGATCTTCAGCACTCGGATGAGGGAGCTCGTCCGCAGCCGGCGCATCCGCCGCCCGAACCCGTTCGTGTGCGGCTCGCGCTGGGCCTGCTCGGCGATAAACGATTGGAGGCAAAACCGCGTCGTCTCATCCAGCCCCTCAAACTCCACCCCAACCGAATGCCCCTGGTCCGTGGCGGCATCCGGCTGACGCCAACGGACGATCCCCTGGACAGCCACGGCCGCTTCCTGTCCGTTGGGAAGAGAGAAGCTGAGGCGGACGCGCTCGTCGTCCTGCAGGGGGCTGGTCGCGAGGAGGCGCAATCCCTCGGCGCTGAGATTGGTCACCTGTCCGGACGACATCGCGGGGCTGTCAACGAGGTGGTACTGGGTCGGCAGGAAGCAGTTGACGCGAACCGTCGTGCGCCGCTCACGCATGATCCCCCACCAAGAGCTAACCGGAAGTGGCCAGCAACTCCTCAAACCTGTTCCGAGCCTGGGCTGGGATGTCCAGAAATTCGCAGCCGGTCGGATGCAACCTGTCCGTGGTCTCCTGGCGTTGCCAGACGACCCGGCCTGTCGCGTTGATCGGCGCTGATCCTGGGAGGTGCAGTCGAATCCGGAGATGATCCGGAACTTCCTGGAAGGGCTGGTCGGTGGGAAAGGCGAAGCCGCTTCGCGAGATGTTGCGCGGAATCCCCTGAAAGAGGGAGGACCCGTCCGGCCGATCCACATCAATCGTGATCGCCGGCCGATACGAACGGGGGGCGCGCCGGCGCTCGCGCTCCTCCAACGCGGCGCGGGCTTCGCCCAGATACCAGTTCGCCTGATCCCGCTGCTGCTCCATCGCCTGCAGTTGCTGTGTGAGGGCTCGAGCGCGCTCATCGAGCGCTCCATGGGCCTCATGGAGGCCGCGCAGCTGGTCGTCAAGATGGCGCGCGGCGGTTTGCGCCTCGCCCAGATACCATTGGCTCTCTTCCCATTGTTTGTGAGAGGCCTGGGCGGTCTCCTGCCAGTGCGAGGCCTGCGCCTGCGCCTCGGCAAGCTGCCGGGCCAACTCGTTGACGCCGGAGTCCAGCTGGGCGGTTTTGGCGCGCTCCTCACCCAAGAACCAACTGGCTTCGTTGCGCTGCTTCCGGATCGCATCCAACTGCCGCGCGTACTCGTTCAGGGTCTCCTGGGCGTCTTCCAGTTGCTTGTGGAGCCGCTGGATTTGCTTGGTGTAGTATTCGCTCACCGCCCCGTCGCTCAACAGCTGCGTGAGTTGCTCCCGGGCGATGAGCGTCACGCCATGTTCCTTGGCGCAGTGCTGGGCCGGGACGGTGAAGGATCCTGGCGCAATCAGGAAGCCCTGTTCCATATGGGCCTTGCGCATGGACTGGACGAACTGCTCGACGGTCGTCTTCTCAAAAAAGACCCCGTCCCCCACGCACAACAGCGCCGCTTTCAGGCCGTCCTTCACCATCACCCGCATGAGGCCCAGCGGCTCGCCCAGTTCCACCATGTGCACGAGTTGATAGCCTTGCCGCTCAAACGCCCGCCACACCAACTGATCAATCACGCGAATCCCTGAGGGCACGCGGGGGACCGAGGTGTAGAGCGTCCTGGCCTGCGGGACGGCCCGCTTCACCTGACGGCGCCACAACCACCCCGTGCCCGCAAAGCCGGCCAGGCCCATGCCTCCCAGCACCCACATCCAGATGGTCAGCGCATCCGCGCGGCCACGCGGGGTCCGTGAGGAAGACGGCGGCGAGGAGGAGCCTGCCGTCGAAGCTGAACGGGCTTGGGTCGAGCGCGGCAGGGGTTGTCCGATCAAGCCGGCAGGTTTTGGAGCCAGGCCCGCCTCCGGGGCGGCGCCGGCCCGCCAGATCCAGGGTTGCGGACGGGCCCGATTCAACGCCTCCTGCATGGCGAGGAAGCGTTCGCTCAAAGCCGGGGGCATGGCGCCGGCGATGATCGCGCCCCCCGGCAAGCCCAGCTCGAGATTTTCACGGCCCACCGAATCCGGATGCTCGATGTCAATGAGGATCCGGCCTCGCTCAGGAGTCAGCTGGTACTTGTACGGGCCGCGCAGGATGATCTTGAGCGCCTGCACCCACCGACGCTGTCCAGGCTTGGTGGAGGAGGCGTACACGGTCTGGATCTCCTCGACCACGCCTCGCTGGACCTTCGAACGTTCCGGGAGCATCCCCGCGACGCGGCCGGCCGGAAATTCCACAATGATCGCCGGCGGCGCGTCTTGAAAGCGCGAGCGAACGGCCGGCACCTCATCGGCCGCCAGCTTGATCACCAATTGGGTCTTGCGGCTCAGCGCCGTTGACTGGGTCTCTGCGGACCAGGCGGGGGCGATGAGCCCGCACACGCCCACCCCCGCGGCCAGCGCCAACCGGAAGGCTCTAAAGCACGCGCACGACATCGTTGACCTGCACTTGCGACTCCACCCATTCCGGCAGGAGCGCAGCGGCACAGACCTGTTCCTGGACCCGTTCCACGCGCGCTTTGCCCAGCAACTGGTCATTGCGATAGATGGAGACGACATCGCCGATGTTGACCACGTCCCAGCCCAGATCAATGACGACAAAGCGCCACTCGGGGTTCACCGAGAGCACGCGCCCCTGCAATCCGGGTGCCGGGGAGGCGGGATGGGTCACCACCACTTTCTCAAGCTCGATCATCCGGCCTGCGGAGGCGGTGGCGCCGGCCGGATGCTCCTCCAGCACCGCGGCCAATTCGCCTTGCAGCCGATCAAACTGCAGCTGCATGGCCAGCAAGCGGCCCTGCAACTCCTGAATGATATGCTCCTCCTGGAGAATCCGTTCAAGCCCTTGTTGTAACGCGGTGTCCCTGGCGGCAATGGCGGAGGACAATTGCGCCACTTGCCGTTGCTCCTGGGCGACGGCGCCCTCGAGCCGGTCGCGATCCGCGCGCAACTGACCGGCCTCCAGTTCGAGTTGCTGACGAGCCTTCAGCGATTCGCGGTAGCGGCGCTCAAGCTGCCGGTGCCCGGCCCATTGGCCCAGCGCGACGGCCGCGAGCGCGACGCCGCTGCCAACAATAAAAACCCCCAACGATCGGCTGATCGTCAGGGGTTTTGCCATCGTCGCGCCATCCGCTCCACCTCACTCTACCCTAGCAAACACCGCCGCCCTTGTCAACGCTTCACGCGGCTTCAGATACGTGGTGGGGACGAGAGGATTTGAACCTCCACCCCTTGCGGGACTAGGCCCTCAACCTAGCGCGTATGCCAGTTTCGCCACGTCCCCCTACGAATCCTGTCACGGCGCCCTCAGATGCCGAGGAAACCAAGTGCGCGTATTTGGCCATGACCCCGGCGGTATAGCGAGGAGCCGGGGAATGCCAACGAGCGCGACGCCGCTTCAACTCAGCGGCCGAGAGCCGCACATCCAAACGCCGGGCCGGAACATCAAACTTCACCGCATCCCCCTCGCGCAGCAAGGCGATCGGCCCGCCAACGGCGGCTTCCGGCGCGACATGCCCCGCCATCAGCCCGCGCGTGGCGCCGGAGAAGCGGCCGTCGGTCAGCAGCGCCACCGATTCCCCGAGGCCCTGCCCCACCAGCGCCGCGGTCACGGCGAGCATCTCCCGCATCCCGGGGCCGCCCTTGGGGCCTTCATAGCGGACGACCACGACGTCGCCGCGCCTGATGCGACGGCGCTGGATCGCCGCGAAGGCCTCTTCCTCCGAATCGAACACCCGCGCCGGCCCTTGGAAGCGGGTGGGCTCATGGCCGGTGATCTTGACCACGCACCCCTCGCGCGCCAGATTGCCGCGCAGCACCACCAGCCCCCCCGTCGGCCTCAAGGGGTTGCGCAACGGCCGCACCACGGGCTGCCCTGGCGTCTCTGTGGCGCGCCTGGCTTCTTCGCCGATCGTGCGAGTCGTCACGGTCAACGCCCGCGGATGCAACCGGCCGGCCTCCAGCAGGCGCTTGGCCACCAATCCCACGCCGCCGGCCCGATACAAGTCGGTCGCCACATATCGTCCCCACGGCTTCAGATCGGCCAACAGCGGAGTCCGGCTGCTGATGCGGTCAAAGTCATCAATCGCCAGCGGCACGCCGGCTTCGCGGGCGATCGCCAACAGGTGCAACACGCTGTTGGTTGATCCGCCGGTGGCCGCCACCGCCGCGATCGCGTTCTCGATCGCCTGGCGGGTCACGATGCGGCGCGGGCGCAGGTCGCGGCGCAAGAGCGCCATCACCAGCTTCCCGGCGTCGCGCGCGACGGCGTCTTTGCGCGGATCCATCGCCGGCACGCTGGCCGAGCCCATCGGCGAGAGGCCCAGCACCTCGATCGCCATCGCCATGGTGTTGGCGGTGAATTGCCCCCCGCAGGCCCCGGGCCCCGGGCAGGCGCGATCTTCCAGCCGGTGCAGGTCCTGCACGCGCATGCGGCCCGCGGCGCAGGCGCCCACGGCCTCGAACACGTCCTGAATCGTCACGTCGCGCCCGTCGAACCGGCCCGGAGCGATGGAGCCGCCGTAGAGCATCAGCGACGGCAGATTCAAGCGAAGGAGCGCCATCACCGAACCGGGGATCGTCTTGTCGCACCCGGAGAGCGCGACGACGCCGTCGAAGAGATGCCCCCGCACGACCAGCTCGATCGAATCCGCCACCACCTCGCGGCTGATGAGCGAGGCCTTCATGCCCTCCGTCCCCATCGTGATGCCTTCGGAGACGGCGATGGTGTTGAACTCAATCGGCGTGCCGCCGGCCGCGCGCACCCCGGCCTTCACCTGCTCGGCGAGCCGCCGCAGGTGGACGTTGCAGGGCATGATCTCGATCCAGGTGTTGGCAATCGCGATCAGCGGACGGCGCAGCTCGGCATCGCGCAAACCCAGCGCCTTGAGCATGGCGCGGGCCGGCGCCCGATCAGGGCCGTCCAGCATCACGCGGCTGTGGCGACGCAGGTCCTTCATCAGTAGTCAACCCCTTTCTGGGCGGGGATGCGCTGCTGCCAGGGATGCTTGATCTCGCGCATCTCGGTCACCAGATCCGCGCGATCAATGAGCGCCTGCGGGGCGTTGCGCCCGGTGAGGATCAGATGCAGCAGTGGGGGCTTGGCGTCCACCAACCCCAGCACGTCTTCCAGCGTGACCAGTTGCACGCCGGCGTAGTCAATGGCATAGATGATCTCATCCAGCACGATGAGGTCGTAGCCGCCTGAGGTGATTTTCTCCTTCGCCACGCGCAGCGCTTCCTGCGCCGCCGCCTGGTGCTCGGCAAAGGGCTTGCGATCGCCCATGTGCTTCACGAAGCCTTTGCCCAACTGCAGGACTTCAAACTGCGGGCCCATCCGCTTGCCCATTTCCACTTCGCCGTACACCACCGGCCAGTCCCCCTTGAAAAACTGGATCACCAGCACGCGCCAGCCGTGGCCCAACGCGCGCAAGACCGCGCCCAGGGATGCGCTGGTCTTGCCTTTGCCGTTGCCGGTGTAGATGATGACCAATCCTCGACGGGACATGGCATGGAAGGAACGCGAAGAGCAGTCTAACAAATCACTCGACGAAGTTCAAGGCGCTGTCCTCAATGTGTCCCTTCGGAACCCGGTATGGGTTTCCTTCAGCCGGCGTTCTCCCGGACGAATTTCCCTACAAGAGGCTGCACCATTTGTTCTTTGGACAGCGGAAAGTAGTCGAACAGGATGCAGAGCTCACTCACCGCCATGCAAACCAGATCAACCAGTTTGGGTTCGATGTCCTTCAGGCGCTCCTTGATCCAGGCTTCGGACTCGTTCTCCACGCAGACGCGATCATGTATCATCACGCGCGCGGGATCTGCGAAAGACAAAACCCGGCTGCGAAGGCCTGTGTAGCGAATTCTGATCACCACCCGCTCTTCGGGCGTGACGTGAAGAACTCGATACAACCGGCTGATGCGCAGGAGCGTTTCTGCCGTTCGGACGATCCGTGTGTCTACGAAAACCTTCCCCTCGGACCGCTCATCTTCAAACAGCGTCTTCAGGAGATAAAACACCCGGTCTGTCCGAAGCGCCCAGTAGTCAAACGAGGATCGGTCGGTCAGTCCCTTGGTCAGGATGGTAGCTCGGATCCCATCCCTATATGGTTTTGGCGCGTACTCCGGTCGAGTCATTACTAACCCGATCGGCCATCCAAAAGAGTGGACTTGGCTCTGCTCCATGGCCTGCCGCAATTCAACTGGTGAAAGGGCCTGCGTCTGCTTCATTGCTTCTTGCAGCCGTTGCTGTTGGAATTTGAGCGTGCTTTCTGGAATCTCCCTGGCCAATTCTCCCCACGCATCGGATTGTGCGTTCACGACCTCATCTGGAACAAAGGCCACCACCTCCATCAGGCACTTGTCGAGTTGCTCGGCCTTCGCAATGCCAAGCGCCGCTTGACGCTCCTGCTCAACCCACGCTTTGAGCTCGGTGTAGTCTTCCGACACTTTAGTCTCTTCCGCACGGGCTTGGCGTGGCGGTCTCAGAACGACATCAAAGTCACAACCCGTCTTGCTCGCAAACCTCCGGAGATAGTCGATCGTGATCTTCTCCCGTCCCTGCTCGATTCCAGAGACAAACTGCTGGCTGCAACCAAGCATCTCCGCCACTTGTCCTTGCGAGAAGTGGAGCGCTTCTCGACTCTGCCGCAGCTTATTGATCAGTTCCTCGACAAACGGATCTCGCTCGCGAGACTGCCGCTGACGAAGCCTGACACCGGAGCGCTGAAACTCGCGGACATACCGCTCGTAGGTGGCTCGCCAGAATGCCGCCCTTTCTTTGGTCCATTCGTCTTTGTTCACTTCTTGCTGAATAGCGATGAACCGCCGGCAGAAGGCCAGCGGCGTGATGAGCGAAAACACCTGCTCCGGATCATCCACCCGCGCCAAGAGGCGGGCGGCCACCCGAGGAAATTTGGGATTCTGCTCATCGGTCAGGATCTCCCGAATCTTCTCGAATGGCATGCCTAAGTCCCAATACCAATTCTCACGTTTCATGTGGGCACGTATCGACGGTTCAGGCGCTCATAGACTTGGTGTTCCATGTGTCGAATAATCTGCTTGGTATCACACCCAGGTGCAACATCGAGCAAGGCAAATGTGGTCTCTTGACCAGTCATGGCTTGCAGCCATCGCGTCAGCCGCTGATAGTCCTGGCGGGTAAAGTGGGCTGGAAACCACTCGTGAAGTGGCGCATAATGCGTCGAAAGATACCACAGGTCAAAGAGGTCTTTAGCATCCTGTCTGCCGCCGACAGCCAACTGTCCGGTTGAAGACGGCTTGTGAGTCCAGCCGATGGCGGCACGCACCTTCCGCAAATAAATGTCATCCATGGAGGTGATGCCATCCGGTTCAACCGGCTGCAGCAACGGATCAAAGTCTTCGATGACGTCCACCTTAATAAACGTTCCCTTGGCAATGCTGAATTCGTAGGCCGCCACCTTCGCAAGGCGAGGCTTGATTCGCTCGTCTAGCAGGCGGAACGAAAAACCGGTCGCTCGCTCGATGTGCTTGCACAGCGTCCGATGCAACTTTTGACTCCACCGTTGGGTAAAGAAATCGAGGTCTGCTGAGTCGCGATGCCCACAGCGGATCGCAAGAGCCGTTCCTGCAGCCAGATAGACACCGAGATTGGCCCTGGCTACGGCTTGTAGCATCTCCTTCTGCGCTGCAACGATAATTTGCCTTGTGGACATGCTAAAGCTAGTATATCTGTATAAACTTGCTTTAGTCAACCTATTTATACAAGCTTTAGCTTGTAATAATACCAGGATGGAGCAGGCCAAGCCGGAGGTCGAGAAGTTCTGCTACGTAATACTTCGACTGGGCCTAGCTGTGGGGTATGGTCTTCGCTCAGTACTTCGCCCCACGCAGTGGGGCTTCGTCAGCGGGCGGGTGCGGTGCTTAATCGGGCAGGACGTGCACGAGCTACTTTAACAGCGGTGGTTCGACTTCGCTCACCATCCTTCGAACCATCCTGAGCGTAGTCGAAGGACCAGGCGCACCAGATGGAAAACGCCGGCGCCGACTCCGCGAAAGTCCTCTGCGTGGCCGTGCCGCTGGCGCTTTGATGAGCCATTAAGCGTGGTACCATCAATAAGGCCTCCAGTTTTTCCTTCAATCAAAAATTCCCTCGTGAGGTAGTCTTCTAACACGAAACCAGGGACGGCGGCCTCCATCAGCTAGCCATTGTTTCCCGTGTTGCACCCATTGAGGCCAAAGAGATCGCATGGTGTTCTCAGGAACTCCTAGAGAACTCCATAACACGCTGAGTTCTGGTTGCCGCTGAAGTATCGAGAGCGCTGGACCCGTGATGTCTTCTGGCATTCGGGCCCACTCCAATGGAACATCAAGAATCAAGGATTTAGTCGTCTCAGTAATTTGCTGGGTATTTCCTATTGAGACCGTATCGGCAAGCTCGTGGATGTTCAACGCCATGTAATAGGCACACAATGCCATATGATACTCGCGTTCTTCGCCGAAAGCTTTGTTCAACCATTCCCATCGGCCTTGGACTTCCGTGAGGTATTTCCAAGCAGAAGCGCAATTCCCTCCCAGTGAAGTTGGCCACCCTATAAGGTCATGACGTTGTCGCAGAGGTCTTGCTTTTCCATTGTCCGCATCTATCAATTTCATGTCAGCTAGGTTCATGGCTAAGGGCAACTGATTTGTAGCAAGACTCATGGCTCCAAGGATTGCCTGGCATATGTAGACCAAACTACCCGGAAGTTCTACCAATTGGGTTAATCCTCCTCTTGGCCAACGACCAACGTTTAATACAATATCAAGTAAGGCCCGCTGATCTCGAAACTGTTCTCTTCCGGATTCGACCCCTACAAGGGCTACGCCAAGTATTGGGGCCGCGATCTCAGCCGCCTTATCCATCACTTTTTGCCAATCGTTATCATCCTTTGGTTGATTGCACTCGTAGTATTGTCGCAAGGCGAGAAGAGATCCTTCGAAGGGTGCGCGAACCTTCTTCACCAACTGCCTCCAGCCAAGATGATCTCCGAGGCGCGCAAGTTCGACCGCAACCGAATATATCTCGCTCGGATTCGCAAGCACGTCAGGCAGTTTCGGAAGATCGATCGCGCGGCCAGTAATGAGCGGAGCCTCCACACCAGACGGT
>JACQRB010000043.1 GCA_016206685.1 Candidatus Omnitrophota bacterium | reverse complement strand
GTCGGTGAAGGCGCCGGTGGACTCCACCACGATGTCCACGCCGAGGTCGCCCCAGGGGATCTCCGCCGGGCTCTTGCTGGTGAACATCTTCAGCATCTTGCCGTTGACGAGGACACCGGCGGGTGCCGCCTTGACGTCGGCGGTGAAGGTGCCCAGGATCGAGTCGTATTTGAGCAGGTGTGCTAGGGTGTCCGTGGGGGTGGGCAGGTCGTTGATCGCCACGAACTCAAGGCCCGGCCGGTTGAACCCGGCGCGGAAGACGTTGCGTCCAATACGCCCAAAGCCGTTGATGCCGACACGAACCGCCATTACCTTGCCTCCTTAATGTGAAGACCTTTCATTATAGGGGGTCGGGCGGAAATCCGTCAAACGGGGAGCTGGGTTTCCCGCAGCGCTTTGGCCGCCAGCTCCGGCGAGGTGGGGTTGATGTAGAATCCGGTCCCCCATTCGAACCCGGCGATCTTGGTCAGCTTGGGGATCAGCTCGAGGTGCCAGTGGTATTCGTCCCAGCCGCGGGGCTCGATGGGGGCGGTGTGGATGATGAAGTTGTAGGAGGGATCCGATAGGACGCTGCGCATGCGCAGGAGCACCTCTTTCAGCAGCCGGACCAGGTCGCGGATCGCCTCCGGCGCGATGAGGGCGAAATCCGAGCTGTGGGTTTTCGGCAGGATCGAGATCTCAAACGGGAAGCTGGACACGAAGGGACAGAAGGCGAGGAAGGATTTGTTCTCGGCGATCAGGCGCTCATCGTCATGCAGCTCCTGCTGGAGCATGTCGCAGAAGGGGCAGCGCTCGCGGAACTCGAAATAGTGCTCCGCGCCTTTGAGCTCCTCCGAGACCCGCTTGGGCACGATCGGCAGCGCGATCAGTTGCGAGTGGGTGTGCTCCAGCGACGCGCCGGCGGAGAGGCCGAAGTTCTTGAAGATCAGCGTGTATTTCAGCCGACGGTCCCCCCGCAGGTCAAGCGAGCGGCCCTTGAATGCCGCCACCACCTGCTCCAGCTCCGGCAGCGAGAGGTCGGCCATTTGTTTCCGATGGTCCGGGGTTTCGATGATGACCTCGTGCGCCCCGACGCCGTTCGAGAGGTCAAAGAGCCCCAACGCCCGTCGGCCCAAGTCGCCTTCGATGCGCAACGCGGGAAACTTGTTGGGCACGACGCGCAGCTGCCAACCGGCCGTGTTGGCGTGGCTGGTGGCGGGGCGGATGGCGTAGATCTCCGGAGGGGTGAGCTGTTCCTTCCCCGCGCAAAACGGGCAGGTCGTGCCGGAGGGCTGGCGCCGGTCCACCTCAAACGCCTCCGGCCCCATCGGCTCGTCGGTGTTGATGATGTTCCACCGGCCGGTAATCGGATCACGACGCAGCTCGGACATGGTTAGTGGGCGGCGCCTGACTTCGCGGGTTCGGCCTGCCCGGCGCCCGGGGGTTGGTCCACCGCGGCCTCGCGTAAGTACTTCGCCGCTTCTTCCGGCGGCGTGGGGTTGATGTAAAACCCGCTGCCCCACTCGAACCCGGCCACGCGCGTCAGGCGCGGGATCAGCTCGATGTGCCAGTGGTAGTCCTCTTCGATCGTCTTCCAGCGCCCTCCCTTCGTCCGGTGCCGGCGGAAGGGCGCGGTGTGCAGCAGGTAGTTATACGGCGGGTTGTTGAGCACCGCGTTGAGACGGCCGAGGACCTGCTTCATGGCGAGGGCCAATTCCGCGACCTCCTCCGGCGTCATCGCCGAAAAATCGCAGTGGTGGCGTTTGGGGAAGAACACCACCTCGAAGGGGAACCGGGAGGCGAAGGGGCACGCCACGATGATGTGCGCGGACTCGAAGACGATCCGCTCCTTCATCTGGCGCTCCTGGCTGATGAGGTCGCAGAAGAGGCAGCGTTCCTTGTCCTCGTAATAGCGCCGCGCCCCGACCAGCTCTTCCTTGACCCGCTTCGGGGTGGCGGGGGTCGCGATCAACTGCGAGCGGGTGTGGTGGATGCGCCCGGCCCCCGCGACGGCGCCGGCGTTCTTGAACCACAACACATAGCGGAACCGCGGATCATGCTCCAAATCGACGATCCGATGGATGGTCGCCTGCAGCACCTCGCGGACGCGCTCCACCGGCAGCCCGGCCAGATCCGGCACGTGGCGCGGATCTTCCACGATCACCTCATGGGCGCCGATGCCGTTCATGACATCGTACATCCCCTTCGCATGCCGGTTGGGCTCCCCCTCGATGCGCAGGATCGGCTTGATGCTGGGGATCACGCGCACGCTCCATCCAGGCGTGTTGGGCTTGCTCGTTGAAGGCCGGATCGCGTAGATCTCCGGAGGGGTCTGAGCCTCCTTGCCTTCGCAGAACGGGCACTGATCCGGCGGCTCCGGTCGCTCCTGCGTCGAGGCGAAGTCCATCGGCCGCTTGGCCCGCTCGGTGGAGATGATGACCCACCGGCCGATTACAGGATCCTTGCGCAGCTCAGGCATCGCCGAGAATCTCCCCAACCTTCATGTGGTGACCCGCCAGGAATTCCTGGGCGGTCAGGCGACGCCGGCCGGCCAGTTGCAGCTCGTGGATCACGAGCTGCCCGTTGCCGGCCGCCACTTTTACCCCCTCCGGACCGACCGACAGGATTTCCCCAGGACGAGCCGGTTTGTCCACAGCCGCCTGCCAACCCGCGCGCCAGACTTTCAGCGACGCGCCATTCCAGTCGGTGTAGGCGCCCGGCCAGGGGACCATCGCCCGCACCAGGCGGTCGATCGCGGCGGCGTCGGCCCGCCAGTCAATGCGGCCGTGGACTTTGGTGAGCTTGGGCGCATACGACGCCCGGCGCTCGTCCTGAGGATGAAAGCTCGCCGTGTTCTGCTCCATGGCGTCGAGGGTGGCGACGAGCGCCTGCGCGCCGAGGCGCGCCAACCGCGCGGAGAGCGTCATCGCCGTGTCCGCAGGAGCGACGGGCACCTCCTGTTGGGAGGCGATCTCGCCCGCATCCAACCGCTCGTCCAACCGAAAGATCGTCACGCCGGTGGTCGTCTGGGCGTTCAGCAGCGCCCAGGCGATGGGGCTGGCCCCGCGGTATTTCGGCAGCAAGGAGGGATGCACCCCCAGCATCCCATGCGCCGGCAGCACCAGCAGCGCTGGCGGAATCAGGGTCCCATACGACACCACGACGCCCACCTCGGGTTGCAAACGCTGCAGGCGCGGCAGGAAGGATCTGAGCGTTTCAGGCTCTTCGACCGGGACGCGCAATCGCTGCGCCGCCGCTTTGACCGGCGAAGGCAATCGCTTCAGGCCGCGGCCTTGCGGGCGGTCCGGCTGGGTCACGCACATCAGCACCTGCTGACGATGCTCGATGAGCGACTCAAGGCTTGGAATCGCAAACTCATCAGTCCCGAACAACACCACGCGCATAAATTTTGCTAGGCAAACTTGGGGTCTATTCTAACGAGTAACTGGAAAATTACAAGCCGCCTGCTACAACGGATCCACATCGATGAGGACCGGCAGGCCGTGGAGGCGGCGGGCGTCTCCCAGGGCGAGGCGGACCACGCGCATCATCGAGTCCACCGAACGGCCTTTGAGCACCAGATGCCAGCGAACGGTCCGCCGCAGCCGCGCGACGCGGTGCGGAGCAGGTCCCAGGATCGCCATGCGCGCCCTGCGAGCGCGGCCCGCCAACGCCGCTTTGAGCGCTTCAGCGGCGGTCTGGACGCGCTCCGCGCGGCTGCCCTGCACGGTCAGCTCGATGAGGTGGACAAACGGCGGCAACTTCAAGCGCCGGCGCATCGCGATCTCCGCGCGATAGAACGCCTGATAGTCATGCCGGCAGGCCGCCTGAATCGCATAGTGCTGCGGACAGAACGTCTGGATCAGCACCCGGCCGAGCCGGTCCCCCCGCCCCGCACGCCCGGCGACTTGCGTCAGCAGATCGAAGGTGCGCTCTCCGGCCCGGAAGTCCGGGAGATTCAGCGCCGTATCCGCCGAGACCACGCCGACGAGCGTGACCTGCGGCAGATCGAAGCCTTTCGCCACCATCTGCGTGCCCACGAGCAGATCGAGCTCGCGGGTCTTGATGGCGTCATAGAGCCGCCGGTGGCTGTCGCGGGAGCGCGTCGTATCGGCGTCCATGCGGCCGATCCCGCTTGCGGGAAAGAGCCGGTGGAGCTCCGACTCGATGCGCTCGGTCCCCGAGCCCCGCAGGCGCAGGTATCCCCGATGACACGCCGGACAGGTCTCGGGAATCGCCTGGCGCGTGTTGCAGTAATGGCACACGAGCTGCCGGACGCTCGCATGGTAGATGAGCGGCACCGCGCACTGGCAGCAGCGGATCGCCGCCCCGCACGTCTGGCACTGGACCACGCGGGCAAAGCCCCGGCGATTCAACAGCAGGATCGCTTGTTCCTTCAGGTCCACCACCTGCCGCAGCGCCATCGCCAGCCGCGTGGAGAACAAACCCGCGCGCCGCTGGTGAGCCCACTCCTGACGCATGTCCACCACTTCCACCCGTGGGAGCGGGCGTCCCTGCACGCGCTCGGTCAACTCCAGCAATTGGAACCGCCCTCGCGCAGCCTCATAGTAGCTCTCCACCGACGGAGTCGCGCTGCCGAGGATCACCACGGCCCGGCTCATGCGGGCCCGCGCGACCGCGACCTCCCGGGCGTGATAACGGGGTGACTGGTCCTGCTTATAGGACGGATCGTGCTCCTCATCGAGCACGATCACCCCGATCGAGGCGATCGGGGCAAACACCGCGGAGCGCGTCCCCACGACGATCCGGCTGCGCCCCTCCAGCAGCCGCTGCCATTGCGTCGAGCGCTGACGCGCGCTCAGGCGGCTGTGCCAGAGCACCACCTCCTCCCCGAACCGCTCACGGAAGCGATCGATCGTCTGCGGGGTGAGGGCGATCTCCGGCACCAGGACGATGGCTGAGCGGCCGGCGCCCAGCGCCGAGGCGATCGTCCGGAGGTAAAGCTCGGTCTTGCCCGATCCGGTCACTCCATGCAGCAACACCGTCGCCGGACGGCCGCGGTGCAGGGCGGCTTCGAGGCGCGCCATCGCCTCGCCCTGCTGCCCCGACAGCGTCGGGGCCGACGCCGCTGGGGGTGAGGCGCGCGCGGCGGCCGGGCGCTCATCCTGCGAGCGCAATCGCAGCGAGGAGGGCACGATGGTCGCGCAGGCTTCTCCGACGCTGCAGCCGTAGTACCCGGCCAGCCAACGGGCCAGGCGAAAGGCCTCAGGCTCCAGGACCGGCCGCGGGTCAAGCGCCCGCAGCAGCGTCTTGAGGCGCGGGATGCGGCTCGCCGGCTGAAGGCGGATCACCGCGCCGACCAACCGGCGCTTCCCAAACGGCGCCACGACCCGCATGCCGGGACGAAGGGTGGAGACCCATTCGTCCGGGACCAGGTAATCAAACGCCCTGTTGACCGGCAGGTTGAAGACCACTTGCGCAATCATTCAGTAAGTCCATAGTCCATAGACCATAGTCCATAGATTCTCATCATTTTGTCGAGGTGTTCTGCCATTTTCTATGGACTATCGACCATGGACTATGGACTAGACGTCTCGCTCAACAAGGCTTTCACTGTCTTGAGATCCCTCCAGGCGAAGCGCTTGGCGGGAGGGTTGCGAAGCAGATACGCCGGGTGGAAGGTCGGCACGAGGAGAATCCCCCGGTACTCACGGACCTGTCCGCGCACTTTCGTGATGGCCACGTGCGCTCCCAGCAGGGCTTTGGCCGGCGTCGCCCCGAGCGCGCAGATGACGGCGGGCTGGATGATGGCGAGCTGCCGCTCCAGGAACGGCAGGCACGCTTCCACCTCCGACGGCTCCGGGGGGCGATTGTTGGGAGGGCGGTCTTTCAGGATGTTGCAGATATAGACGTCCTGGCGCGTGAGCCCGATGGCCTCGATCATCTTCGTGAGCAGCCGGCCCGCCGCGCCCACGAACGGCCGCCCTTGCAGATCTTCCTCGCGCCCAGGCGCCTCCCCCACGAACATCAGCTTGGCGCGGGGATGGCCTTCTCCGAGCACGTGATGGGTGCGCGTGCGATAGAGCGGACAGCGCCGGCATGCGATGACCTCCTGCTCCAGCCGCGCCAAGGCTTGTGCGGGTGAGTCAACCTGGCGGTTCATCCCTCGCCACAGCTCGGGATCCCTCGGCGAGGATCCCGAGGCCGCAGGCCGAGGGACCGGCAGCTCGCGCACGCCCCAGACGGCCAACCCTTCAAGGCGCTGCTTCAGGAGGCGTGCCGTCGCGTTGAACTCATCACGAGTCGCCATCGAGCCTCCCGCACACGAAGCGTTCCACAATCTCATCGGCCGCCTGCGGTCGGCCGACGCTCATCGCGCTCGATCGCATCCGCGCGTACGCCTGCGGATCATCAAGAATCCGAATGGCCGCCTCAACGGCGGCCCCAGGGCTTCCCGTCAGGATGCCGGCGCCATGCCGCACGACATACTCGGCGTTGAAGCGCTCCTGCCCGGGGATCACGCCGCACAACACCATCGGCACTCCCATGGCCAACGCCTCCATGACGGTCAATCCCCCGGCTTTCGTCACCAGCAGGTCGCTGGCCGCCATTAACTCCGGCATGGTTTCGACAAACTCAAACACCCGCACCGGCATGCCTGAGTCGGCGTCGCGGGCGCGCAGGCGCCGGGCCAGCCGCGCATTCTCCCCGCACACCACCAACAGTTGCAGCAGCCCAGGCCGCGCGCGCTCCACGTCGGCCAATCGCTGAACCAGCCTCGCGACCGGCCCTAGTCCCATGCCGCCGCTGACGAGCAACACCGTCCGCCGCCCAGGGTCGAGATGCCATTGGCGCGTGAGGGCAGACCGATCAAAGGCCGTGGCCCGCGTCGAAGGGTCGAATCGGCTGCCGATCGGGATGCCCAGGACGTGGAGCCGCTGCCCGTCGATCCCGCGGGCCTGACACAACTGCTTGGTCTCGTCTGATCCCACGACGACGGCGTCTGCGCCGTCGGTCAGCCACAGCCGATGGGGAAACAGATCCGTGATGACGACGATCACTCGAGCGCTCAGGCGTCCCCTCCGGCGCTCATGGCCGAACACCTCGGCGGGAAAAAAATGGGTGGCGATGACGACATCGGGCTGCCATTCCCCGGCCCACCGGATCAAGCGTCTGGTGAAGGCGCGGTTCCAGATCCCTCGACCGAGCTGACACAGCCGAAAGATCCAGGGACGATCCAAGGCATAGTAGGCGATCGCCCAGAGGGTTGGGAGGAAGCCGACGAGGCACTGATAGACTTTGGGGTAGGCCCACCGCAGCCACCACGGCACCCACGCCAGGAGATCGAGGCAGACGACCTCGGCCTGTGAGTCCTGGCGACGCACCGCCCCTGCGAGGGCTTCCGCGGCTCGTCGGTGTCCCGTCCCTGCCGTCACATAGCTGATGAGGATGCGAATGGCTGGGCCGTGTCCGACTTACGCAGGCTGCTCAAGGCGCCGAAAGACGTCGTAGTAACCCGACAGCTTCGCCCGCAGGGAGAGGTCGTGCCGGTCCAACTCGGTCATCTTAATCCGCCGCAAGGCGAACAGATCAAGGGCTCGCTTGGAAATCCCCCGATTGGTCGTGCAGGCCGCCCGGTATCCCGCGGCCCTGGCCACATCCTGAACCTCCGGCGTAAAGCCCCCCACCGGATAGCTCAACCAACTGACGGGACGCCCGATGTGCTGTTCGATGATGCGCTTGGATTCCACGAGCTCGTGTTCGATCTTGTCTCGGGAGAGCAACGGCAGGAAGGCGTGGTGCAGCGTGTGGCTGCCAACGGCCATGCCGTCCTGCGCGACGGAGCGCACCTGATCCCACGTCATGAACCCCGGCAAGCCGATTTCGTTTGGGGTGACGAAGACCGTCGCGCAAAACCCGAACCGGCGCAGCAGCGCGGCCGCGACGCCGGACGTCTCTTCGTAGCCATCGTCGAACGTGATGACGGCCTGGCGCCCCCGCAGCGGCTTGCCTTCATCGAGGGAGTCCACCAGCGCCTCCAGGCTCACCACGGTCACGCGCTGCCGCGCCATACACGCCAGTTGCCGCTCGAAACTTTCCGGCGTCACCGTCGGCACGTGATCCCCTTTCGGCTCCCCGATCCGATGGTACGCGAGAATCGGCAGCGTCCACCAGCCCGCCATCACCTATCGCCTTCCTCTCTCACGCAAACAGCGACTCATGCTCCCTCACCCATGCCACGAGGCGCTCCACGCCCTCGGCGGGACTCACGCGGGGGGCCCAGCCCAGCTCGGTAGAGGCCTTGCGGATGTCCGAGACATAGACCCGCTGGTCGCTCGGCCGCCACTCGTCAAAGCGCATGGCCGGCTTGCGGCCGCACGCCTTGTGCAACGCGTCCACTAACTCCAGCAGGGACAGCGTCGAGGACGGGCCGCCGCCGATATTATACACCCCATGGGCGTGCGCGCTGGAGAGGAATCGGTCAAACGCCTGGACCACATCGGTCACGTAGAGCACGTCGCGCACCTGCTTGCCGTTGCCGTAGATGGTGATGGGCCGATGGAGGAGCGTGGAAATCGTGAAATGGGCGAG
This sequence comes from Candidatus Omnitrophota bacterium, assembly GCA_016206685.1. Classification (GTDB taxonomy): domain Bacteria; phylum Omnitrophota; class Gorgyraeia; order Aquiviventales; family Aquiviventaceae; genus JACQRB01. Next base: position 3,150 of record JACQRB010000043.1, on the reverse strand, counting down.
CCAGCCCTGATCTTCGAATCCGAACTGCCGGATCCCGTAGATGCAGCTCATGCGAAAGACCGCCGTGCGCATCCCGAACGTATGGGCGTAATCCTGGACGTAGAGCTCACCCGTCAGCTTGCTGACGCCATACGGCGTATGTCCGGCCAAGTCCACGGACATGGCTTCAGACACCCCCGTGACGCCGTCCAGAAATCCATAGCGCGTCGGGGCTTCTTGAATCGCCAACCGATCCACGTTGGTGCCGTAGACCTTGTTCGTCGAGCAATACAGAAACACGGCGCGCGGAGAGCGGCGCCGGACCACCTCCAGCACCTGCAGGGTCCCCAGGGCGTTGATCGAGAAGTCCTCCTGGGGATTCCTGATGGAGAACCCCACGCCCGGCTGGGCGGCCGCATGCAGCACGGCGTCCACTCCGTCTCCGACGGCCCGCTGGACGTCCTCGGCGCTGCGGATGTCGCCAAGCACCTGCCGGATCCTCGGCAGAGCCCCCAGCAATCGCCAGTTATACTCGACGCTCTCTTTGGGCCATCCAAAGAGCCGCGAGCGCATCAGGTTATCCAGGACGGTCACCTCATGCCCCTGCTGCGCCCAATGTTCCGCGGCGTGGCTGCCGACCATGCCCGCCCCGCCGGTGACCAGGATCCTCATGCGACACTGCCCAAGGCCGTGTCGAGCAAGTTGTGAATTTCCCCGCGCTCATCGACAAACGGCGGGCGCAACGGGACGATCGCCTCCTGCCCCCTCATTCGAGCCTCCAATACTGCGACGCGGCCGATCCGTTTTGGATCGGGTGAGCGTGGATTTTTTCGCAGAGATACACGAAGGACCACGATAAGTAAAACGGGCAGAGCGAATTGAACAGGGACCGCCATGCAAATTTCCGGATCGACTTCATCTTGTGCCCGCGAAACAAGCTCGGCCGTTTATTATACCGATAGACCGCCCGGACTTGAAACCCGTGACGCGCCAGCCATCGCCGCCACTGCTGGCACGTACCCTGGCGCTCAAACGGCTGGAACGAACCTGCTTCCTCTCCTCTCCAGGCGACCTCCAGGACGTCCCCGAGCCAATACTTATTCGGCAGCACAAAGCACGCCCGCCCCGTTGGAGCCAAGACGCGCCGGATCTCCGCCAGCGCCTCGTCTGGATGCGGCATATTCTCAAGGCTGCCCAGGCAAGTCGCATACTGAAAGCTCTCCGATCCCCAGGGCAGCTTCTCGGCATCACCGGCGATAATCGTCGCATGAGGGGCGTTCCGGCGCGCCCTAGCCACCGCGGCCTCGGCAATGTCGATCCCATAGGCAGCGACCCCGCGCCGCGAGGCCTCCGCCAGGACGTCGCCTTCGCCGCAGGCGACGTCCAAGAACCTCCTGCCCGCCTCGGGCCGCAGCAGCGCCACCACCCACCGGTAGAAGGCAAGATGGTCCCGGATGCCGTGTGTGCGATAGATCTCCTCGTAAGAGGCTTTCAGCGACTCGACGCTCATGCCTGAAGGGCGTGGGCGGCGACATCCACGTGCCCAGGCGCAGGGGGCGGGAGCGCGGGGCACTCGGATCGGCGCAGGCCCAGCTCCCAGTACTTGGCCCATTTGATGACGTGGACCCAGGTAAACAGGACGGCAAAGACCCACCCATGCCAGCCTTCCCGGAATCCCTGTTTCTTTACGTACATCTTCCAGAAGAGCTTCAGGGGCCTTTGCGCAAGCTGATAGCGCAGTAGCTTCATGCTCGCTGGACCATGATGATCCCACAGCTCCTGCGCTTCGAGGCTGGTGTAGCGATTGTGCCGAGCCACAAATTGCTCCAAACTGTCAAATGGCCGGTGCTCCAATTCTCCCTCTAACGTCCCAAGCGGGCCGGCGGCACGCAGGAGGTGGTGGACGCGCCCCTCGAAGTATGCCTGGCCTCGCCGGAACAGATGCGGATAATAATGATACCAGCCGCCGTAACGCATCTCATGACCCAGGAACCAATTTTTTCGCCGGAACTTATAGGCTGCGTAGGGCGAGCCCTCCCGCAAGATCCGCTCAATCTGCGCGCGCAACGGACGGCTGACGACGTCATCGGCATCCAGTTGCAAGATCCAGTCGCCGGCCGCAGCGTCATTGCCGAGGTTACGCTCGTGCCCGAAATCGCCGCAGAATGGATGAGTGATGACCGCGGCGCCGTACTGCCGACAGATTTCGACCGTGCGATCGGTGCTCTGGCCATCAACGACGATCCATTCATCCGCCCAGCGCACACTCTCCAGACAGCGCGCGATCCTCGCTTCCTCGTTCTTTGTAATCAGCACCACAGATAGCCGTGCTCGCTCGCTACCAGGAGCAAGACGTGCCGGACGATGCTGCTCTCCTTCCTCAAGTCGTTGACCGGTCGCGGGCGCTGTGGCCTGTTCGACTGTGCAGGTGAACGCCCAATACTTGGCCCACTTCAAAAACTCCACCCACGCGAACAACACGCCGAACACCAGCCCGTACATCCCCTCGCGCCAGCCACCTTTTTTCACATAGGATTCCCAGAAGAGCGTCGCAGGACGGATGCACACCTGGTATCGCAGTCGGCTGTTCGACAACGAGGGACCCTGCGCTCGAAACGCCTCAGCCTCCCTCGAGGTGTACCAGTTCTGTCGCTCGATGAACTGCGCGATCGACTGGATCGGTTCGTGCTCGACTTCCGCCTCCAAATGGCCGATGGTACCTGCAAGCTGCGGACCGTGATGGACTGAGCCAACAAACCGGCCGGCTTGTCGTCTGAAGAGACACGGGACCTTGCGGAACCACTCTCCGTGGCGCATGGGGCGCCCGAGGAAGCGGCTGAATCGCTGACAGGTGAAGCCGGCATGGCTGGGTTCGCTGACGAGCACGTCCTGAATGCGTTCGCGAAGGGCAGGAGTGACGACTCCATCCGCCTCCAGGCTCAACACCCAGTCTCCCGTCAGGTGCGCCAGCCCATAATTGGCTTGGCTGGAGAAATCATCAAAGGGGCGCGGCAGGACTGTCGCGCCATACTGCCGGCAGATCTCGACGGTGCGATCGGTGCTCTCGCCGTCCACCACGATGAGCTCATCCGCCCAGCGCACGCTCTCCAGGCAGCGTCCGATCCGGGGTTCTTCATTCTTGGTGATGACGACCACCGACAGACGCGCCCG
>JACQRB010000042.1 GCA_016206685.1 Candidatus Omnitrophota bacterium | reverse complement strand
CTCATCCTCCAGCTTGTAGACGCGCACCCGGACCCAGGGGTCGGTGATGTGCTTGTTGTACGTCACGCAGGGCGAGAAGACGTCCACCAGGGCGAAACCCTTGTGCTCGATGGCGCCTTTGATGAGGTTGGCCAGTTGGAGGTTCTCGCCGGAGAAGCCGCGCGCGACGTAGGTGGCGCCGCAGGTCAGCGCCAGCGCCACGGGGCTCAGGGCGATCTCGATCGTGCCTTCCGGCGTCGATTTGGTGCGGATGTCCTTCTCCGTCGTGGGAGAGGCCTGCCCGGTCGTCAGGCCGTAGATCTGGTTGTCCATGACGAGGTAGGTCATGTTGAAGTTGCGCCGGCAGGTGTGGACGAAATGGCCCGCGCCGATGCCATACCCGTCGCCGTCCCCGCCTGTCGCGATGACGGTCAGCTCGTGATTGGCCAGTCTCGCGCCGGTGGCCACCGGCAGCGACCGGCCGTGCAGGCCGTGGAAGCCGTAGGCGCGAAGAAAGCCCGGCAGGTTCGAGGAGCACCCGATCCCCGACACCATCAGGACGTTGTGCGGGGCGATGTCCAGCTCCGCCAGCGCCCGTTGGAGGGAGTTGAGCACCCCGTAGTCGCCGCAGCCCGGACACCAATCGGGCTTGACCGGCCCTTGATACTCTTTCACTTGCGCCATTATTCAGCCAACCTCCTTTACACTCCTGTTAGTCCATAGTCGATAGTCCATAGTAAGAATTTTGTTCGCGCTATGGACTATGGTCTATGGTCTATGGTCTATGGTCTATGGACTCTTCTAATGCACGCGCACGGCTTCTGAGCCGGGCACGGCAATGGGTGAGAAATCCGGTGGCACCCCCTCGTCGCTCACCACCGACGCCACCGTGGGGGCCTTCGGCTTCTTGGCCAAGAGTTGCCGGACGTGGGCGATGACCTGGCCCGGCTCAAACGGCTCTCCGTCGTACTTGCGCAGGTGATGGTGGATCGCGATCCCGGTTTCCATCCGGATGAATTTGGCCAGTTGGCCGGTGTAGTTGGCTTCCACCGCCAGGGTCATCTTCGCGCGTTCAAGGAGCTTGCGCATGGCCTCGCCCTTGAACGGCCACAGGTACTTCGGCACGATGAGGTTGACCGTTCCGCCTGAGGCGGAGTTGAGCGTTTCCATGGCCTCAACCAGGACCGCGTAGGTCGAGCCCCAGCCGATGAGCGTCAGATCCGCATCGTCGGGTCCTTCCAGCTCCGGATCGGGGAGCTCCTTCATGACGGCCTCCATCTTGCGCATGCGCTTCTCCATCATCTTGGCGCGCAGGGCCGGGTTGGTGAACACGTCGCTGATCAGCACGCCGTCCGGGTCATGCTCATCGGTCGCCGCCACATACACCGTGCCCGGCGTCCCCGGAAAGGCGCGCGGCGAGACCCCGCTCGCAGTGTCCGCAAACCGCCGGTAGGGCTCGCCGTTGGCCTCGGTCACGATCTCCCCGCGCTCGATGGGGATCTCGGTGATGTTGAGCCCCTCGAGGGATTCGTTGCGCTCGGAGAGGTACAAGTCGGAGGAGATCAACACCGGACACTGGAATCGTTCGGCAAGATTGAAGGCCTCGATGGCGATCGAGTAGCACTCCGGCATGGTTCGGGGGGCGAGGATGATTTTGGGAAAGTCGCCTTGCGAGGCCCCGAGCAGCTGAAAGAGGTCCGCCTGCTCGGTCTTGGTGGGCACTCCCGTCGAGGGGCCGGCGCGCTGGACCTCCACGACGACCACCGGAGTTTCCGTCATCGCCGCCTCGCCCACCGCCTCGGTCATGAGGGCGAACCCGCCCCCCGAGGTGCCGCACATCGAGCGCACGCCCGCATGCCCGGCGCCGATGGCCATGTTGATCACCGCGATCTCATCCTCGGCTTGCTTCACGAGCACGCCGGTCTTCGTCGCGTTCTTGGCCATCCAGTGCAGGATCGAGGAGGCCGGGGTCATCGGATAGGCGGAGTAGAACCGGCAGCCGGCCGCCACCGCCCCGAACGCCAAGAGCGCGTTGCCGCTGGCAAGGAGCCGCCGCTTGCCGTCGGGCTTGCCGATCTGAATCCCGCCGGGCTTGGCATTCGTCCGGGCATGCGCGACGCCCTTGTCAAACGCCGACAGGTTGGCCGTGACGACCTGCTCGCCCTTCGTGGCGAAGCGCTCCTTGATCAATCCCTTGAATTCGGCCGGATCCATCCCCAGCAGCTCATACAGCGCCCCCATCAAGGCGATGTTCTGCATGAGCTGGTTGCCCACCAATTGCATCACCGGCAGGCCGATGGCCTGCACGCCGGATGGGACCTGCTCCGGTTTCACCTGGAATTTCTCGTTGTTATAGAGGATCGCCCCGCCGGCCTGCACGCGCCTGGCGTAGCGCTGGACGGTCTCTTCGTTGAGCGCGAGGAGATAGTGCACGGCATCCCCATGGGTCCAGATTTTCTGCTGCCCGATGCGGATGTGCATGCACACATGCCCGCCGCGGATCACCGACTGGTAGCTGTTGTAGGCGAACACGTGATACCCCGAGCGGGTGCAGGCTTTGGCGAACGACTCTCCGGAGGCCGCAATCCCATCACCCGCGGCACCCCCGACCCACACCGACAGATCAGCGCGCGCCTGAGCCATACCTTCTACCTCGCTCCCGCCACGGCCTTTTCGACCGCGTTGTGGCTGACCTGCTGCGTCAGCTTGGTGATGCGCCCGGCCATGTCCAGCGCTTCGCCGAAGCGGCGCTGCCAGAAGTTGCGGCCGAAGATGAAGCCGCTCACGCCGGCCTCCAGACACGTCTTGACTTCTTCGAGGAGCGCGTCATCGGTGCGCTTGGAGCCGCCGGAGATAATCACCAGCGTCCGCCCTGCGGAGCTCACCATATGCTCCAGCATCTCCTTCAGGGAGAGCTTCAGCTCGTTGTAGGGCTTCGGGTAGAGCGCCCGCTTGCCCTCGTCAACCTTGGGCAGATTGACCTTCACGACGTCCGCCCCGAGCTCCTGGGCCACGCGCGCCGCGTAGTCCACCGCGTAGAAGCTGTCGCGCCCCCCTTTTTGCTCGATAGACTTGCCGCGCGGGTAGGCCCACATGATGACCGGCATCCCGGCCCGCTCGGCTTCGCGCCGGACTCGTTGAAATTGGCTGAAGTCCTCATCCTGGCGTGGCGAGCCCACATAACAAGTATAGCCGATCGCATCCGCCCCCAGGCGCACCGCGTCCTCCACGGAGGCGGTGCAGGAGGAGAAGGCGTCCTCATCCGGCGGGATTTCCGTTTTCCCGTTGATCTTGAGGATCAAGGGGACTTTGCCGGCGAACCCGCGCAGGTATTTCTCGGCCAGCCCCACTTGAAACGCAATCGCGGAGAAGCCACCTTCCAGCGCCAGCCGGAGCTGAAACTCCGGGTTGATGCTGTCGGGGTTCGGGAAAAAATCCCGCGGCCCGTGCTCCAGGCCCTGGTCAATCGGCAGGACCATCATCCGGCCGTTGCCCGGACCGTATTTGTACAGCAGCCGGTACAACCGGGTCTTCTTGCCGGTTGACAGCTCCAGATCCTCAAGAGTGATGAGTCGTTTCATCGTCATCGTGCCTCCTTGATTGGCAACACGCCTCTCACGACGACTGAAGGCGTTTGCGGTGGCTGGTCGGAAGACGTGCGGAGGAGCTAGGACGCCTCCCCCGAGAAGATGATGCCCGCCTGCTTGAGGAACTTCCGGTCGTCGTCGGTCAATTCGAACCTCAGCTCCTGGCCGTGGGGTTTGCCGCCCACCAGCGGCACGACATAGATGGCCAGCTCCACGCGCTGCTCCTGCAGGAGCTTGCGCAGGTCCTCGAACTCGCGCGAGTGGGCCACCAACCTGCGAATGGACCGGTTCAGCCGCTTCAAGTGCCTGGCCAACTCTTTCTGAACATCCATCCTCGGCTACGCCTCCTGTGTGACCGACGCCGCTGGAGCCGCGGGCATCACGTCCGTCAATTTGGCCGTCTGGGTAATCCGCATCGAGCAGAACTTGGGCCCGCACATCGAGCAGAACTTCGCATCCTTGTAGAAGTCATCCGCCAGCGTTTCATCGTGCATCTTGCGGGCCGTCTCAGGGTCGAGCGAGAGGGCAAACTGCCGCTCCCAGTCAAACGTGAAGCGCGCCCGCGAGAGCGCGTCATCCCGCTGCCGCGCCCCGCGCCGCCCGCGCGCGACGTCGGCCGCGTGCGCCGCAATCTTGTACGCGATCACCCCGTTGCGCACGTCCTCATCGTTGGGCAGGCCCAGGTGCTCTTTCGGCGTGACGTAGCACAGCAGGCTTGAGCCATGCCAGCCCACCATCGCCGCGCCGATCGCCGAGGTGATGTGGTCATAGCCCGGCGCCACATCCGTCACCAGCGGCCCCAGGGTGTAAAACGGCGCCTCGCGGCAGTAGCGCTGCTGGAGCTTCACGTTCTGCTCCAGGTGGTCCATCGGCACATGGCCGGGCCCCTCGATCATGACCTGCACGTCCCTCGCCCAGGCGCGCTCGGTCAATTCCCCTAACGTCTTCAGCTCGGCAAGCTGGGCCTCATCCGAGGCATCGGCCAGGCACCCCGGCCGAAGACTGTCGCCCAAACTGTAGGAGACGTCGTGCCGGCGCAGGATGTCGCTGATGTCGTCGAAATATTCATAGAGCGGATTTTGTGTGCGGTGCGCCGTCATCCACTGCGCCAGGATGCTCCCCCCGCGGCTGACGATGCCGGTGATGCGGTGCTTGACCATCGGCAGGTACTCCAGCAGGATCCCCGCATGGAGGGTCATGTAGTCCACGCCCTGCTCGGCCTGCTCTTCGATGACCCCGAGCAGGATCTCGGGGGTCTGGTCCTCCACCTTCCGGACGCGCGCCAGCGCTTCGTAGATCGGCACGGTCCCCACCGGCACCGGGCTGGCCGCGATGATCGCCTTGCGGATCTGGGGGATGTCGCCGCCCGTCGAGAGATCCATCACCGTATCGGCCCCGTAG
>JACQRB010000041.1 GCA_016206685.1 Candidatus Omnitrophota bacterium | reverse complement strand
TCTTCAGCCGCGAGGCGCTGCTGGACAAGGTCTGGGGCTACGACTACTACGGCGGCACCCGCACCGTGGATGTCCATAACCGCCGGCTGCGCTCCAAAATCGAAACCGGCGGGCGGGCCTTCCTTCAGACGGTGCGCAACGTCGGCTATAAATTCACTTCGATTTAACCCCCCCGTCATCTGCCTGTAACCTCTCTTCGCTACGCTCCTGCTCATTCACGATGGTAGGGGGCGATGGCAGAACCGTTACGGCTCACCTTCGGCGATCTGGTGATCGACCTCGATCGCTATCAGGTTCTCCTGGCGAACCAGCCCCTGGCGCTGCCGTACCGCGAGTACGCGCTGCTGGCCTATCTGGCCAGCCGGGCGGGTCAACTGGTCAGGAAGCGCCAACTCTTGGAGGAAGGCCTCGGGCGTCACGACCCGATGGGCCTGCGCATGGTGGAAGAGCGCATCCGGCATCTGAAGTCGGTCCTGGAGCGAGGCGGGCGGGTCAGGATTGAGGAAGTGGGGGAGGCCGGCTGGCGCTTCCTGCCGGATGTTACACAGATTTAACACGCACGTGTTGTGGTTGTAACGTGGCTCGCTACACTAGGGCACATGGGAGTTGGGAAGAGGCATCGACAACCGAAGGAGGCGGGAATGCGGCGGATGAAGGATTCGTGGGCTCGTGGGTTTGTGAGTGCGGTGCAAGTCGGACTTCTCATGTCTCTGGTCTCTGGTCTCTGGTCTCTGGTCTCTCTTCCTGTCTGGGCCGATGAGCCCTCCAATGCCTCACTGAAATCGGAGATCGAAGTGCTCAAGGATCGGTTGGCCAAGCTCGAGCGGCAGTTGACGGCCTCAGAGCTGCGCGGCACCAGCGGCATCGGCGAGAAAGCCGGCGTGCCGGGGTTGCTGGAGCTGCCCAGTGGATTGCAAGGGCTGGCGATGAGCGGCTACGTGGACACGGCCTACAACTTTAACTTCAACCGGCCCGACACCGGCTCCACCGCCAGCTCCCGTAACGTCACCAGCAATAACGGACGGGTGTTTGACCGGGTCGCGAACAACTTCACCATCCACGCCGCCGAGCTGGTGCTTGAGAAGCCCAACTCAGACACCTCGCCCATCGGGTTCCGCACCGATCTGTTCTTCGGAGACGATGCCGAGCAGATCCACTCGACCGGATTGGGCGGCGGGGTTCCTACGGGCGATGTCCCGGATCACTTCGATCTGCAGCAGGCCTACGTGACGTATCGAGCCCCGATTGGATCGGGACTGGATTTGAAGATGGGGAAGTTCGTGACCCTGCTGGGGGCCGAGGTCATCGAAAGCCCGGCCAACTGGAACTATTCCCGTTCGTACCTGTTCGGCTTTGCCATTCCGTTCACCCATACGGGCGCTTTGGCCTCGTATCCTCTTGGAGAGTGGGGCTCGACGACCTGGGGCCTGGTGAACGGCTGGGACATCACCGATGAGGGCAACTCGTTCAAAACCATCCTCGGGAATGTCACCTTGACGCCGTTCAAGGGGGTCACCTTGTCCTCGAACCTCATTACCGGCGCTGAGGTCGCGTCGAATAACCGCGATGACCGCACGGTCCTCGATTTCGTGGGGACGTGGCAGCCGCTCGAGAAGCTGACCCTGATGGCCAACTACGACTACGGCCACCAGAGCAACCTCGCGCACGGGGTGACGACGGGGACGAAAGGCCCGGACGCCGCCAACTGGAACGGCGTGGCGCTCTACGCCAAGTACGACCTGACCGACAAATGGTCCCTCGCCGGCCGCTGGGAGTGGTTCAACGACGCGGACAACGTGCGGACCGGGTTCACCGGGCTGGGCGGCTCGACTCTCGATGATCTGCGCTTCAACGAGTACACCTTGACGAGCCAATGGCAGCTCTACACGCACCTGCTGGCCCGGCTCGAGTACCGGCATGACGCGGCCAACGAGGCGGTCTTCTTCAGCAACAACGCCGGCCTCACGAATTCTCAGGACACGATCGCGGCCGAGCTGATTTACCACTTCTGAGCGAGGGGGAGTCGCAAGGCAACCGTAAGGAGGTTCGATGGATCCAAAAGTCATGGCGGATACGTTGTGGACGTTGATTACGGCGATGCTGGTGTTCTTCATGAACCTCGGCTTCGCGTGCGTGGAATCGGGGTTCTGTCGCAGCAAGAATACGGTGAACATCCTCTCCAAGAACTTCATCGTGTTTGCCGCCTCGTCAATCTCGTTCTGGGTGCTGGGGTATGGGCTCATGTTCGGCAACGGGACTCCGTGGTGGGGAACCGAAGGTCTCTGGTTCCTGGGCGGAGCCGATAACAGCCCGGCCACCGGCGAGGCCTACAAAGGCGCGTACGCGTCGCTGAACTGGACAGGGGTGCCGCTGTTGGCGAAGTTCTTCTTCCAGTTGGTGTTCGCCGGCACGGCGGCCACGATCGTCTCCGGGGCGGTCGCGGAGCGGATCAAGTACTTCTCGTTCATCGTGTTCAGCTTCATCATCGTCGGGCTCATCTACCCCGTTATCGGCCATTGGATCTGGGGCGGTGGGTGGCTTGCTCAGAAAGGGTTCCTCGACTTCGCCGGCTCAACCCAGGTGCACTCGATCGGAGGCTGGGCGGCGCTGGCAGGAGTCGTGGTGCTGGGACCGAGGATCGGCAAGTATAACAAGGACGGCTCGGCCAATGCGATTCCGGGCCACAACCTTTCGCTCGGGCTGATCGGCTGTTTCGTGCTCTGGCTGGGGTGGTTTGGGTTTAATCCGGGTTCCACGATGGCGGCGGATGTGGACGCCATCTCCCGCATCTGTGTGACGACCAACACGGCAGCGGCTGCCGCGATCTTGAGCGCGACGATCGTCTCGACCCTCCTGCTGGGCAAGCCGGATCTTGGCATGACCATCAACGGGTGTCTGGCCGGTTTGGTGGCGATCACGGCGCCGTGCGCGTTTGTCAGCGTGGCCAGCTCTGCCATCATCGGGTTGATTGCCGGCGCGCTGGTCGTGCTAGCCGTCATCGCCTGGGACAAGGTCCATGTGGATGATCCGGTCGGCGCCCTGGCCGTGCACTTGGTGAATGGGGTCTGGGGGACGTTAGCCGTGGGCTTGTTCGCGCAGTCGCAGTGGATGCCCAATAAAGCCAATGGGCTCTTCTTCGGTGGCGGATTCACCCAACTTGGCGTGCAACTCTTGGGCGTGGTCAGTGCCGGGGCGGCGGTCTTCCTGATGTCTCTCGTCGCCTGGGCGATCATCAAAGCCACCATCGGCTTGCGCGTCTCCATCCAGGAAGAGATCGAAGGCCTGGACATCGGCGAGCATGGCAACTCGGCGTACCCGGACTTCGTCGTGAGGAAAACCTTCCCGGTTTCGACGGGTTCGGTCGTGGCCGCGGCGGAACCAGCGCGGAGGTAGCCGATGACGCAAGCGTTAGCTGAAGACACGACGCACGAAGCCAAGACAAGGAGCGCGACCATGAAAAAGATCGAGGCCATTATCCGGCCCGAGAAAGTTGACGACGTCCGCAAGGCGATCGAGGCCGTGGGGTATCCGGGGATTACCATCATCGAGGCGCAAGGCCACGGCTAGCTGAAGGGGGTGGTCGATCAGTGGCGAGGGGTGAGCTAACGGGTGGAATTCCTGCCCATGGTCATGCTGGAAATCGTTGCCAGCGAATCGGCTCGCGTGAGGATCGTCCAGGCCATCATCAAGACCGCCCGCACCAACGG
>JACQRB010000039.1 GCA_016206685.1 Candidatus Omnitrophota bacterium | reverse complement strand
TGCGTCAGCTGCTCCCGGCTTTCGATGGAGCAGGGCCCGGCCATGACGGCGATTTTTGGGCCGCCGATCTTTACGGTGCGGCCGACGCTGACGATCGTGTCGGCCGGCTTGAATTCGCGCGAGACCAGCTTGTAGGGCTTGAGGACCGGCATGACTTTTTCGACGCCGGGAAACACCTCCAGCGGCTGCACGCGCAGGACGTCCTCCGAGCCGATCACCCCGATGATCGTGCGCTCCACGCCGGCGGACACCATGGGTTTCAAGCCCAGCGCCTTGATCTTCTCGACCAGGTGCGTGATCTGTTTCTTGGTCGCGTGAGGTTTTAAGACGATGATCATCCCACTACCTCCTTCAGGGCTTGAATGAAGCGCCGATTCTCGGGCATGGTCCCGATCGTCACCCGCACAAATCCGTCGAGCTTCCACGCGCTCATCTCGCGCACGATCACCCCGCGCCGCAAGAGCGCCTGCGCCGCCTGGGAAGCCTTGGGACCGAGCTCGACCAGCAGGAAATTCGCCACGCTGGGCACGACCCTTAAGCCCAGTTGCGCCAGCTCCAAGCCCAGATACGCCCGTCCCTGGCGGATCATGCGCCGCGTCCGCTCGAGGAAGGCGCGATCATCCAGGGCGGCGACCGCAGCGTCCTGGGCGAGCCGGTTGACGTTGAACGGCTCGCGCACCGCCTCCAGCGCGGCGATCAGCGACGGGCGCGCGATACAATAGCCGATGCGCAGCCCGGCCAGCCCGTAGGCCTTGGAGAAGCTGCGCGTGACAATGACCGGCGCGCGGTTCACGTAGCTGACTGTCTGCGGGTAGTCCTTGGCGTCCACGAACTCGTAATACGCCTCATCAACGACCACGACCACCTGCTCCGGCAACCCGCGGAGGAACTCCTCCAACTCGCGCTTCGTGACGTAGCTGCCGGTCGGGTTGTCCGGGTTGGCGATGAACACCAGCTTGGTGTGCTTGCTGACGACCGCGCGCATGAGCGGCAAGTCATAGCGCAGGTTGTTCAGCGGGACCCGCATCACCTTGGCGCCGCTGGCCCTGGCTTGCAGCGCGTAGATCAAAAATGTCGGCTCCGCCACGACGACCTCGTCCCCCGGCTCCACGAAGGCGCGCAGCGCCAAGACCAGCAGCTCGTCGGAGCCGTTGCCCACGGCGATCTGCGAGGCATTCACCTTCAGGCGCTTGGCGAGCTTTGCTTTCAGCTCGGCGCAGGCGGCGTCCGGATACCGGTGCAGCTGGCCGGTGGTCTTGCGCAGCGCGGCGACCGCTTTCGGCGACGGGCCGAGCGCGTTCTCATTGGAGGCCAGCTTGATCACCGACGAGAGCTTGTACCGGCGCTGCACGTCTTTGATCGGCTTGCCCGGCTTGTAGGTCAGCGTCGCCATGGCCTTGACGGCCTGGCGCGCCCGCGTGTCGATGGTCGTCATGCGAGTCCCTGTGGCGGGCTGGCAATCCATTCGCCGCCGCTCAGCAGATTTTGTCGCCGAGCGCGTCCTGGGGCCGACAAAATCTGAATTCGCGGCTACGCGAATGTCTTGCCGCCCGCCCATTACTTGCTAACTGGATAGGAGCCGAGCACGCGCAACAAAAGCGTCGAGCGCGACAGCGCCTTCAACGCGCGCTTTACTCTTGGCTCGGACTCATGCCCTTCCACGTCGATGAAAAAATAGTACTCCCATGCCTTCTTTTTTGATGGGCGGGATTCGATTTTCGTGAGGTTGATCTTCTCTCGCTTGAATGGCATCAATGCGTCGTACAGCGCCCCAGGCCGATCCTTCAATGCAAATAGTACCGAGGTTTTGTTTGTTCGACCGGGCTTGGGGTTTCCTAGTCCAAGAATCAAGAACCGTGTCTTATTTTCCCGTTGATTGGGAATAGGAATGCCGCTGAGGTGCGATTTTTTTCTCGTCAGCTCTTTTCTTGCAATGGCCGCAGCCGCGGCATCTTCAACCTCTTCAACGGCCTCTGCCGTGGAATCGGTTTCAATGCGAACTGCTTTTGCCAAGTTCTGATCCAACCAATGGCGACATTGCGCTAAAGCCTGGGGATGAGAAAATACGGCTTTGATATCTTTAAGTGCCGCTCGTTTCCACAGAATCAAGTAATGCTGTATTGGTCGTTCAATCTCTCCTTGAATTTTCACCGAAGAATCGATCACGATAAAACGATCCAGCGTATGCGTAACTGCCCCCTCAAGCGAATTTTCAATCGGCACCACACCATAATTCACCTTACGGCGTTCGACTTGATGGAACACATCGTCCACCGTCGGGGCGTGCAGATAAGTAGCCCGCCGGCCGAAGCGCTTCAGCGCGGCCACATGCGTGTTGGTGTGCTCAGGACCCAGATAGGCGATGGTCGGCATGGCGACGGAGATCAGACGGATTGTTCCAGACGGCGGACCTGCCGGAGGATCTCGCGATAGATCGCGCGCACCGCTTGCGCGGGAAGCGGACCATGGTTGACGACGGTCAACCGGCGCAGGATGGCCCGCTCGCGCCGGGGATCAAACAGGGAGCGGCCGCGGCGCTTCTTGAGCCGGCCCACGCGCAGCGCAAGGCCGGCCCGCTGGTTGAGCAGGCGCAGCAGGCGGCGATCCACCTGGTCAATGCGTTTGCGTAACTGCTGAAGGGTTTCCATGTTCCGCGGATTCCACCGGCACAATCAATCGGCGCTCTCCCTCCGGCGCGGAGAGGGTCGGCATGCCGGCCTCCTTGCCCATCGGCGGCAGATCCTCCAGGCTCTTGAGGCCGAAATGCCGCAGGAATTCCGTCGTCGTCCCGTACAACAGCGGGCGTCCCGGCGTGTCCTTGCGGCCCGCCACCCGCACGAACTGCCGCTCCAAGAGCGTCTCGAGCGTCGCGGTGACGTCCACCCCGCGGATCAGCTCGACCTCGGCCTTGGTGATCGGTTGGCGATAGGCGACGATCGCCAGCGTCTCCATCGCCGCTTTGCTGACTAACTCTTCCCTGGGCAGCGCCAGGGCCCGCTTCATCCAGGGGGAGAGCGCCGGGTCCGTCACCAGCCGAAAGCCGTCCGCCACTTCCTGGATCCGGACGGCGCGCTGGGCCTGCGCGTACTCCTCGTCCAGCTGGGTGATGAGCTGGCGCAGCGCCCGGGGCTCCAGCTCTTCGATGACCTCCTTGAGCCGCTTCAGGGAGACCGGCTGGCCGCTGATAAACAGCAGCGCTTCGATGATCCGCTTGGCCTGCGACAATTCCATGGAAAACCTACCGGTTAGTCCATAGTCAATAGTCGATAGTCCATAGACGATCAAGCATTTTTGGCTATGGACTACGGTCTATGGACTATGGACTCAACCATCGTCTTTCACAGTGGTTCCCGGCGCACGATGAGGATGTCGCCGAAGTGCCGCTCCTGCACCGCGCGGCACAGGCGTTGGCGCACCAGCTCCAGCAGCGCCAGGAACGTCACCACCAGCTCGAGTTTGGTTTTCTCCGCCGAGAACAAGTCGGTGAAGGCGATCTGCGCGCGCACGGTCAGCAGCACGCGCAGCTCCTCCACCTTCATCTCCACCGTCCAGGGCTCCTGCTCCACCTCGTAGATCGGCGCCTGGGCCCGGTCCAAGACCTTGGTGAAGGCCGTCATCAGGTCGATCAAGCCGACTTCCTTGCCAAGCGGCGCGGGGCTGAGGGCCCCGGCGGCTGCCGGCTCGTCGCTGCCCGCCTGCGCCTCGGCGTCCTCCGGGCGGGTCCGGGTGAAATACTCATGTTGCAGGGTGTGCAGCTGGGCGAGCACCTGCGCGACGCTCTTGAACCGCTCATACTCGGCCAGGCGCGCCTGCAGCTCTTCCAGGCTGATCGGCTGTTCCTCGTCTTCGACTGGCGGCGGTTGCGGCAGGAGGAGCCGGGCTTTCAGGGCGAGGAGCTGTCCCAACAGCGGCAGCGGCTCCGCCAGCTCATTCAAGCTCCAGCCCCCTGCCTTGACCAGCCTCAGGTACTGGGCGCCCAGCTCCTGCAGCTTGATGAGGAACACGTCCAGGAGGTTGTGCTTGGCCAGCTCGACGAGCAGGCCCAGCGGCCCCTCGAACACATCTTGCGTCACGTCGTATCGCATCGTCTTATGCCCTGTCGGTCATCTGGGGGCAGCGGGTCCTGCCGCGCTGCCAACACTCGCTAACCCGATCACGCGCTTGACCTCGTCCATCGTCTGCCGGGCGACACGACGGGCGCGCGCCGCGCCATCCTGCAGGACCTCCTCAATCCGGCGCTGCATCGCGGAGGCCGAGGCAAACCGCGCGCGGGCGGCGCGGAAGGGCTCGGTCACCTGAATCAGGACGTCGGACAATTCCTGCTTGTTCTGCACGCAGCCGCGCGCGGCGGTGCGGCACTCCTCCCACACGACATCCGCGCGCTGCGGGGCGAACACGCGCCAGTAGTGGCACACGTTGCACGCCTCCGGATGCCCGGGGTCGGTGCGCTTGATGCGCAAGGGGTCGGTGAACATGGATTGGGCGAGCCGGCGGATGGCGTCAGGCTCCTCGGAGAGATTGATCGCGTTCCGGTAGCTCTTGGACATCTTGCGCCCGTCCGTCCCCAGCAGCTTCGCCGCCTGCGTCAACAACGCGCGCGGCTCAGGAAATAGCTCGCGCTGATACAAGAAATGAAAGCGCCGGGCGATCTCGCGCGTCAGCTCCAGATGCGGCAGCTGGTCCTCGCCGACCGGCACCACGTGGGCTTTGTAGAGGAGGATATCGGCCGCCTGCAAGACGGGATAGCCGAGGAAGCCGTAGGTCGCCAGGTCCCGGCCTTGCAGCTCCCGCAACTGCTCCTTGTACGTCGGGACGCGCTCCACCCAGCCCAGCGGCGTGAGGATCGAGAGGACCGCGAAGAGCTCCAGATGCTCGGGGACATCCGACTGGCGGAAGATCACGCTGCGCGCGGGATCGATGCCGCCGGCCAGCCAATCCGCCACGTTGTCATAGACGTCCGCCTGCAGGGCCTGCGGGTGCTCGTACTCGCTCATGAGCGCGTGCCAGTCCGCGACCATGAAGAAGCACTCGTACTCCTCCTGCAGCTTCTTCCAGTTCTCCAGCACCCCCACCAAATGGCCCAGGTGGAGCTTGCCGGTGGGCCGCATACCGCTCAAACACCGCTGCTTCTCAGACATCAGACATCAGACATCAGACATCAGACGTCAGGAAGACGTACCCACCTGAAGTCTGGGGTCTGAAGTCTGGAGGTTTGGTTTCACGCCAACTTGCGGGCGACCTTCTTGATCTCCCACGCCTCGAGGAGATCGCCGGGCTGGAGGTCCGCATTCCCCTCAAGCGAGATGCCGCACTCCAGGCCCTCCTGTACTTCCCGCACGTCGTCCTTGACCCGCTTGAGGCCGGAGAGCTTCGTTTCGAGGAGCTGCTGCTTGCCGCGGATGACGCGCATGAGCGCATCGCGGCGGATGAGGCCTTTGGTCACGGTACAGCCG
>JACQRB010000040.1 GCA_016206685.1 Candidatus Omnitrophota bacterium | reverse complement strand
GTTGTGATCCGCTGGGTTAGCGCGCCGGCCGCCTCCTGAGCCTGCCGCAAGCGGCGGCCGAACGGATCGAAGATGCATCCGCTCGCCCCGATGGCAATCAAACACGTCAGGAGGCATGAAAAAATGGCGGCAGCTGGATTCGAACCTGTGACCCGCGGCTTATGAGTCCGCTGCTCTGCCAACTGAGCTACACCGCCCCCAAAAGCAGTAGTTCATCAACGGTTGTGTGGCTGGCGCCGCCGGGACGATAGCCGGCGCGATCCACACCGACCGAATCAAACCCCAGCGCCGCCAACTGCCGGGCCACCTGCCGGCGAAGCCCGGGATCGTCAAACCGGATCAGCTCTTCCCTGCTCACCTCGATGCGGGCATGGGCTCCGAGATGGCGCACGCGCACCTGGCGAAAACCCAGGCCCGCCAAGACCGCTTCGGCCCGCTCGACCTGCGCGAGTTTCTGCGGCGTCACGGCAAGCCCGTGCGGAACCCGCGAGGACAAACACGCATTTTGCGGCCGATCCCAGTTCGGCAATCTTAAGCAGCGGGCGGCTTCGCGGATCTCCGGTTTCGACAGACCCGCTTCCTGCAGCGGTGCGCGCGCGCCGGCCTCCGAGGCCGCGAGCGAGCCCGGCCGCTCCTCCAGGAGATCGTCGCCGATCGCCCCGTACAAGATCGTCGGAATGTGGCGCTCCTGCGCAATCCGGCTCAGATGCACAAACAGTTCCTGCTTGCAGAAGTAGCAGCGGGAGGCCGTATTGGCCTGGTAGGCGGGATGCTCCACCTCGGCCGTGTCAATCACCAGATGCTCCAGGTCAAGCGCGCGCGCCAGCCGCCGGGCCTCGTCCAGATCCGCCTGAGCCAGCGAGGGCGAGTCGGCGGTCACGGCCAACGCCTGCCGTCTGCCCAGCACGTCCCGAGCCAGCTTCGCCAGCAGCGTTGAATCCACGCCTCCGGAGAACGCGACAATGACCCGCCCGAACTCTCTGAGGATCGCTTTGACCTTCTCAAGCTTTCTCGTCAATTCATCATTCGGCATTCAGCATTCCCTCGGCGAAGCCGAGGGCATGATCCATCCTCCCCCCAACACCAGATCCCCGTCATAGAACACGGCCGCCTGCCCCGGCGTCACAGCCGGCTGCGGCTCATCCGTCTCGATGAGCGCGCAGCCATCGGGCTGCGGGGTCACGGTGGCCGGCGCCGGCTCATGGCGGGTGCGGATCTTCACGGCCGCGCGAAGCGGCCCAGTCGGAGGGTTGATGGACACCCAGTTCAGCCGGTCAACCCGAAAGCTGGATACGAACAACTGCTCTCTGGGGCCGATCACCAGCCGGTTGCGCGTCCGGTCCATCGAGACGACGTACATCGGCACCCCGAGGGCGATCCCCAACCCTTCCCGCTGCCCGATCGTGTATCCCAAGAGTCCCTGATGCGTCCCAAGGACGCGGCCTGCGATATCCACAATCGGGCCCGGCTCCTCCGCCGCCTTGAGCTCCCGACGCAAAAAGCCGTCCTTGTCCCGGTCCCGGACGAAACACACGTCCTGGCTGTCCGGCTTGTCGGCGGTCACCAACCCCAGCGCGCGCGCGCGCGAGCGCACCTGGGCCTTGGACAACTGACCGAGCGGAAAGCGCGCCTGGCGAAGCTGCTCCTGCGTGAGGCCGAAGAGCACATAGGATTGGTCTTTTGAGGCGTCGCGCGCCCGCCGCAGGACGTGCCGGCCGCTGGCGTCTTCGTAGGCGGTCTGCGCGTAGTGTCCCGTCGCGATCCACTCGGCGCCGAGGCGCTTCGCGTTCTCCAACAGCGCGCCGAATTTCATGTGGTTGTTGCAGGCAATGCAGGGGTTGGGGGTCAGGCCCTGGGCGTAGCTGTCCACGAAGTAGTCAATCACGTGCGCGCGGAAGTCTTCCACCAGCTCCAACGTCTGGTGCTCGATCCCCAGCCGCGCGGCGACGGCTCCGGCGTCCAGGGCGTCGCGGACCGAGCAGCACAGCCGCGTGCCGCTGGAGACGCACACGTCTTTGCCCCACAACTGCAGGGTGATGCCGATGACCTCATGGCCCTGCTCCGCCAGCAGCGCGGCGGCCACCGAGCTGTCCACCCCCCCGCTCATGGCGACGACAATTCGCATGCTCATGTAACCGAAAAACCTAAAAACGGAAAAACCGAAAAACTTTTCCCCTCTCTCTGTTTTTCAGTTTTTTGGTTTTTCGGTTTTTGGGTCTCTCCCAAAGCTGTCCCGAATTTCGCCCAGGCCCACCAGCACCGCCAGCCCGCCCCCGAGGAAGAACAGGGCCGGGACCATGGCCTGGATCGCCCGCCAGAGCAGCGGCCACGTCGCCCGGATCCCCCACGCTCCACACGCCATCGCGGCCAATCCCAGGATCACGGTGAGATACTTGCCCATCACCCACCTCCTTGAGGGACTTGTTCATATAAGGAAAACAGGTAGTCCACGAGATGCTCCAGCTCCTCGTCATTGAGGCGATCCTTCCAGGAGGGCATGTACAACGGCGGCCTGGGACGCGTCGGGTCCAGTCTGGGCACGGGCTGCCGGCCGGCCCGGATCAACTCTTTCAAACTTTCCCGATCGTAGATGGTCTTCACGTACGCCAAGGCCGGAACCTCCTGCCCCAGTTGGGCGTTCCAGTTTTTCCGGCCGCCCCTGCCATCAATGCCGTGGCAGCCGTTGCAGCCGTATGTGTGGAAGACGGCGCGTCCCGCCTCGACGCTGGAGGCGTAGGCCGGCGCGGGTTCCGGAGGCGGCGGGGGAAGCACGTATTTCGCCGGCAGGTTCTCCTCGGTCAGGCCGAGCATGTAGATCGTCAGCGCCAAGGCCTCTTCATCCGTCAGGCCGTAATTCGGCATGAAGGAGGGGTAGATCTCCTCCTCCCCGGCGGGGAGCTCCTCTTTGCGAAATCCCGGCGTCACCTTCCGGGGCTCCTTGAAGTGCTCATAGAGCCATCGGCTCAGCGTCGGATGCCCCTCGACGAACGTGAAGTCCAGCAGCTGCCAGGGTTTGTCGCCGATGTCGGACAGATCGATCGAGACGGCCTGTCCAAAGCCGCGCACCGCGTGGCAGCCCGCGCACCCCAGTTGTTTGTAGAGCCGGATGCCCTGCGCGAGCCTGGGCACATGCGATTCGATGGCCTTCACGTCGCCGTGGCATTTGTAACAGGAGGCCTGAACCAGCTCCCCGCGCAACAGGGGCTGCTCCCAGTGCTTGACTTCCCCGTGCGCGGCTTTGACCTCCGTCGCCAGCCCCTGGCCGCCATGGCAGACGGTGCAGCCGAATTTCTCCGGCGGATGCCAGAGGAGGTAGGAGCCTGGGTGGGCCATGAACGGCTGCTCGGCCAAGGCCAGCGCGGGTTTGTCAATCGCTATGTGGCAGGTCGTGCAGCGGTCCACGCGCCGCAGGTCCGACATGACGAGCTGCTTGATGCCGCCGGAGAGCCCCCGCCGCTCATCGCGGTTGAGCGAACCCAGGAAGCGCCGCTGGTAGGCGGTCCACTCGCGCGTGCTGTCTTCCCAATACGACAGGACGAAGAGCACCGCCAGCAGGATCGTCGAAACGAGAAAGAAGACGCGCTTCATCCCACTAAATATTGAAGCTGAACGCCGGCACGCTGATGAGGTATTTGATCCCGAACAGCAGGCGCAGCGCGATCTTGCCCAGCACCCCCATCATCACGAGGAACAACCCCATGACGATGGCGTACTTGATGGGCCCCAGCTCATCATAGAGCCGGTCCTTGAACCGCGCGAACTGCAGACCTAAGAGCCCGAAGACCGTGCCCACGATGCCAATGAGGCCGGCGAGCAGCGCAGCGCCAAGCCCCGGCCCCGCCCGCTCCACGAGTTGAGACAACGCCATCATCGCCGGCGCGTTTTTGGCATGGCCCAGCGACGCCAACAGCGTGGGCCAGCGGCTCTGCGCCGGATACGCCGGATCGGGCGCGTACATCAGGGGCAGGAGCAACGCCGCCGCCATCACCAGGCCCAACCCGAAGTGCAGCGCGGCCGACACCAGCCCCGGCGCCTTTGGCCCGCCCATCGCGGCCAGCCGCTCTTTGGCAAATTTAGGAATCGGGACGCCCTGGAGGAAATAGGCCAGCAGGAGCAGGCCGCCCCAGAGATTGGGCAGGTTCTTCAGGGTGAGCTTCGCCAGCCGCCGATGCGACCACTCCTCCCAGGGCCAGTACCACTCCCAGTTCGGGCCGCGGAAGTAATAGCCGATCGCGATCAGCACGAACCACATGACGAGCCCCAGCATGAACACCGTCACCGCGAAGGGCCGCTCCGTCGAGGACCACCCGGTCCGCTTCCACTGCATCTTGGGCCAGGACCCGACGCCGCTGGGGTTGATGTCAACGTAGGGGATGCACATCAGGCCGACGATGATGAGGGTGGGGAGCACGACCCCGGCAATCCAGGGGTCAAAGTAGACCAGCAGCTCCTGCAGCCCCACGAAGTACCAGGGGGCCTTGGAGGGATTGGGGGTCACGTTGATGTTGGCCTCTCCCTCAAGCGGCGCCTGCATCGCGATGGACCAGACAAACAGCACGATGGTCGCCAGCAGCGCCGCCAGGAACTCGCGGGACACCAGGTGGGGCCAGACATCCACCTTCTCCCCGGTCTGCTTGGAAAACCCGTCTTTGCGCACCCGCCACAGATGGACACAGAGGAAGATCAAAAACAGAAACGGCACCGCCACGCAGTGCAGCACGTAGAAGCGGACCAGCGTCGCATCCCCGATCACCGTCCCGCCCACGAGCGCAAACCGCGCGTCGTTGCCGGGCGTGATGACCGGCAGGCGGACGGGCCCTTCGGTGCCCAGGATGGGGCGGTTGGCGGCCATCTGGGCCCCGACCGTGACGGCCCAGATCGCGAGCTGGTCCCAAGGCAGCAGGTAGCCGGTGAACGAGAGGAACAAGGTCAAGGTCAGCAGGAGGACGCCGATGCCCCAGTTGAACTCGCGGGGCTTCTTGTAGGCGCCGGTCAGGAACACGCGCACCATGTGCGCGATGACGGCGACGACCATCGC
>JACQRB010000038.1 GCA_016206685.1 Candidatus Omnitrophota bacterium | reverse complement strand
GGCAGCGGCAAAACGACCACGATGTACGCCTGCTTGAAGACCATCAATACCCAGGAGCGGAAGATCAACACGATCGAAGATCCGATTGAATACGAGCTCGAGGGGATGACCCAGGTGCACGTCAACCCCGCCATCGGCCTGACCTTTGCGCAAGGGCTGCGCAGCATGCTGCGCCATGACCCCAACGTCATGATGGTCGGAGAAGTCCGCGATCTGGAGACGGCCGAGTTGGCGATTCGGATCGCCCTCACCGGGCATCTGGTCCTGTCCACCCTCCATACCAATGACGCCGTCGGCGGGGTGACCCGGTTGATGGATATGGGCATTGACCCGTATCTGATCGCCTCCTCCGTGGAGTGCATCTTGGCGCAGCGCCTGGTGCGCCTGCTGTGCCGGCAGTGCAAGGAACAGGTGGCCTCCAAGCGGCCCGACTTGCCGCAGATGTATCGCAGCCGGGGCTGTAAGGCCTGCCACCAGACCGGGTTCCACGGGCGCAGCGCCATCTATGAGCTCTTGTTCATGTCGCAGCCGATCAAGGATCTCGTCATCCAGAAAGCCTCAGCCGACGTCCTGCGGCGGACCGCCGTCGAGCTCGGCATGCGGACCATGCGCGAGGACGGGTGGGAGAAGGTCAAGACCGGGCTCACGACGTTAGATGAAGTCCTGCGCGTCACGCAGGAAGACACCTGATGGCGACGTTTCGCTACCTGGCCAAGCGCGGGCCTCAGGAAGTGATCGAAGGGACGCTTGAAGCCGACACGCGCGCCAACGTCTTGACGCATCTGGCGGGTTTGGGGTATACCCCGGTGCAGATCCGCGAAGCCAGAACCGGCAGGGAGGCGGCCCTGACCCCCGGTCGGGGCGCTCGGGTTGGACGCATCCCGGTCAGGCAGATGAATCAGTTCACGCGCCAGTTCGCCAGCCTCATGCGCTCTCAGGTTCCGCTGATGCGTGCGCTGGGCATCCTGAAAGAGCAGACCAGCCACCCGGGACTCCACACCGTCCTGGACGCGATCCGTGAACATGTCCGCCAAGGTCAGACGCTCTCCCGGATTTTGGCCCAATACCCGGGGGTCTTCTCGCCGCTGTATGTGAGCCTGGTGCGCTCGGGAGAAATCACCGGGACGCTGGATACGGTCCTGGAGCGGCTGGCGATCCAAGCCGACCAGGAAGAAGCGCTCCGGGCCAAAGTGCAGATGGCCCTGGCCTACCCGCTCTTTGTCGGCGTGGTCGGCGTGGGGACCGTGGTCTTCCTCTTGACGTTCGTCATGCCGCGGCTGCTGAAGCTGTTTGTGAGTTTCGGGGGGACGCTGCCCCTGCCGACACGGATCCTCCTGACGATCACGGCGTGGTGCCGCACGGGGTGGTGTTGGGGTGTGGTCATCGGGGTGACGGGACTCATCGCGCTGCTCCTCAGGAGGCGGGGAGCGACCAGCCGCCTGTGGCTGGATCACCTG
This sequence comes from Candidatus Omnitrophota bacterium, assembly GCA_016206685.1. GTDB lineage: Bacteria > Omnitrophota > Gorgyraeia > Aquiviventales > Aquiviventaceae > JACQRB01. The sequence continues at coordinate 26,302 of JACQRB010000038.1, read as the reverse complement.
GCGCTGCGGCTGCCGGTCGTGGGCGTGCTCATCCGGCAGGTGGAGTTGGCGCGGTTTGCGCGGTCATTCGGCCTGCTGTTGGCCCATGGGATTCCGATCCTCCAAGCCACCGAGGTGGCCATCCCGGTCGTGAAGAACCTGGTGATCCGCAAGGCGTTGGAGCCGCTCCCGGGCAGCTTGAAAGAGGGCAGCTCTCTGGCGGCGTGCTTGAAGACGCTGACGATCGCCACGCCCTACTTCGTGCACACGGTGGCGGTGGGGGAGGAGGGCGGAAAAGCGGCGGAGGCGTTGCTGGAGGTCGCGAATTACTATGAGCGCGAGATCGAGCGGCTCCTCCAGATCCTGGCGGGGCTGCTGGAACCGGCGATGATCCTGATCGTCGGAGGGATTGTGGGGTTCATCGTCATGGCGATTTTATTGCCCATTTTCGAGATGGGGACACTGATCAAATAGGAGGACGCGATGCTGTGCGACAGAGAGACTAAAGAACTAAAGAACCGGTTCTTCAGTTCTTCAGTTCTTCCGTTCTTCAGTCTGCGCGGTTTTACGCTCATCGAGTTGATGCTGGTGGTCGTCATCATCAGCGCGCTGGCGGCCATGGTCGTCCCGCGGCTGGCCGGGCGCACCGAAGAAGCCCGGCGCAGCATCGCGGAAGCCGACATCAAAGGCAACCTCTCGCTCGCGCTGAAACTGTTTGAGGTCGACAACGGCCGCTATCCCACGACGGAGCAGGGATTGGGTGCGCTGCTGCAGAAGCCGGCCGGCCCGCCGGTCCCCAAGAACTGGAAGGGGCCCTACCTGGAGCAGGACCCTCTGGATCCCTGGGGCAAGCCCTATGTCTATCGCCGGCCGGGGATGCATCCCCCGCGGGATTACGACCTGTCTTCGCTCGGGCCGGACGGGGTGGAAAGCGCCGATGATGTCAAAAACTGGTAAGCGTGGGTTGACGCTCGTTGAGGTCTTAGTGAGCCTCGTGATCCTGAGCGTGGGAGCCGTGACGATCCTGCAGGCCATGGTGAGGATCTCGCACGCCCAGGCGCTGGCGGCCTATCAGAGCACGGCCTACCTCTTTGCGCTCTCAAAACTGGGGGACGTCGAAGTGGCCTTCCGGGAAGGCAAAGAGGTGGAGGAGCGCGACACGGGGACGTTTCGGATGGGCGAGCACGCCTTTCAGTGGGAGCTGGTGGCGAGGCCGCTCGTCGAAGAGCCGCTGGTGAGTGCGGTGAGCCTGGCGGTGAGGTGGCGGGCGGGAGCCCGGACGTTTCAGCGACGGTTTGAGACGCAGCTGCGCATGCCGGCGCCCGGGAACTCATGAAGAGTTATGGGTTGACCTTAGTCGAGCTGTTAGTGACGCTGGTGCTGTTTGCGCTCATCGCGGCCACGCTGGCAGCCACCTTCGCAGGGGGATTGCAGGTCTGGGAGCGATTCCAGACCAGCGGCACCCGGGAGCCGTGGCTCCAGGTCGCCTTTGATCAGTTCCGGCGCGATCTGCACGGCGCGCGTCGCTTTCAGCCCATCCCCTTTCAGGGGGCGTATGACGCGCTCTCGTTTCCGGCCTTGGTCTCGACGGCCGCAGAGACAGGGGACTACCAGGAGCTCGGGCGGGTCGGATATTTTTGGGATGGAGCCAGGCGGCGCCTGTGCCGCTCGCACGACCCCTATCGGCGACTGGCTCATGCGGGCCTGAAAGACACCTGTGAGGCGGTGATCAGTGACATCACTCGGCTGCATTTGTCCTACTACGCCTGGGATCCCGCTGAGGAAACCTATGATTGGTCCTCCAGTTGGTCCGCCGCGGAGCCGCCGCTGGCGGTCAAGCTGGAGCTTAGCTACAATGAGCCATCCAGTCGTCGGCCGGTCACGCAGTCGCTCATCGTGCAGGTGCCGCTCGCCATGGGCGGGAGGCCGCAGTCACCATGAGCTCCTTCGTGGAGGGGGCGGCCTTTCGCAGCCTTGGTTCGCCGCATCACTTGCCGCGCCCCACCGAGGCGCGGCTGCGCTCGGCTGATTTTCTCGCTCGCCCCAACAGAAGACCGGGGGGCACCGTGGCCGCTGCGAAAATCAGACGTGCGGCTCACCAAGTTGCTGCAGCCGCCCCCCGGCAGTTGGCGGGCGGAGGGCCGCGGCTTTGCGAAGCCGCGAATTCGAATTTTTCGAGCCCCGGGGCTCATCTGCGGCCAGAAAAATTCGCTGAGCGGCGCGCGAAGCCCGGCCCATGCCGCCCGCCCCAGTGGGACGCGGCCAGCGGTGCGGCGCGTACCTCAGGGAGGGGAAGCGTGCTGATTGTGGTGGTCTGGGTCATCAGTGTGTTGAGCATCCTCGCAGCGGCCTTGGGCTCGCGCAGCGCCTTCGCCCTCCAGGTCGCCGACCGGTTCGACCAGCAACTCCAGGCTTCCTACGCGGCCGTGGGCGGCGTGCAGCATGCGCTGATGGTCGTGGCCAGGGACCCTTCCCCGGATTCTGTCGGGTTCGCCGATGAGTGGGTGAACAACGAAGGCCTCTTTGCCCGCCAGCCGATGGGAGACGGGACGTTTACGATCAGCTACGTCACCCACGAGGACGGCGGCGCGCTCCCCAGCGCGCGGCACTTCCTCGCCAGCGAGGATGGTGCCGGCTCGGTCGACGGCACTCTCCTGACCCGCTATGGCCTGGCGGATGAAGAGCGCAAGCTCGATCTCAACACCGCGACGGAAGCGATCCTGCACGCCTTCATCCAGGACACCGGGCGGGTGGAGGCCGGGCCGGCCCTGGCGATCGCCCAGGCCATTCTGGATTGGCGCGACGAGGATGAGGATTCCCATCCGATGGGGGCGGAGGACTTTTATTACCAGGGCTTGAGCCCGGCGTATGAGACCAAGGACGGGCCGTTTGAATCGGTGGAAGAGCTCCTCCTCGTCAAAGGGATGAGCCCCGCGCTGTTTGCGCGCCTGGCGCCGTATCTGACCGTCTACGGCTCGGGGCGCGTGAACATCAATACGGCTGCTCGTCCGGTGCTGCGCGCCTTGGGCCTGAGCGAAACCGGGATCAAGGGGATTGTCTTTTACCGGGCGGGAGAGGACAATAAGGAAGGCACGGCGGATGACCGGACCATCGGCGCAACGGCGGCGATTCCATCGGAGTTGTCCGGCGTCGTCCCCGAGGAGGACGTCAATCGGCTGATGCAGCTGGTGCAAGGGAGGCTGCTGACCGTCCAGTCTGAGGCGTTTGGGTTCTCCATCGTCGGCGAGACGGAATCCGGCAAGGGGCGGATGGCTGTCGCGTGCGTGGTGAACCGGGACGGAGACATCAAGATGTGGGCAGAGGAATAGGGCGATGGCGTTCATGCCGCTGGCAGATCTTGCGGGACGACTGAGACGCTGGATGCCGAAAGGCGCTCCAGGCCTGACCGTGCTGTACGTGGATGGCCGGTGGCTCAAGCTCCTGCATGCCGAGGGGTCGCGGCTGACACGGACGATCACGGCGCTCCTGGCGCACCCCATTGAGGGGATGAGTGATGAGGAGATCATCGCCTGGCTGCGGCAGGCCTGCGGGCCGCTGCAGCCGGGGACCGTCCTCATCGCCAATCCCTCTCACTTGACGACGACGCGGCTGTTTACGCTGCCCTCCACCGATTCAAAAGAAATCCGGGATATCGTCGAGCTGCAAGCCGAAAAGCACACCCCCTACGCCAAGGAAGAGATTCTGACCGACTTCCAGGTCATTGAGACGGATCGCGCCGGCTACTCGCGCGTGCTCCTGGTCCTGTCCCATCAAGACATCGTCCATCGAGGGTTGAAGCTCGTTGACGGCATGGGATGGCCGCTGGAGCGCGCGGGGTTTGAGCTCGAGGGGCTGGTGAACTGGTTTCAGATGGCCCAGGGGCGAGGGAGCCGGGGCGTGGTCTTGGTGGCGGAGGTGGACAGCGTCACCACCTCCTTGGTCATCCTCAACGACGGCAAGCCCTACTTCCATCGGAGCCTCACCGTCGGGGTGGCGCAGTTGACGCAGGAAGCGGACGACGGGATCGCCAAGCTCGTCGAGGAATTCCAACGCTCGTTGGAGACGTTTGAGGCGGAAGGGTTCAACCTGGCCGTCGAGCGCGCCGTCCTCACCGGGCAAGCCGGACGCTTGCCCGAGTTGGCGCAACGCGTGCAGAGCAGCTTAGGCATCCCGACCAGCGTGGTCCCCCAGTTTGAATGCGGGCCTGTGGCCGAGGGGGTGCTCAAGGACCAGGAGGCGCTCGCCCGCGTCTCCTTCGCCGGCCTGATGGGGTTGGCCTTGCGGCCGAGCGCCATCGATCTGACGCCCAACGCCTTGAGGCTGCATCGGGCCTTTGAGGTGCGGGCCAGGCGATTGGTCGGGTTGGGGTGTCAAGTGGTCGGCATCCTGCTGCTGGTCTCGTGCCTGGTGATCGGCAAGGCCATCAAGCATGAGCGCTATCGGGCCAGGTTGGCGCGTGAGTATCAGCAGACGGCGGCGCAGGCCCAGCCCCTGCAAGAGATCTTGGGGCAGCTGGAATTCGTGCAGGACTGGTTCCAGGGACGGGGCCGGTTATTGGACGCCGTGGCCGAGCTGAGCCGTCGCACGCCCTCCGCGATCCAATGGGATTCGCTCACCTTCACGAAAGCCGATGGGCAGCTCCTCCTGAAGGGGGTGTCGGAAGAGATTCCCAAGGTGTATGATTTCACCAGGGAATTGAAGCGCTCCCCGCTCTTTGCCAATGTGGAAGTGAAGCGGGCGGCCAAACGCAAGGTCAACGATCAGGATGTCACGGAGTTCGAGATTATCTGTTCCGTGGCCTCAGGACAACCGGCGGAGACTCGTCAGGGTGAGCCGTCATGAAACGCCTGGCCGTGCCGTCGCTGTCGAGTCTGTCACGCCGGGAGCGCCTCTTGGCGATGGCGGGCATCCTGGTCATGTCGGTCATGGCGTTGGACCGCGGGGTCTTGGGTCCCTGGCTGCGTCACACGCGCACGATCCACCAGGAGGTCCAACGACTGGAGGAGATGATCCGCAACGATCGCGAGCTGATTCGCCGAAAACCCCGGATCTTGGGGCAAGCCCAGGCGTATCAGGAATACCTCCGACTGGATCAATCCTCGGAGCCTGACATGGCGTCCCTGTTGCGCGAGATTGAGACGCTGGGCAGCCGCAGCGGCGTCTCGCTGGGACAGGTCAAGCCGCTGGGAGAGACGACTGAGGAAGCCTCCCCAACCTTCGCCATTGAAGTGGAATATAAAGGCTCGCTCCAGGAGTGGGTGCACTTTGTGTACTTGCTCCAGGCCTCGCGGTCGTTGTTTGAGGTGGAGCGCGCGACCGTCGCGCGCATGGAAGAGGGTTCCAGCCAAGTGCAGGGCTCGTTGCGTCTGACGAGCCGGGTCAACCACAGCGGCCAAGCTCCTGCAACATCGGCGGGGGACACATGAGACGACGGCCGTCCTTCGGGTGGATGCTGGAAGGACTTCTCATTGTCGTCATGAGCCTGCTCTGGACGACTGCCGGCCGTGCGGCCGACGATCAGCGCGGGGAACGCTCCTCAGGGGTGGTGAAAACCGAAGAGGGGTTGCGCTTCCGGCTCCCCTCAGACTGGCCGGTCGAAAAGCGCGGCGCGGTGGTGGCGCCCATTCCTGTGGAGGAATACCTCTCCCGGAAACTGTCCGGTTTCGACGCCCGGCTGCGGGTGCTCGAGCAACAACTGGGCTCGTTCGATCTGCGGCTGCGCGTGCTGGAAGAAGCCGTCAAAGAGCAGGGACGCCTGCGCTCCTCCTCAGAACCCGCCCAACCGTAACCCCTACGCCTGGGCTTGCTCGGGCTCCGGCGGGGTCTTGGGAAGCGAGATCGTCACGCGCGTCCCCTGACTCACCTGGGTTTCGAGTTGGATCGTGCCGCCGTGCGCCGTCACGATCGCCTTCGCGATAAACAAGCCCAGGCCCAATCCTCCTGTTTTGCGATTATCCACGCCTCCGACGAACCGGAACCGCTCAAAGAGGGTCGGCAACGCGTCGGGCGGAATCCCCGCGCCCGTGTCGCTCACATGGATGTCCAGACCGCGCGGCGTGGGGGTCCCCTCAACGGTCACCTGTCCTCCGGGTCGGCTGGCTTGGATCGCGTTCTCGACCACATACCGCAGCGCCTGGGTGAGATGTTTGCCATCACCCCGGAAGGCCGTCGAGCCGCCGCCGGCCGTCAGCGACAGCCGCACCTGTTGCTGCTCGGCCAGCGGCCGGAGCAACCCTTCGAGCTCCTGAAGGAGCGTGGCGAGCTCAAGCTCCTCATACGTATAGGCGAGCTGAGCGGTGACCAGCCGGGTGGCCGTCACGACTTTCTCGACCAGGGCCTGGAGCCGGTCGGCGTTGGTGTCCACGGTCTTGAGAAACTCCTGCTGCTCGGCGTTGACCGTGCCCAAGGAGCCGTCGAGGATGAGGCTCACTCCCTCCTGGATTGACGTGAGCGGAATGCGCAGCTCATGCGAGATGACCATCAACAGCTCGTTCTTGAGCTCGTTCGCCCGTCGCAGCTCGTCGAGGAGGAAGGCGTTGCGCAGCGCGGCCCTGAGCTGCGAGGCGACGATGTCAATGACATGTTGTTCGTCGTTGGTGAACGCCTCGGCTTTGCCGCTGAAGACGCTTAAGAGACCCACGGTCTGCCCGTCCGCCGCCAGCGGCGCGAAGTGGTGAGAGCGCAGGTAGCCCACCGAGGCCTGGACCCACTGCCCGGCCCCGGCAGATTGGTCTTCCACCACGCGGGTGAGCGTGTGCGCCTCCATCGGCTTGGCCAGCTGCTCGCTGGCTTTCGCGCAGATGTCCCGGATGGCGGTGGCCACGTCAACCTGGGAAATCTTCGCGAATTGAATCACGTGGAGCTTGCGCTGGGCGCTGAGGAGCACCCCGCAGAGGGCGAGCGGGAACGTCTGCCGCAGGTACGAGGCGACCAGGCGGATGATCTCATCGGGATCGGTCGTCGTGCTCAGGAGCCTGGCGACCTCATTGACGGTCTTGATTTCTTCCCGCTGCCGTTCCACGAGGTATTTGAGCTCCGCCCGGCTGGGTTCTATCATGGTGAGAAGATTATAGACTGAAAAACTGCCCTTCGCCACTGTTCGCCAAGAGTGGCAGGGCGCGTGAATAGCTTGACAGCGGTGGCGGCGGTCAGGCATGCTTGAGGTATACGCGCAACAGAGCCTGTTGCTTCTTCTAGAACCGGAAAGCCTATCCACTGCGGATGGGCGTTTTAGTGTCGGGAGCACGATGATCGAGAAATCCTATCTGAGCGTTGAAGACGTCGCGAAGCGCTTCGGGGTGAATCCGACCACCGTCTACCGGCTGGCGCAGCGGGGGGCGTTGCCGGGGTTCAAGGTGGGCGTCCAGTGGCGCTTCAGCCGAGCGATGCTTGAGTCCTGGGTCGCCGACCAGGTCACGATCAAGCAGTTGAAAGCCGAGGATCAGAGGCGCCGACGATGACGACGCAATGGCTTAGCGGAATCGTGTGGGGCGCGACATGTCTGGCGATGAGCTACGTGATGATGAGCTACGACTTCAAGCCGGGCCGCCTGGGGCCACGGCGGGCCGGATGGCCCACCGAGACCGACTACAGCTACTCCACGGCCTTGATCCGCAACCCGAACAAGCCCACGGTCGTGGCGTTCGTGCATCCCCGCTGCGTCTGCACCAGGGCGACCATCGCGCAACTGCTTCGGACCGTGGAGACGCATCCGGGCGCCGAGCTCATCGCCGCGGTCTTCGTCCCGCTCGCCGCCAAGGATCGGCAGGTCTGGGAGGAGTCGGCGTACGTCAAGACGATCCGCGCCGCGGCGCCGGAGGCCCGCATCGTGTTTGACCGCGGCGGCGTGCAGGCGTGGCGCTTCGGGGCACTCACCTCCGGAACGATTCTGGCGTACGACGCCCAAGGGCGGGAGATCTTCCGGGGCGGCATCACCGACCGGCGGGGCGGCGAGCGGGACAACCCGGGCGTGCAGCGCTTCGCGGTGGCGTTGGCCGGCGATGACTCATCGGTGCAGGCTGACCCGACGCCGGTGTTCGGCTGTCCGCTGGTCGCGACCACGACTGAAGCCACTGCAGGAGCCGACCCATGACGACACCGGCGGCCGCCGGCCGCGCCGAAGCGATCTTCCACGTGGATCTGGACAAGATCATCCACCGGACCGACCGGATGTTCTTCTGGCTGCTCATCGGCCAGTGGCTCTTTGGGATCGCGATCGCCCTGATCTGGTCGCCGAGGACCTGGATCGCCCAGTACTGGTCCGTGCACCAGCACGTCCTGGTGGCCGTCTTCCTGGGGGCGCTGTTCGCGGCGTATCCGCTGTACCTGATCGTGCGGCGGCCCGGCACGCCCTACACCCGCCACATGATCGCCGTCGGGCAGATGCTCCAGTCGGCGCTGCTGGTCCATGTGACCGGCGGGCGCATCGAAACCCATTTTCATGTCTTCGGGTCCCTGGCGCTGCTGGCCTTTTATCGGGATTGGACCGTGTTGATCACGGGCAGCGCCGTGGTGTACCTTGACCATCTGGCCCTGGGGGCGTGGTTCCCCCTATCTGTCTACGGGGTGCCGGTGGCGAGTATGTGGCGGTCGGTCGAACATGCCTTTTGGGTGGCGTTTGAAGCGATCTTCCTCACCATGTCCTGTCGGACGGGCATTCGGGAGCTGCGGGCCATCGCAGGGCGGGAAGTGCGGTTGCAGGACGCCTCCGAGGCGCTGGAAGAGGCGAACCGGACCCTGGAAGCCCACGTGGACGAACGGACCCAAGCACTCCGACACGCCAAGGACACCCTTGAAGACAAGATCAAGGAGCTTGAGCTGCTCAACTCCGTCATGATGGACCGCGAGGAGCGGATCATCGAGTTGAAAGAAGCGTTGAAAGTTCTGCAAGCCAAGATCCCCAACTCGACGGACAATGGCTGACCCCACGCGCCTCCACACCCCTCAACCACCGCTCCGCAGCCGCTGGCTGGCGCTCCGGGGCGTCGTGGTCTCCGTGGTGATCGCGGGGCTCCTGCTCGCGGGCGCCGCCATTGGGTGGTGGTACGTCAGGCGTTCGCTCAACGAGAAAGCCGCGCTGCATTTTCAAAACGCGGTCCAGGGGATCGTGGACGCGCTCACGACTCGTCTTGAGTCGCAGGTGGCTGCCTTGAACGGCGGCCGCGGGTTGTACGCCGCCAGCAAAATGGTGGACCGAGACGAGTTTTCCGCCTTCCTCAGGGCGCAGGGGGCGTTCGCCACGCTTCCCGGTTTGGTCGGCATCGGCTTCGTGGAGCGGGTCCCGCAGGCTGATAAAGCGGCGTTTCTCGAGCGGGTCCGAGCGGATACCACGCTGCGTCCGGGCGGCTATCCAACCTTCACGATCCAGCCGGAGGGGGAGCGGGAGGAGTATTTCGTGGTGACCTACCTGGAGCCGCATGAGCGCAACGAGAGCGTGTTCGGATTTGATCTGGGCACGGATCCCCTGCGCCGCCACATCCTCGAGCGAGCCCGGGATACCGGGCAAGTCGTCATGAGCCCGCGGATGATCCTGCTGACGGGGAGCGGGCACGACGTCGGATTCTTGGTGGCGGTCCCCATCTATCGAAACCATCTGCCGCATGAGACCGTGGAGGAGCGACGGGCGGCGCTCCATGGCTTCATCTTGGGGGGTCTGGATGCCGAGACGTTCTTTGCGTCCGTCCTTCACCCGACCGTTGTGGGAGAAGGGCAGGTTGACCTGGAGATCTTCGATACGAACATTGTGACGTTTGAATCGTTTCACGGGCGGGTCTCCTCGCTCGAGGAGCACCGCCTGTATGCCTCCAACCCGCATCGCGTCGAGCTGGCTGCAGAGCACGCCTCCCCGTTTCATCGGTTGCTTGCCATGGAGGTCTACGGCGAGATGTGGACGCTGCACTTCATGACTGCACCGGGGTTTGGGTTGGACCCGACGCAACGGCACCTCCCGGCGTGGATCCTGCTGAGCGGTGTCCTGATGAGCGGGCTGGTGTTCGGGCTGTTCTACGCCCTCACGACCTCCCGCGCTCGGGCGGTTCGGTTGACTGAACGGATGACCAGCGAATTGCGCGCGCAGCAGGAGCATCTGCTCACCCGCGATCGCGCCATGGCTGCCACGACCAACGGCGTGGTCATTACCGACCCTCATCAACCGGACAATCCGGTCATTTACTGCAATCCGGGCTTTGAGCAGTTGACCGGTTACGCGGAAGAAGAAACGTTGGGTCGCAACCTGCGCTTCCTGGCGCGCGATGACCGTGACCAGCCGGGGCTGGCGGAAGTGCGGAAGGCGCTTTGTGAACGGCGGGGGTGCCAGGTCGTCATCCGGAACTACAAGAAAGACGGCACGATGTTCTGGAATACGCTCTCCATCTCCCCGATCTTTGATGAACAAGGGGACCTCCTCAACTACGTGGGGGTTCAGCATGATACCACGGAACACAAGCGCCTCGAGGACGAGCTGAATCGCAAGGCGGAAGAATCGCTGGCGAGCAACACCGAGCTGACACGCCGGGAAAAAGTCACCCAAAGCTTGTTGGAAGACCTCCAGACCTCGAAGAACAGCCTGGAACAGCAGCAACGTTCCTTGCAAGAGGCCCATGCCAGTCTCCGGCGCTCGCATGAGGAGCTGCAGGCGGTCCAATTGCAGCTGATCCAGGCCGCGAAAATGGAGTCCGTCGGACGGATGGCCGCCGGGGTGGCCCATGAAGTGAAAAACCCCCTGGCGATTATCCTCATGGGCATCGCGTATCTGTCCAAGCAACTCCCCAACGGCGATCCCACGCTCGGGATGGTCTTGAACGACATGGAGGGGGCGGTCCGACGGGCCGATACGGTCATCCGGGGGCTGCTGGATTTCTCCGCGCCCGGCGAGCTGCACCTGAGCGCCGAGGATCTCAACGCCGTGATCGAACAGTCTTTGCTGCTCGTGAAGCACGACTTGGACAAAGCCCATGTGACCGCCGTGAGGGAGCTGGCGCCTTCGCTTCCCCCTCTGAAGCTGGACGGCAGCAAGATCCAGCAGGCGCTCATCAACCTCTTTACCAACGCCGTGCACGCCATGCCCAACGGCGGGACCCTCACGGTCCGCACGGGGATCAAACCTGTGGCGGAGGTGGGCCGCGCGCTGGCGTCCAGGAACCCGGGACGGGCGTTCACGGGCGCGACGGTGATCGTCGCCGAGGTGGAGGACACCGGGACGGGCATCCCGGAGGACAAGCTCCCCAAGATCTTCGACCCATTCTTCACGACCAAGGCGACCGGCAAAGGCACCGGCCTGGGCTTGACCGTCACGAACAAGATCGTCGAGTTGCATGGGGGCGTGCTGGACATCAGGAATCGAGCCGAGGGCGGGGTGCGGGCGACGCTGGTGTTCGCCTAACCAGAGGTGAGCCGATGGGCAAGAAGCGGATTCTCATCGTTGATGACGAGGTGGGCCTGACGCGCCTGCTCAAGCTGAACCTGGAGCAGACCGGCGCCTACGAGGTCCGGACGGAGAACCAAGGCTCGCGCGCCCTGGCCGCCGCCCGGGAGTTTCGGCCGGATCTGATCTTGTGCGACGTCATCATGCCGGACATGGAAGGCAGCGAGGTGGCCGCGCAACTCCAGGCCGATCCCAGCCTGGCCGCGACCCCCATCGTGTTCCTGACGGCGGTGGTGTCCCGGGAAGAAGTGGAAGCGCAAGGCGGCTTGATCGGCGGGCGTCCGTTTCTGGCCAAGCCGGCGCCGGTAGAAAAAATCGTGGCGTGCATCGAGCAACACCTCCATACCCGCTAGCGGGGTGAGGAACCACGTCATTGAGGAGCGGCCAGTCATTGCGAGGCATGGTAGAATAAGGAGGCGTCAGATGCGCAAGAAAACCATCTTGATCATTGATGATGAAGAACAGTTCGGCCGGCTCCTCAAGCTGAACCTCGAGGCCACGACCGAATACGCCGGCGTGGTGGCGACGACCGGAGAGGAGGGCCTGCGCCTGATCCAAGCGCACAAACCCGACCTGGTCCTCCTGGACATCATGCTGCCGGGCAGCAACGGCCTGGACATCCTCAAGCAGATCAAGACGATGGCGCCGGAGGTGCCGGTGGCGATGGTCACGGGGGTGTGGAATGAGCAGGAAGCCAAGAAGGCCTTTGCGGCGGGAGCGTTTGAGTACATCACCAAGCCGGTGCATCTGGAGTACCTGAAAACGGCGTTGTTGGTCAAATTGTTGTAGAGACTGATGGGCGAAACGGCTCGTGGCTCTTCACCCACAGGGCCCGTCCGCGTGCTGGCGATTGGCGGCACGCCTGACGATGAGCGGCTCATCCGAGCGTGTCTGACGGGGCCGTCATCCTTCGCGTTCGGGCTGGAGTGGACGGACAGCCTGCACGCGGGGCTTGAGCGCCTCACCACCGGCGGGGTGGATGTGGTCCTGTTGGATCTGTCGCTCCCGGACGGCCGGCGCCAGGATCCGGTGGCGACCGTGCGCGCCCAGGCCCCGAACGTCCCGCTGGTCATCGTGGTCAGCCGCGACCAACAGGCCCGGGCGATTGACGCCATCCGCCGTGGCGCCCAGGATTACGTGCTCAAGGACGCCGCGGATCGAACGTTGTTGCCGCGCGTGGTCCGCTATGCGCTCGAGCATGCCCGGGCCGACCAGGCCCTGCGGGAAAACCGGGAGCGATTGACAGCCGAAAACAAGCGGCTCGAAGAGCTCGCCATCCTGAAAGATGATTTTGTCGCCACGGTCAGCCATGAGCTGCGCAGCCCCCTGACCGCGATCAAGGAAGGGATCAACCTCGTGCTGGATGAGGCCTTGGGCAGCATCAACGCCGAGCAGCGGGATTTCTTGGGCACGGTGGATGAGAACATCGATCGGTTGACCGAGCTGATCAATCACATGCTGGATCTGTCCAAGATCGAGGCGGGGCGATTGCCCCTGGCGCGTCGCCGGCTGGCGCTGGGGCCGTTGATTGCGACGACCCTCTCCAGCTACAAGGCGATCGCGGGACGGCGGCAGCTCAAGATGGATCTGGTGCCGGTGCCTGACGTGTTGGCCGATCCCCCGCGCGTCCTGCAGATCCTCGGCAACTTGTTTTCCAACGCGGTCAAATTCACCGAGGATGAGGGCACGATCACCATGGCGTTGCGGGAGCAGGCCGGCGCGGTCGCGGTGTCGGTGCAGGATGACGGCGTCGGGATTGCGCCGGATGAGCTGCCGAAGCTCTTCCAGAAATTCTCCCAAGTGGGAGCCGCGAACAAGCGGCCGCAAGGCAGCGGCTTAGGGCTGGCGCTGTGCAAGGAGCTCGTCGAGCTCCACAAGGGTCGGATCACGGTGAGCTCGGAGCTCGGGAAAGGCTCCACCTTCATGTTCGGCCTGCCGATCTATACCACGCAACTGGCGTTGCAGGAAAGCTTCCGGGAGCTGGTCGAGGCGGCCAAGGCGTCCGAGGCGGGGACCATGGGGGTGATTGCCCTGGATGGCGGGCCGCTGGTTCCCGCGCTGGACGCCTCCAGCGGCGGGATGGGCGTCTGCGAGTCTCCTCTGGAGCGCTTGGAGCAGTTGGCGGAGCTGGTGCGCCAATCGCTGCACCGGGGCGACATCGTCTTGGATGTCGAGCCGCGGTGGGTGGTGATGCTGGTCTTGACGGACGCCGCCGGCGTGCAGGCCGTGGTCCGACGCTTGCGCAACGCCTTGCAGGAGCGGCTCACCTCACCCGGCAAGCCCGGGCCGGGTGAGGCGCAGTTCGGGGCCGCGATGTATCCGGGGGACGGGATGGATATCCACACGTTATTCTGGAAGGCCACCCAGTCGAAGAGAGGAGATCCGACATGAGCCAAGACAAGAAAGTGCGCGTGCTGTTGGTGGACGATGAGCCCAGCATCGTCAAGATGGTGGGCAAGCGCCTGGAGGTGGAGGGCTTTGAGGTGCTGGTGGCGATGGACGGCCAAGAGGCCCTGAAGAAAGTGCAGACGGAGGCGCCGGATCTGGTGGTCCTCGACCTCATGTTGCCCAAGCTCAACGGCTATGAGGTGTGCATGATGCTCAAGGAAGACACGCGCTACCAGAAAATCCCGGTGGTGATGTTCACGGCCAAGGCCCAGGAGCAAGATGAGAAGCTGGGCCTGGCCTGCGGGGCGGACGCGTACATCCGCAAGCCGTTTAAAGCCCAGGAATTGTTGGAGCAGATTCGCGCGTTGGCGAACAAGCCGTTGCCCACATGAACTCGACCCACCCCCCCACCATCTTGCTGGTTGATGATGATCCGAACATCCGCAAGATTATGAGCCGGCAGTTGGAGCATTGGGGCTATCGGGTCGTGACCGCCGCCAGCGGCGAGGAGGGCGTGACCCGCGCGCGCACGGACGCGCCGGCGCTTATCCTCCTGGACATCATGATGCCGAAGATGAGGGGGCGCGAGGCCTGCGCGGCTTTGAAGGCCGACCCCAAGACGCGGGACATCCCCGTGATCTTCCTGACCGCGTTGGGGTTGGCCGACCATATCCGGGCGGGGATGGATCTTGGGGCCGAAGATTACGTCGTCAAACCGTTCCGCCCTGACGATCTGCGGGAACGCATCAAGGTCTGTCTCTTGCGTCATGGGCATGACTGGATCGCCCGGACGGATCCGCCCGACCACGAATCGTGAGGGGTCCCATGCCGCTCGCTCGTCAAGCCAAAGCCCTGCCGGAGCTGCTCCTGGAGCAGAAGATGGTGAGTCCGGAGCAGCTGCAAGCGGCTCAGGCCCAGGCGGCCAGCCGCAGCCTCCCGCTCAAACAGATGCTCATCCAGCAAGGGCTCGTGACGGAACAGGACCTGACCAATCTCTTGGCGGATCACCACGGGATGGCGACGATTGATCTGACCAACTATCTCATCAAGCCCGAGGCGATCCAGCTGGTGCCGGAGTCGTTGGCCAGGAAGCAGACCCTCATCCCCGTGTTTAAGATCGCCGACACCGTGACGGTGGCCGTGGCCGATCCCCTGAACTTCTTCGCCCTGGATGAAGTGCGGCTGAAAACCAAGTGCGAGGTCAAGGCGCTGCTCGCCGGCGAGACGGCCATCCGGCAGGCGATTGACCACTACTATGGGGCCGCCGGCACGATCAAGGAAGTCGCGCAAACCCTCGAAGCCGCGCAGGCGCCGCCGAAGGCGGATGGCGCCGCCCAAGAAACCCCCGTCATTCAGCTGGTGAACCTCCTCATCACCCAAGCCACGAAGGAAGGCGCCAGCGACATTCACCTGGAACCGGGTGAGGGCGCCTGTCGCACCCGTTTCCGGATCGATGGGCTGCTGCAGGAAGTGACCGGCCCTCCGCAGCACCTGCATTCCGCGGTGGCCTCCCGCATCAAGGTGCTGGCCAACCTGGACATTGCGGAGAAGCGCAAACCCCAAGACGGCCGCTTTCGCCAGAAGCTGGAGCAGAAGGAGTTGGATCTGCGGGTCTCCACGATCCCGACCCAGTTCGGAGAAAAAATCGTGCTGCGCCTCTTGGACAGCACCACGGTGATCCTGGGCCTTGAGCAACTGGGCTTTGCCCCTGAGGTCTTGGCCCAGTTTCAAGGGCTGATCCATGCGCCCAACGGCATTCTCCTGGTGACCGGACCGACCGGATCCGGCAAGACGACCAGCCTCTATGCGGCGCTGAGCGCCATCAACACGGTGGAGAAGAACATCCTCACGATTGAAGATCCCATCGAATACCAGTTGGCGGGGATCAGCCAGGTCCAGGTCAATCCCAAAGCGGAGCTCACCTTCGCCTCGGCCCTGCGCGCGTTCCTCCGGCAGGATCCGGATGTGATCATGGTCGGGGAAATCCGCGACCGCGAGACGGCCGAGATCGCCATCCAGGCGGCCCTCACCGGGCATCTGGTCTTGTCCACGCTCCACACCAATGACGCGAGCGGGGCATTGACGCGACTCATTGATATGGGGGTCGAGCCGTTCCTGATCGCCTCCGCCGTCCTGGGGATTGTCGCCCAGCGGCTCGTGCGGGTGGTCTGCCCCAAATGTAAGACCGCCTTCCGACCCCCGGCGGATCTCCTTCAAGAAATGCCGACGGCCGCCGACGCTCAGGTGTTTCGAGGCCGGGGATGCAAGGCGTGCAAGCAGCGGGGCTACAAAGGGCGGGCGGGCATCTTTGAGTTGCTGCCGATGACCGAGACGATCCGCGAGCAGGTGGCCACCAAAGCGGCCAGCCACGTGATTCGGGAGACCGCCCGCGCCGCCGGCATGAGGACGTTGCGCGACGATGGATTCGCGAAAGCCCTCACCGGGCAGACGACCCTGGAGGAAGTCTTGCGGGTGACGAAGCTGGAGTAGCCGTCGCGCAGAGCACGCCCTGATGAGCATCCTCGACATCCCGCTCGGCCCCATGCAGTTCATGGCCGTCACCGCCGTCGTGGTGGTGGCCTTCACGGTGGCGATGATCCTCTCGTATATCTCGCAGCAAAATCGCCCCCTCGGGTACTTGCGCAGGGGCGAGCGGCCGGAGCCGGCGGGCGAATCGCCGGCCGATGAGCCGCTGCCCCCGGCGGTCTTACAGGAAATGGAGCACGCGCGGCTCTCCGCCTCCCAGCGCCAGCGTCTGTCCGCGGTCCTCTCCGGCCTGGTGAGCCAGCAGGTGGCAGCCAAGGTCAGTGCGGTCAAGCACGAGCTGAATCGGGTCGTGGAAGAGAAAACGCGGGAAGCCATGGTGGTCAAGCAAAAATACCACGACACGCTGGCGCACAAAGAGCAGACCGAGGCCGTGTTGCGCAGCATGGCCGAGGGGCTGGTCGTGGTCAATCAGCAAGGCGAGGTGGTGTTCCTCAATCCGGCTGCGGAGAAACTGCTCGGCGTGGACAAGCAGGAGAAACTGGGCAAGCCGCTGAACGAGGGGCTGCAGGATGAGCAGCTCCTGTCGTTCGTCAAGCAGCCCTCGGCCGATGGGCGCGAAAAGGAGATCGAGCTGGACTCCAAGCAGGCGCAGTCGAAACGGGTCTTGCGCTCCAGCAACGCCGTCATCGAGGATGAGCACGGCAAGACGGTCGGGATGGTCTCGGTGCTCACCGATGTCACCAAGCAGCGGGAGCTGGACCGGTTGAAATCCGACTTCGTCTCCGGCGTCACCCATGAGCTGCGCACCCCGTTGGTGGCGATGAAGCACTCGCTGGCGGTGATGGGGGAGGCCTCGGCGGGTGAGCTGAGCGAGACGCAGAAGAATTTCCTCTCCATCACCCAGCGCAACCTCGATCGGCTCAACGCCATGATCAATGACCTGCTGGATCTGGCCAAGCTCGAGGCGAAGAAGGTGGAGCTCCGCCGCGAGCCCACCGCGATCCAGGCCGTGATCCAGCGCACCTGTGAGACCTTGCGGGCCTGGGCGACGAGCAAGGGGGTGCGCCTGACGGCCCAGACGCCGGAGGCGCTGCCCGCGCTCAGCCTGGATCCCGCGCGCATCGAACAGGTGTTGACGAACCTCATCGGCAACGCCGTCAAATTCACGCCTCCGGATGGCTCGATCACCGTCGAGGCGAAGCTCGCGGAGGGTGGCGGGGAGGTGGAAGTGAGCGTGACGGATACCGGCCAGGGGATCGCCAAGGAGGATCTGCCCAAGCTCTTCCAGAAGTTCCAACAGCTTCAAGCCGGCGCACGGCGAGCCGGGGAAGCCAAAGGGACCGGATTAGGGTTGGCGATCACGAAGGAAATTGTGGAGCTGCATGGGGGCCGGATCTGGGTGGAGAGCGAGCAAGGCAAAGGCTCGCGGTTTGCCTTCAGCCTCCCCGTCGCGTCCCCGTCGGACACGAAAGGATAAGCTGACGATGGAGCGCACCATCAACGTCCTGATGGTTGACGATGAGACCGATTTCCTGGAGCCGGTCGCCTTCTGGCTGAAATCCAAGGGCTACGCGGTCACGACGCTCACCAGCGGGGAAGAGGCGGTGGAGCTGGTGAAGCGCGCCCCGCCGGATGTGGTCTTCCTGGATATCAACATGCCGGGGATCGATGGGATCGAAACCCTGCGCCGGATCCGGGCGCTGACCCGGGATCTGCCGGTCGTGATGGTCACGGCCGCCTATCAGGATGAGAAGAACATCAGCCAGGCCAGCAGCTTGGGGATTGCGGGATTCTTTCCCAAGAACAACAGCCTCTCTGAGCTGGTGCGCGTGATCGAGACGTGCCTGCGCGTGCACACCAAGCTCAAGTCGCCCTCGCCCTGAGGCGCATGCCTTCCTACCACTACCTCGCCAGGGATGAACGGGGCAACGCCGTCTCGGGGATGATGGCCTCCCCGAATCCGGAGGCGCTTGCCGAGCAGCTCAAGCGGATGGGCTATCTGGTGACGCGCACCCAGGAGGTGCGCCAGACGCCGAGTCTCGGCTCGTTCCTGGGCCGGTGGCAGGGGGTGAGGTACGAGGATCTCGTCCTGTTCAACGTGCAGTTGGCCAAACTCATTCAAGTGGGGATCCCCCTGGTGGCGTCAATCAAGACGCTCGAGGCCCAGACGGAGCATCGGCGGCTGCGAGAGGCGATCGGCCGCGTCGCCGAATCGGTGGAGGGCGGTCGGGCCTTCTCCGAGGCCCTGGCGCAGCATCCCCACGTGTTTTCCCATCTGTTCATCAACATGGTGCGGGCCGGGGAGGTGTCTGGAAAACTCGATGAGA
This sequence comes from Candidatus Omnitrophota bacterium, assembly GCA_016206685.1. GTDB lineage: Bacteria > Omnitrophota > Gorgyraeia > Aquiviventales > Aquiviventaceae > JACQRB01. The sequence continues at coordinate 7,699 of JACQRB010000038.1, read as the reverse complement.
TCTTGGGCCGCTTGGCGGTCTTCCAGCAGCATCAAGCGGAATTGCGCGAGCATCTCAAGACCGCCTTGACCTATCCGGCCTTGTTGCTGGCGCTCGGCATCGGGATTATGACCTTCCTGGTGATGGGGGTGATCCCGAAGTTCATGGTGATCTTCCTGGATGCCGGGGTGCCCTTGCCGCTGCCCACGCTCATCCTGTATCGCCTGAGCACGTGGCTTCGAGGATTCTGGCTGGGGATGCTCGTGGGGCTCGGGCTGCTGGGGATCGCGATCCGCGCCCTGCTGCGTACCCCGCGCGGTCGCCGGTCCTTCGATGGCTGGACCTTAAGCCTGCCGGTGATCGGGTCCTTGGTGAGAAAAGTCGCCCTGTCGCGATTTGCGCGGACCTTGGAGACGCTCCTGTCCAGCGGGGTGCCGATTCTCGAATCCTTGGCGATTGCCCAGCAGACGGCGGGCAACGTGGTCATCGCCGATGTGGTGCGCAGCATCCACACGAGCGTCCGGCAGGGCGGCAGCCTCGCCGAGCCCTTGAAGGCCAGCCGCGAGTTTCCCCCGATGGCCATCCAGATGATCGCCGTGGGAGAAAGCTCCGGCACCTTGGATCACATGCTCAAGGAGCTGGCGGATCACTATGATCAGCTCGTCGCGCATGGGCTCAAGCGGGCGATAGCGTTTGTGGAACCTCTCTTTCTGATTATAATGGGAGGGATGGTGGCCTTCATCATGGCGAGCATCCTGTTGCCGATGTTTCGGCTGGTGAACGTGATCCATTAAGGAGGTGCGATGAAGAATCGCGGGTTTACGCTGATCGAAATGATGATCGTGATCGTCGTGATCGCGATCCTCATCGGGGCGCTCCTCCCGCAGTTTCGCGGGACCCAGGACGAAGCGTCCATTCAACGGGCCCGGGCGGAGCTGCGCACCTTGGCGACCGCCATCGAGTCCTACTACATCCATAACAGCAACGCCTTGCCCACGGCCTTGAGCAGCTTGACCAGCGCCACGCCCCGGATCGTGAGCTCCATCCCCAACGACCCCTTCCGTGCCGGGACCAGCTATACCTATTTCCGCGATACGGGGACCACGCCGGTGTACTACGTCGTCTTCTCCTATGGGCCCGACCGCGCGGCGACGATCACCGCCATCTCGACGGCCGGGACTCTCACGGGGGGCACGACGACGATGGACGACATCTGTGTGACCAACGGCACCCCGGCCGGAGCCCCGAGTTGTTAAGCCGCCGGCCGCGGGGGTTCACGCTGCTCGAGGTAATGCTGGCCCTGGTGCTGTTAGCCATGGGGACCGTGGCGCTGATCGAAGTGTTCCAGCGCGCCCAGGCCGGTTCCACGGATGGGGAAAACGTCCTCATCGCCACGTTGCTTGCCCAACGCTGTCAGGAAACGTTGCGCAACGTCGCCTACGCCAACCTCGCCAGCCAAGCGAACACCGCCTGCACCATTCCCTCAGGGGCCTCCTTTAGCCGCTTTACGCGCACGGTGACCGTCACGGTGCTGACGGCCGTGGCCCCGTACAACACCGCTAACCTGACCCAATTGGATGTCCAGATTGCCTGGCCGACTCAAGGCGCCGCCGGGACGACGAATGTTACTGTGTCCACATTGCGCTCAGCGGACTAGCGTGTATCCCGCTTGGCGGGTCCTGGATGCGCGTGGGGTGACGCTGCTGGAGCTCATGCTGGTGTTGGTGCTGGCGGGAATCTTTTTCGGCGTGGTCTACGATACGGTCATCATCGGCTTGCGGGCCGTCAACGCGGCGGATGAGCGCGAGACCATCCGCCAGGAGCTCACCAGCGCCATGGAACGTTTTGTCCGCGACGCCGGCACCGGCAACAATGTGGACAGCGCGGATACCGCCCGGTTCCAGTTCGACACGCCGAGCGTCAACGATGTAGAGTACACCTACGATAGCGCAGCCGGGACGTTATCGCGGGATGACGCCGCCACGAGCTCGCGTGTGATCCTGCGCGACCTCACGGCGTTTGACTTCAACTTCTTTGACTCCGCCGGCACCCAGTTGAGTGAACCGGTTGCTGGCAGCGCGGAGGATACGATTCGCGTGGTGGAAGTGACCGCGACGGTGACGAAAGACCAGGAAGCCCTGACGGTGGATCATGCGGTGTTCATACGAAATCTCTAAGCGGCAGGGCGCCGTCCTGGTGCTGACGTTCTTCTTCCTGTTGGTGCTCGCCGGATTGGCGGTGGCGGTGGGGCTGTTCGCGCACAACAGCCTTCTGACCGGCAAGCAGCAGGTGCTGGATCGCCAGGCGTTCTATCTGGCCGAGGCCGGCGTGCAGCGCGCGCGCCAGCAAGTCGCCGCCGGCGCATGGAGCGCCGCCACCTGCACGAGCGGCAGTCCTTGCACGGAATCGTTTCCGTCGAGCAGTGCGATCGGCCAGTATCAGGTCGTGATCACCGGCAGCAATCCCTACACGATCACGGCTGACGGCTACCTGCCGGATGCGGCCACCGTCGTGGCCAGACGCGAGGTGACGCTGAGCACGGTCACGACCTACACGAACCTGTCCCGCAATCCGAACGCGGTGGCCTCCGCCTCATCCTCCAAGGGCGACAACACCCCTGACCAGGCCAAGGACGGCAGCACCAGCACGAACTGGGAGTCCAACACCAAAGGCAGCGGCTCGTGGCTGGCGATGGATTTGCAGTTGGCGACGACCTTGAACAGCATCATCGTCAAGGAGGACGACAACATTGATGGCCTGACGATCGAGTGGTCGGATGACGCCTCCTCCTGGACGGGGGCGGCGGGGCTGTCGGTCGTGGAATCGCCCAGCAAGACCTGGACCGCGACTTTCACGGCCGCCTCCCATCGGTATTTTCGGGCGTATTTGACCAGTGTGCCCAGCAGCAAGCGGGCCGCGATCGACGAGCTGGAGACGTACAATACAGCCAGTAGTGCGGTGTCGTTGGATCGGGGGACGTTCTCAACGCAATGGTGAGTCCCTCGATGTTACTGCGCTACTGGCGCCAAGCCAAGAGCTCCACGCGGTGGGTGGGGCTGGATCTCGGCAGCGCGTCCATCAAACTGGCGGAGCTTGAGCAGACCGGCGCCGGCTTTCGTCTCGTCAATCAGGTGTTGCAAGACTTGCCAAGCGCGCCGGCGCCCGATCCCAAAGACCGTCTCGGGTGGTTGCAAGCGGTCATCAGGGAGGGCGGGGCAAGCGAGGTGCACCTCGCCATCGGGGGCCCTGAGGTCATCATCCGATGCGTGAGCGTTCCTCCGATGTCCGTGGAAGAGCTGGCCGAAGCGGTGCAATGGCAAGTCAAGGATGAGCTGCCGTTTCCTTTGCAGGAGGCGGTGCTCGACTTCGAGGTCCTCGGAGAAGTGTGGGAGAAAGACATCAAGAAGCTGGACGTGCTGGTCGCCGCCGCTCCCTTGCGCTTCGTGCAGGAGCAGATCGCGTTGGTGGAGCAGGCCGGAGCGCGGGTGGCGAGTGTCGTCCCGACGGTGTTGGCGCTGCGCCGGGCGCTTCAGGCGCTTGTGCCGGGGCGATTGCAGGGGTCGGTGGCGCTCATGGAACTCGGGGCTTGGCGAACTCATGTCATGGTGATGAAAGACGGCCATCCGCGGTTCACGCGGGATGTGCCCATGGGCGGCACGGATCTGACGCAGGCGCTGGCCGGCGTGATGGCCTCGGAACGGGGTGAACAGTTGGACCTGGCCAAAGCGGAGCAGCTCAAGCGACACTACGGCGTGCTCGCGGGCAACGTGGAGGGCGCCACTGACGAAGGGATTCCGCTCGCCCAGTTGGCGGCCTTGATGCGGGTCGTCCTGGAGAAGCTGCTCACTGAGGCGACTCGGCTCTTTGACTTTTACAAGGTCCAGATGGGCGAATCGGGCATTGAGCGTCTGCTGGTGGCGGGCGGCGGCGCCAGCCTCAAACACCTCCAGTCATTTTTGGGTGAGGGCCTCGGCCTGCCGGTGGAGTTGGTCAATCCGCTCAAGTTTCTGACGTGGGCCTCGTCCACCACGGCAGAGGCGTCTTTCCTTGATGAGGGACCCCGCTTGACGGCGGCGATCGGGGCGGCGCTGATGCACGGCCAATCCCCGAATCTGGTTCCGGCGGAGCTGAAAGTTCGTCGTCGGCAGGCGGCTGCCAGGCGTCGTCTCAAGACCATGGCCGTCGCCGCCGGATCGGTAGCGATCGGGGTGTATGGCGTGTTGCAGGCGCTCGCTTTTGGGTCTGGCGCCGCCTTCCAACGCGTCCAGCGCGACTGGCAGACCGTGGAGCCGGCCTACCATCATTACCTGCAGATGGCTCAAGAGACGCAGCGGCTGGAGGGCGCGATGGCGATGGTCCGGGGATTTACGGAGCGTCAACCGTTGTGGGACGGGATCTTCAAGGAACTGACGCAACTGGCCCCCTCCAGCGTGACGTTGACGTCGCTCATGGCAAGCGCGTCGTCTCCCTCGGCTTCTGCTGTGATGCAACTGACGTTGCAGGGGACGCTCGCCACGGGCGGGGCTGCCACTGAGGGGGATCTCGCGCGGTTTCTCGATGCGTTGGAGGCGTCCGTCTTCTTTCGGGACGTCCACCTGCGGAGTTCCCGGGTTCAGGTGGGAGCAGGTCAAGCCACGACCTTTGACATTGAGTGTCAACTGGAATGATCCCACCACCTAGCTGGGCTCGCCAGAGGCGAGCCGCGAACATGGCCATTGCTTTCATACATTTGATTGTTCGCCAGCCCGGACGGGCTGGCAGCCAGGTGGTGGGATGAATCCGATGCGGCTATCCCTCACGCCTTGGCATCGTCTGCTCCTTGGGCTGGTCGCTGCGGCTGCGCTGCTGGTGCTCCTCGTCCGATGGGTCTACCTCCCCGTGGTGGGGCGCCTGCGGGACCGCGCGGCGGCCATCCACGAATTGCGGGTCAAGCTCGCCGATGCGCAGGGCGTCCTTCCCAGGCTGCCGGCGCAAGACGCCGCGTTTCAAGAGACGCGCGCGCGCTTTGACGCCTTCCAGGCCCGGCTGGGAACCGATGAGGCGCTGGCAAGCATTTTGGACACGCTGCGGCGCGAGGCGGAGCGCTGGCATCTGGAATTCCGCGCGAGCCAACTCCCCACCGAGGACGCGGCGGAGCGCGCCATGCGGCTGGGACCCGCCCTGGCGCTGCGGCCCGTGCCGGTCGCGCTGAATCTGGCGGGGCGGTATCGCAGCCTCGGGGAGTTTCTCGGCTCGCTCGAGCGCCTGCCGGCGGTCGTGGCCATTGAGACGCTCTCCGTCAGCCACAAACCGGACCTGCATCCCCGGCTGGAGGCCACCGTGCGGCTCGCGGTGTACCTGCTGGGACGTTCATAGGCCGCGATGCCACAGCGACGGCAGGCGTTCATCCTGACTGCGCTCGTCGTGATCTGTGGACTGGTCTATCTGCGGGCCTGGCGGCGTCCAACGCCCATGACGCCGCGCCCCGCCGTCGCGTCCCCGCCACAGAACTTTGGCGGGGCGCCTCCGGCGCTCGAGCCTGACCCGGCCCACCGGGCGATCCAGCTCCAACGGGCGCAATTGCTCACCTGGAGCCGCGATCCGTTTCTCGCCGGCAGAGGGCAGGCGATGGGAGAGCTGGCGCTCTCCGGCATCCTCTGGGACGCGAGCCATCCGTTGGCCATGATCAACGGCGCGACGCTCGCGGTGGGAGATGAGGTCGAGGGGTTTCAGGTGTTGGACATCCAGGCGGATCATGTCACGCTGACGGATGGGACGGCGACCTATGACTTGCGCATCGCTCCTTAGTCCATGAACCCGTCGCGTGCACCGGAGAAGGGCGAAGTCTTGAAGCTTGGGCCCCCGGCTTCCGGTGAGGTGATCATTGCGGTCGATCCGGGCTCAACCGGCACGGCGTTTGCCGCAGGCACCCAGACGCTCCTGCCCGGCGCCCAGATGCCCGCCCACAAGCATCTCGATCAGGACGAGGTGCTGTTCGTCCACAAAGGGCAGGGCCGTGCGACCCTGAATGAGCGGGTCATCGTCGTCGTCCCCGGGGCGATGCTGTACGTGCCCCGCGGCGCCTGGCATGGCTTGCGCAATACCGGCACGGGGACGCTTCAGATCGCGTGGGTGTCGGCGCCGCCTGGCCTGGAAGCCTTTTTCCGCGATCTCTCCCGCGCGGGCGCCTCCCCGACGGCGCAAACCCTCCAGGAGCTGGCGCAGCGCCACAGGGTCGAGTTCCGTCAGGCCGCCGATGCGCCGGCAGCGTCCAACCCGCCTCATCGGCATCGGCGACGGCGGCGCAGGCGACGAGCGACTCCGTCCGCCGCTCCCCAAGGGCGCCGTGAGAAAGCCGGCGGAGCGCCTCCCGTTTCGCTCGCCCCACCCGCAGGGCAACCCTCGCGTCCTGCCGCCGGCCGGCAACGGCCGCCACGAGGCCGTCACCGGCGGCGCGTCAGGGAAGTGTACATGGGCGGACGCTGGGTTCGGGTCGAAGGCGAGGGGCCGGTGATTGCTCCCGGAACCCAGGGGCCGGAACGCCGCAATCCGAAGCCGGGCGGGGATGACGAGCCTCCTGCCGTCCGCTTGAGCGTGCCCCTATAAGTAATACTTGAATATACTTATATAGTATAGTATATTAGATACCGGAGGTGAGGAGCGATGAAGGCGATGAGTTTGAAGCTCGAGGAGCAGCAACTGAAGCTCTTGGAACGGGCGTCCCGGACAACGCATATCCCGAAATCCACGCTCGTGCGGAAGGGGATTGCCCTGGTCCTGCAGCAGTTGAAGCAAGACGTCGTGTCGGCAGACTTCCGACGGGACGTTGACGCCCTTCTGAGCGAAGACCGCGCCCTCCTGAAGCGTCTGGCGAAAGCGTGAACTACCTCTACCCGAAGCAAGTCCTGTACCTCTACCAGCAGGTCATCCAGCAGAGCGGGGGGACGATCGGCCTGCGCGATGAGGGCTTGCTGGAATCTGCCGTCTACCGTCCCCAGGCGTCCTTCGGTGGCCGGGATCTCTATCCCGACCTGGTGAGCAAGGCTGCCGCGCTCGGCCACTCGATCATCCTCACCCATCCGTTTGTCGATGGGAACAAGCGAGTCGGCTTTGAAGCCATGCGGCTCATGCTCCGGCTGAACGGCTACGACCTGCACGCGGCCGAGGAAGCCAAGTTTGATTTCGTGATGGAAATGGCTCGAGGCAAACTGACCGAGCAGGGCATCGCGGATTGGCTGAAAACACACAGTCGGCCATACAAAAAGCGCTGACGGGAATCCAGGTAATGGGAAGCGTTCCGGTGTCGGTCACGAAGCAGCTGGCCCTGGCCGAGCGCATGCGGCGGCTGGGGGTCAGCGAAGGCGATCTGGAGGAGCGGTTCCTCCGCTCCTCCGGCCCCGGCGGCCAACGGGCCAACAAGGTTTCCACGTGCGTCGTCCTGCGCCACCGGCCCAGCGGGCTGGAGGTGCGCTGCCAGCGCGAGCGGCTCCAGGCTTTGAACCGCTTTCTGGCTCGCCGCCTGCTGCTGGACCGGCTGGAAGCCCAGCGCCTGGGGCGTCTGAGCGAAGCGGCGCAGCGCATCGCCAAGATCCGCCGGCAGAAACGCCGCCGCTCCCGCCGCGCCAAGGAGAAGATGCTGGCGGCCAAGCACCACCGCACGCAGATCAAATCCGCCCGCCGCCGCGTCTCCGATGCCGGGGAAGAATGAAGAAAAGCGTTTGTCTCCAGACGTATGGCTGCC
>JACQRB010000005.1 GCA_016206685.1 Candidatus Omnitrophota bacterium | reverse complement strand
TGCGGCACCGGCGGCGACCGGCAGGGGACCTTCAACGTCTCGACGCTGGCGGCGCTGGCGGCGGCCGCCTGCGGAGTGCGCATCGCCAAGCACGGCAACCGGGCCGCCTCCAGCCGCTGCGGCAGCGCGGACGTGCTGCAGGCGCTGGGGGTGAACGTCGAAGCCAGCCCTGAGCGCGTCGCCCAGAGCATTGAGGAGTTGGGATTCGGATTCTGTTTTGCCCCGCGCTTCCATCCGGCCATGCAAATCGTGGCCCCCATCCGCAAGGAGCTTGGGCGGCGCACCATCTTCAACCTGATCGGGCCGTTGGCCAACCCCGCCCCGCTGACCTTTCAGCTCGTCGGCGTCGCGGAGGCCGCGCTGCTCATGCCGGTGGCGCAGGCGCTCCTGCGGCTGGGGATCCGCCACGGCATGGTGGTCCACGGCGTGGACGGGCTGGACGAAGTCACCACCACGCAGGAGACGCAGGCGCTCGAAGTGCGCGGCGGCGTGGTCGAACCCCTGCGTCTGAGACCGGAGGATTTCGGCCTCCCTCGCGCCACGCTGGAGGACTTGCGCGGCGGCGAGGCTGAGGAAAACGCGCGCCTCGCGCGAGACGTGTTGAGTGGCGCGCCCTCCCGGAAGCGCGACATCGTCGCCCTCAACGCCGGGTGCGCCGTCTACGTGGCGGACCGGGCCTATAGCCTCCAAGAGGGCGTCGCCAAAGCTGAAACGGCCTTGGCCTCCGGAAGAGCTCTGACGCTGCTCGAACGCGTGGTGGAACTCTCCAACCGATGACGATCCTCGACGACATCCTCGCGGCCAAACGCCGGGAGGTCGAGGCGGCGAAAATCCGGCTCCCGCTGAAGGAGCTTGAGAAACGGGTGCCCGTCCCGCGCAGCTCCCGGGGGTTTCGACGCGCCTTGGAGGACGCCTCGGCCAAGCCGGCGCTGATCGCGGAGCTGAAACGCAAATCCCCTTCCAAGGGGATGCTGCGCGAACGGTTCGACCCGGTCAGCCTCGCGCAGCAATTGCAGGACGCCGGCGCGGCCGCGCTGTCCGTGCTGACCGACGAGCGCTTCTTCGGAGGGACCCTCGACTTCCTGCGGGATGTCCAGCAGTTCACGGAGATTCCCATCCTGCGCAAAGACTTCATCCTGGACGCCTACCAGCTCTATGAAGCCGCCTACTACCAGGCGGATGCCGTGCTCTTGATCGTGCAAGTGCTCAGCGATGCCCAGCTACGCGATTCCTTACAACTGGCCACGCAACTTGGGCTCGATGCGCTGGTGGAAGTCCACTCGGAAGAAGAGTTGACGAAAGCGCTCGCCGCCGATGCGCGGCTGATCGGCATCAACCATCGCAACCTGCATACCTTCACCATGCATCCGGAGACGACCGCGCGGCTCATCCCCAAGATCCCGGCAGGCATCGTCATCGTCGCAGAAAGCGGCATCCAGCGTCCGGAGGAAGTCCAACGCCTCAAGACGCTCGGAGTCCACGCGGTGCTGATCGGCGAGTCGCTGATGAGGGCGCCCGACCCGGCCGCCAAGGTCCGTGAGCTGTTTGCGGGCGTGTGGTGATTCGGCTCGATGGTGACGAACCGGAATATCGCCCGGGTCATCCGCACGCTCACGCGCCTCGTCGCGCAGTGGCAGGAGCCGGTGGTCGGGCGCTATCGGGACGACCCGTTCACCACGCTCATCAGTTGTCTCTTGAGCCTGCGCACGAAAGACGCGACCACGCGCGAAGCCTCCCGGCGCCTGTTTCGCCTGGCCCGCACGCCCCAGGCGATGAGCCGATTGCCGACGAGGACCATCGAACGAGCCATCTATCCGGTGGGGTTCTACCGGACGAAAGCCCGCTGCCTCAAAGCCGTCTGCCGCACCTTGCTGGAGCGCTATCAGGGCAGGGTACCGGAGAGCTTGGAGGAGCTCCTCACCATCAAGGGGGTCGGGCGCAAGACCGCGAACCTCGTGGTGACCCTCGCCTTTCATCAGGACGGGATCTGCGTGGATACGCACGTCCACCGGATCAGCAATCGGTGGGGCTACGTCACGACGAGGACCCCTGAGCGCACGGAGATGGCGCTGCGGCGGCGGCTGCCTCGACGGTATTGGCAGATCTATAACGACCTGCTGGTCACATTCGGACAGAACCTCTGTCACCCCACCTCGCCGTGGTGCAGCCGCTGCCCGCTCACCCGCGTGTGCGCCAAGGTCGGCGTCAGCCATTCCCGATGAGCCGTGGCATTTACAGAACCAAGCCAGGCCGCTATACTCATGCGGAAAGGAGTCAGATGCCACTTGTTCCAGCCTCGCGCGTAGGCCGCGCGAGTCATGCTGGGCTGACTGTGCGCGACTTGCCGGCGTCCGAACGTCCGAGAGAACGGTTGGTGGCGCTGGGTGCCGAAGCTCTTTCGGAGCAGGAGCTGCTGTGTTGCATCCTCGGCAGGGGCATTGCCGGCGAATCGGTCCTGGTCACCGCCCAGCGTCTCCTCAAGGCATTCGGGGACGTGCGGGGGATCGCCGAGGCTTCCGTGGAGCAGCTGGCCGAGGTCCGGGGGGTGGGCCCGGCCAAAGCGGTGCAGCTGAAAGCCTCGGCTGAGCTGGCGCGACGCGTGGCCAAGCCGCGCTCATCGGGCCCGCATCCGATCGACACCGCGGAGGCTGCCGCCGCCTTGTTGCAGCCGCGGCTGGCGGAGAAAAAGAAAGAGCATTTCCTCGCGCTGCTGTTGGACGCCCGGCATCATCTCATCCGCATCAGCCCCATCGCCGTCGGCAGCCTGTCCGCCAGCTTGGTCCATCCCCGCGAGCTGTTCAAGGAAGCCATCGCCGCCTCCGCCGCGTGCGTCATTATCGCGCATAACCATCCCTCCGGCGACCCGGCGCCTTCTGAGCACGACGTGACGCTCACCAAACGGCTGGTTCAAGCCGGAAAATTGCTGGGAATCGAAGTGCTGGACCACCTCGTGATCGGTTCGAGGGAATGTACCAGCTTGAAGGCGCTCGGACTCATCACTTGATCCTGCACAGCGGAGGAACCATGAAGCACCTGCCAGGCGTCGTGCTCGGGGCCATCGTCATCAGCGGCCTGCTCGCCTCGCGCCTGGATGCGGCGCGGCCGCCCGCGCCCGCGGCGACCGACAAAACCGATAAGCTGCTGCTGCGCTACAACCTCTATCCCGCGCTCGGGAAACTTGGGCGGGGAGTGGGGAATACGCTGGGCGGGTGGCTGGAATTCCCGTTGAACATCCAAAAGCACTACACCCAGGCGGATACCGCCGCGAGCCTGTTCACCGGGGCCGCCGTGGGGCTCGTCAAAGGCGTGATCCGGACCGGCGTAGGGGTGTATGAAACCGTCACGTTTGTCATCCCGTATCCGGAGGAGTACGCGCCCATCCTGCCGACCTTGGAGTATTTCAAACGCTCGGAACCGCGAAAAGAACTGTTGTTGGAATAACACGATGAGCGCGTTCTGGTTCGCGCTCCTGACCGCCCTGATTTGGGGGATCGTTCCCCTCATCGAGAAACAAGGGTTGGCCCGCTCCGATCCCACGATCGGGGTGTTCGCCCGCAGCGCCGGTGTCATCGTCGGCGTGCTGATCCTTGGGCTGTGGTGGTCGCCCTGGAAGGCGCTGGCGAATTTGAACGCGGGGTCGTTCGCCTTGCTCGCGCTGGGGGGATTCCTGGCGAGCGTGGTGGGCCAGATGATGTTCTACCACGCCTTGAAGGTCGGGCACGTCTCCCAAGTCACGCCGGTCTCCGGCGCCTATCCCTTGGTGGCCGCGATCCTGGCGTGGGTGTTCTTCCGTGAGCCCATCACTGCGGGACGTCTCGTAGGAGTCCTCTTCATCGTCATTGGCGTCTTGCTCCTGCGCCGCTGACATGACGGCGGCCACCCTCTCCGCCCAGACTAAGTCGCGCACCCACCGGCGCACCACGCTCATCCTGACCCAAGCGGACATCGCACGTCTCATCGGCATCCCGACGGCCATCCGCCTCGTCCGGCAGGCGTTCAAGACACAGGCGCTGGGGCAGGCGACCATGCCGCCGAAGCTCTACCTGCCGCTGCCGCGAGGTGATTTCCGCGCGATGCCGGCGTATCTGGCTCAGCCTGCCTGCTGCGGCATGAAATGGGTCAACGTCCATCCGGCCAATCCGGCCAGGGGACTGCCCACCATCATGGCCATCATCGTGCTCAACGATCCGGCCACCGGCGTGCCGCTGGCGGTCATGGACGGGCTGTTGATCACCAAGCTGCGCACGGCCGCGGCAGCGGCGGTCGCTGCCAGAGCCTTGGCCCGGCCCAACAGCCGCGTCGTGGGGCTGGTTGGCTGCGGAGGCCAAGCCGATGCGCAAGTCTTGGCGCTGGCCGAGCTGTTCCATCTGGACGAAGTCCGGGTCTGGGGGCGCATCCCGGGAGAAGCCGCGCGGTTCTGCGTTCGGCTCAGGCGCCAACTGCGGGTTCGGTGGTCGCCGGTGGCCGGTATCAAGGCCTGCGTCGCCGAGGCGGACCTCATCGTCACGATCACGCCCTCCCGGCGTCCGCTCGTCATGCGCCAGTGGGTCAAGCCAGGCGCCCACATCAACGCCATCGGCGCTGATGCGCCGGGTAAGCAAGAACTAGATGCGGCGATCCTTCGCGAAGCCCTCGTCGTCGTGGATGACCGCCGGCAGGCCATCCATGGCGGCGAAATCAACGTGCCCGTCACCAAGAAGCAGTTTTCTCCCAAGCAAATCCACGCCACCGTCGGGGATATCCTCATTGGCCGCAAATCCGGCCGAACGTCAGCCAAGCAAATCACGGTCTTCGACTCCACCGGCCTCGCCACCCACGACATCTCCCTCGCCCACGCCGCCTACCGCCTCGCCCTCAAATCTCACCTCGGCAAGCCAGTTCATCTCTTCCGACCCCCGCTTGACATCCATTAAAAAAAAGCGTATTTTAACTTCCACAATTCAGAAGTCGTGCTACGCAGAAGGGGTATCTGGCACGTTAAAATAATTAAACCTTCGCCTTGCGGCGAGGGTTTTTGTTAGTCCGGGCGCAGAGTAACGACAGTAGTATAGGAGGGAGATATGAGCAGTGTGCCCCCATTTCCGTTCCTTCTTCGGAATAGTCTGCTTGGCAGCGAAGTGCCTAAGCGAAAGGTTTTTGTTAGTCACGATCACGATGACACCGACCAAGTCAATGGGTTCCTGGGACTCAGACAGCTTAGCATCGGTGTAGATTTCATCAGCCATAAACTCGACCGAGAGATTCAGGGGCAGAGCGATGAGTACAAACGTCGCGTCATCCGAGAACAGCACATCAGGCCAGCGAGCGTGACGATTGTCTTGATCGGCGTCAATTACTGGTTAAGCAAGTGGAGCGATTGGGAAGTGGAAGACAGCATTTTGGAAGGTAACGGGCTGCTCGCCATTGCGCTCAAGGACGTTGAGCAAGCTGTGTTACCGTCAGAGTTCAAAAAGTACTACGATGCCGGTTTAGTTCGCTTCTCAAGTTGGGCGCCTACGGCCTTCACTGAACTCATAAACGAAGCCTACCTGAATCGCGAACGTTTGCAGCAACACAAGAAAGCCTCGGATATAGCGAAATTGCTCTATGGAAAGAAGACTTTGCTCGGCGGCTGAGTATGCGTCTGAAAGAAGTCCGTGTAAAAATTACATCGCCGTCACTCAAGATTAGCGGGTTTTCACTACCACAGTGCACGATTGAGGGCATGCTCGAGGTAGACGACGCTGATCAAAAGGCTGCCTGGGAACTTTACATCGAAATGACAACAAGAATAGCGACACAAGAATTAGAGGATAATGAGGGGCTGCTCCGTGAAGCACTCTCCTCTTTGTACGCGATGTTTGGCGAAACTCGGAAAATTCTTAGACAATATGGACCAAGCATTGGGAGGCCTAAAAAATCTGAGAGCCTTTCACTTGGTCAAATCGCGCTCAACATACTGAACTGCCATCTCCGCCCTGTGCTTGCATACTGGCACCCTGAGTTACGGGCCTATGAGGATACACGCAATTCAAGCACCTCGCTCGTTGAGCATGAGCGAAAGTGGGCACGGGCCGCTGAGTTCCGGAGAGTTTTAAAGGTGACACAGGGGCTGCTACTGTCATACACGGTTTGTCTCGCTAATGCAGCGGGAGTTCCTGCAATCCAATCAGCTCCACGGAGCAAGCGGGAGGCTTAAAAATTATGTCTGCAAATTTTAATCGCAGCATTAGGAAAATATGCCAAAGTGTTTATCGGTTTGTTGCGTATCATCCAAGTGGGCGCTGGAGTGCAGGCTCGGGATTTTTCCTAAATAAAAAAGGGGACTTCCTTACCTGTTTCCATGTGGCTTTTGGAAGAGAATTGCGACATCTCAGAATTTCACCAGACTTTAAACAGGTTTCAGGAGTCAATGAGCATTCGCAGCTCGACGCGTTCTACAAAACACTAGGATTTATACCCAAGGTTGAACTCTCAAGCGGCTCTTTCTACGACGCCAAACTAAGTGACTTTGATGAGAAATTAGATGTTGCACTCTTTAAGGTTGACGCAGATGCGTCAAAATTTAAAGTCTGCAAGATAGACTGGCGTAGCCGGTTGGACTATGGAGATCGTATATGTTTTGGTGGATTTCCGAGCCATCATGATTATCAATTTGATAGGAGCCCTCTCGCTGTACAGGAAGGAATAGTATCTTCATTCGTCGAAACAATTATCGGTGGAGAAAAATACCAGCATGTCCAACTTAACAGTGTGAATTTAGGCGGAAACAGTGGAGCACCGCTCTTCAAAATGGAAAGTGATGCTATATTTGGTGTCATCAACGGAAATATGAACTGGGGAAGAGATGATGTGGCCATCTGGGGCCCAACAGGCACCACAAAGGGGTCAGTAAGAATTCCTCTTAGCATAGCCTACGCAACGCCTATGAAATCTTTAAGGGATTTTGTGTTCAAAAACCAAACTCTCGAATCCATCCAACCGGCGGATACGTTGTCCCCAGCAGAGGCTTGATCGGGCTAGTATACTGGAAGTAACCAAGGAGCACGAACATGGAAAAAGGAGAGGCGTTACTGGACGTGCCACGCTGTATGATTATTAGCTTGGCTCCGGCAGTAACGCCTCCGTTATACTGCTGAAAATCATGGGCAGCGGGTGACGCGGAGCGGGGGCCCCCGCCGCCCGTAGCCGACGATCCGCCAAAGAACTTTGGCGGAGCGAGGACGGCGGGGTCGCGCAGCGGCAGGACCCGCTGCCCCTAGCAAGCTCTGAGCGCGACGGGCGATGGTTGACCCTTGCTGGGATTTCCGCTATAAAAAGAGAGATGGCTGATGAGGAGGCGGAGGAGCCGGAGGGATGGCGGCCGCCGGTGGCGTGCCCGCAATGGGGCCGGACCGAGACGCGCTTTGTGACGCTCCACTACGAACTGTCGGTGTACGTCTGTGAGGCGTGCGGCGTGCAATTTGAGGTGGACGACCGCGAAGGGTAAGGCGGCGGCTCCTGCCACTAACCCGGATAGGGAAAAAATCCTGCACCCATGCTACACTGATAGTCAGAGTAAGCGGAGGGTAAGCCGTGATGGGAATTCCTGACGTGGTAGCTGGGAAACGGGAAGCGATCCTTCGGATTGCGGCTAAGCACGGAGTCCAGCGCATCCAGGTGTTTGGATCCGTGGCCCGTGGTGATGCTGGACCGCAGAGCGACGTCGATTTCCTGATTGAGGTGGGTCCACGCCACAGCCCGTTTTTTCCTGGAGGGTTGGTCGTAGACCTCGAAGCGCTGCTCGGCCGACGGGTCGAAGTCGTAGAATCGGACGGCCTCTATGCCCCACTGAGAGATGCTGTGCTCAAAGAAGCTGTTCCGTTATGAAGGATGACGCCGTCTATTTGCGGCACGTCCTGGAGTGCATCGAGCGCATTGAGCACTACACGCTAGGCGGGCATGCCGAATTCATGGCTTCGCTTCTGATCCAAGACGGCGTAATCCGCAATCTCCAAACGCTCGGCCAATCGGTGCTAAAACTCTCCGATGCGCTCAAGATCGCGCATCCCGAGGTGGACTGGAAGAGCATCATCGGGTTGCGGAATGTACTCGTCCACGACTACCTTGGCGTTTCGGTGGCCCGCATTTGGGAGATTGTCGAGCACGACCTTCCGGATCTCAAAACAAAAATCCTCTCGATGAAAACATGAGAATAGAATATGAGCTTTCCAAGATGAAAGGCCGCCGCAATCGCTATGCCCGGCTTCTCAAGAAGCAAGCCAAGATCCGCGCGGCGATTAAGGACGAAGGCGGCTTCTGCTGCGGCGGCTCCTGCCACTAACCACTTTTAGCGAACAAAGAGGGGGGCGGTTCTCAAAAGAGAGCCGCCCCTGCTGTTTGACCGTCGCTGGTATTTCCGCTATCATAATGAGTTGCCGCATTTCATGATGACATCTCTCCGCGTTCCTAACCGGCAAGGGCACTTCGGGCCGTTCGGGGGCAAGTTTGTCCCCGAAACGCTCATGGCCGCCCTGGATGAACTCGAGCAGGCCTTCGCCAAGGCCAAGCGCGACCCCGGGTTCCGCCGCGAGCTGCGCGGGTATCTGGCGGATTACGCAGGCCGGCCCACCCCTCTGTATCAGGCCAAGCGGCTGGGCCGGGCGCTGGGGGGGTTGCGGGTCTACCTCAAGCGCGAGGACCTCCTGCACACCGGGGCGCACAAGATCAACAACACGATCGGGCAGGCGCTGCTGGCGGTGCGCATGGGCAAGCGCCGCGTGATCGCCGAGACAGGGGCAGGGCAGCACGGAGTCGCCACCGCGACGGTGGCCGCACTGTTCGGCCTGGCGTGTGAGGTCTTCATGGGCGAAAAGGACATGCGCCGGCAGGCCTTGAACGTGGTTCGGATGCGATTGCTCGGCGCGACCGTCAGGCCGGTGAGCAGCGGGACCAAAACGTTGAAGGATGCCTGCAACGAAGCGATCCGCGACTGGGTCACGAACGTCCGCACCACGCATTATTGCCTGGGATCGGTCGTCGGGCCGCATCCGTACCCGATGATGGTCCGGGACTTCCAAGCCGTCATCGGCCGGGAAGCGCGCCGGCAGATCCTCAAGGCTGAAGGCCGGTTGCCCGATTATCTCGTGGCGTGTGTCGGCGGGGGCTCGAACGCCATCGGGTTGTTCCATCCGTTCGTCGAGGATCGGCAGGTGCGATTCATCGGCGTGGAGGCGGCAGGCCGGGGCCTGCGGCCGGGGCAGCATGCCGCGACGCTGGCGAAGGGGTCTGTCGGGGTGCTCCACGGAACCCGAAGCCTCATCCTCCAGGACCGTCATGGACAGATTCTCGACACCCGCTCCATCGCGGCGGGGCTGGATTATCCGGGCGTGGGACCGGAACACGCCTATTACCAACAGATCGGCCGCGCCCGGTATGCGGCTGTTTCGGATGCCCTCGCCTTGCAGGGATGCGCCCTCTTGGCGCACACCGAAGGGATCATCCCGGCGCTGGAGCCCGCGCACGCGATCGGATACCTGATCCGCCACGCTCGCCGTCTGCCGCGCCGCAGTGTCGTGATCCTGGGGCTCTCTGGCCGTGGCGATAAGGACGTTGATGTCATTGCGCGCCACGTTTGAGCGCCTGCGCCGCACGCATCGCAAGGCGCTGATCCCCTTCATCATGGGCGGGGATCCGCGCCCGACGGTCACGGCCTCGCTCCTGTTGGCCTTGGCCGAAGCCGGCGCCGACGTGCTCGAGGTGGGGATCCCGTTCTCCGATCCGTTGGCGGACGGCCCGACGATCCAACGCGCGTCGCAGCGCGCGCTGCACGCGGGCACGACCCCGGCAGCGGTCTTGGACATCGTGGGCGCGGTCGCCCGTCGGACCGCCGTCCCCATCGTGGTGCTCTCGTACTGGAATCCGATTCTCCGGTATGGCGCCGGCCGGTTTGTCCGCGCCGCCTGTCAGAGTGGAGCCGGCGGGATCATCGTGCCCGACCTGCCGCCGGAGGAAGCGGGGCCGTTTCGACACGCCGCCGGCCTCGCCGGCATCGCGACGATTTTTCTGGCGGCCCCGACCAGCCCGCCGCCGCGCTTGCGCTCGATCGCCAGGGCCGCGGAAGGGTTCATCTACTATGTCTCCGTGACCGGCACCACCGGCGCCAGAGACCGCCTGCCGGGCGAGTGGCTGCAGGGCGTGCGGCAATTGAAGCGGCTCACCACCAAGCCGGTCTGTGTCGGGTTTGGGATCTCCACGCCGTCCCAGGCCGCCTCGGTCGCGCGGGTGGCGGATGGCGTCATCGTCGGCAGCGCGTTGATCCGGGAGCTGGAAGGCGCCGCGCCGCGGGCCGCCGTCAAGCGGGCGTCGGCGTTCGTCCGGCGGCTGAGAAAGGCCGTGTGATGTCGAGAAGTCATGTTGCATTCGTCATCATGGCCGGCGGCAAGGGGGAACGCTTGTGGCCGCTGGTCCGCGCAGGAATGCCCAAGGTGTGCCTGCGCGTGGACGGCGTCCGCACGCTCTTGGACGCGACCCTCGCGCGGCTGGCGCCGCTGGCCACGCCGCGCAACACGCTCATCATCACCACGCGCGACCAGGCCGCCACGATCCGCGACAGCCTGCCACGGGCGTTCCGCCCGAGCGTGATCGTGGAACCCGAGCCCAAGAACACCGCCGGGTGCATCAGCATGGCCGCGGCGATTGTGGCCGCCAGGGCGGCGCGCACCGTCATGTGCGTCCTGCCCGCCGATCACTGGATTTCGGATGCGGCCGCGTTTCAGCGAAGCCTGGGGGCCGCCGTTAAGGTCGTCGCAGCGCATCCGGCGATGGCGATGATCGGCATGCGGCCGAGCCGCGTGCATCCGGGCTTGGGGCATCTGTGCGTCGGCCGGCGGCTGGGGCGCCGGCAGGGATGCCAGGTGTTCCGCCTGGCCCGGTTCATCGAGAAACCCTCGCCGAAAGCCGCCCGGCAGCTCATGCGCCAACGTCGGGTGTTCTGGAACGCCGGGATCTTCGTCGGCCAGGCCGGCACGTTCCTGAACCTGATTCGCCAATGGCTGCCTGGGCACGCTCGGTTCCTGGGCCCGCTGGGGGAGCGGTTCGGACAGGCGGATTTCGCGAAGCAGGCCAAAACGGCCTACCGCGCGCTCCAGGCGATCTCGTTTGATGATGGCGTCATGGCTCACGTGCGGGAGGGCTATGTGGTGGAGGGCGATTTCGTGTGGGAAGACTTGGGCAGCTGGGAGAGCTGGGCGCGCATCCGCAGGCTCAACGCCCCGAGCATCGTGGTGGACAGCCGTAACGTGCAAGCCCTCAGCGCCGAGGGACACCTCGTGGCCGCCGTGGGGCTGAAGGACGTCATCGTGGTCCACACGCCGGCTGCGACGCTGGTGTGCCACGCGCGCTCCACCCAGGCGGTGCGCACGGTGACCGCGCAACTTTCACAGGATCCGCGGCTGGCTCGTTACGCCTGAGGAGGACACGGTGGCGCAGATGGGTCGCGTGCTGGGGCTTGACGTCGGGGATCGGCGCATCGGCGTCGCGCTGAGCGATCCGCTTGGGCTGACCGCCCAGCGCCTGACGGTCGTCACGCGGCATGAATTGACCCGGGACGTGGATGCCGTGGCGGCCCTGGCCAACGAGCATGAGGTCGAAGCGGTGGTCGTCGGCCTGCCGCTCACCCTGCAAGGCCAACGGGGCGAGCAGGTCAACCATGTGATGGCCTTCGTGGAACCCTTACGCGGCAAGCTCCAGTGTCCCGTGCGGCTGTTGGACGAGCGCTTGACCACCGTGCAAGGCGAGCGCGCCTTGCTGGAGACAGGCGCCAGCCGGAGCGAACGTAAACGTCTGATTGACCAAGTGGCGGCGCAACTCATTCTCCAAGCGTACCTCGATGCCCAGCGCCACCCGTAACGCGACGTCTCAACCTGCCAAGCTCCCCGGCGGGCTGTCGGTCGTGGTGCGGCCCATGGCCCACGCCGAGTCCGTCGCGGTCGGCGTGTGGATCAAGGTGGGCGGCCGTTACGAGCGTTCGGCGCTGTCGGGCATCTCGCATGTGCTGGAGCACCTCCTGTTCAAAGGCACGCGCACCCGCAGCTGCGAGCAGCTCACCCAAGCCATCGAAGGCATCGGCGGCAGCCTGAACGGTTTCACCGCCGAGGAATTCACCTGTTACATGGCCAAAGTCCCGGCCAAGCATCTGGACCGTGCCCTCGCCGTGCTCTCGGATATGGTGCTGCACCCGGCTTTCAGGCCCGATGACTTTGAGAAGGAACGGGAGGTCATCCTCGAGGAGATCCGGATGTACGAGGACGCGCCGGCGCAGTACGTCCAGGACCTGTTCAACCAATTGCTCTGGCCCAACCATCCGCTGGGCAATCTGCTCTCGGGCACGATGGCGACCGTCCGCGGCATCAGGCGCCAGGATGCCGTGGCGCACTGGAGGCGCTTCTACCATCCGCGCAACATGCTCGTCGCCTGCGCGGGGGCGCTGGATCCTGACCGGGTGCTCCGCCGGCTGCGCCGCGCGTTTGCCGGACGCCGGCCGGGCCTGGCCGGCCGCGTGGCGCCGGCGCCGCGGGCCGCGCGAGGACCGCAGGTGCGCCTCTACCACAAAGACACCGAGCAGACCCATCTGTGCCTGGGCACGCCCGCGATGCCGCGGACCCACCCGCAGCGGTTCGCGCTGGAGCTGGTGCACGTCCTCCTGGGCGCCAACATGTCCTCGCGGTTGTTCCATGAGGTCCGCGAGAAGCGGGGCCTGGTCTACGAAATCGGCACGCAGATCAAACGCTATCACGACACGGGCGCGTTCATCATCTCAGCCGGCTGCGATGCCGCGAAGCTCGCCACCACCATCCAGACCGTGGTCGAGGAGCTGCGCCGCATCAAACGCCACCGGGTCGGCCCGCAGGAGCTGCGCCGGGCCAAAGACTTCTACGCGGGACAGCTCCTCATGGGCCTGGAGGATACGATGGACCACATGCTCTGGATGGGGGAGCAGGCCGTCACCGTGGGCCGGATCGCCGACGCCCGCGACGTGATCCAGGCGCTGGAGCGAGTCAGCCCGGAGCAGATCCGGCGGGCGGCCCGCGCCCTGTTTACCCCCGAGCGCTGTTATCTGACGGCGATCGGGCCGGTCCCGGAGGAAGAAGCCGAAATCTTGCGAACCCTGTGTCGCCCATGATGCGCAAACTGATCATCGCCCCCAGCATGCTGGCCTGTGACTTCACCCGCCTCGCCGAGGAGGTCAAGGCCGTGGAGCGCGCCGGCGCCGACTGGCTCCACCTGGACGTGATGGACGGGCACTTCGTGCCCAACATCAGCTTCGGACCGGTCATCGTCGAGGCGATCCGTCGGGTCACGCGACTGCCGCTGGACGTCCAGCTCATGATCGAGCATCCTGAAGCGTACGCCGACGCGTTCATCCGCGCCGGGGCCAACCACCTCACCGTGCACGTCGAGGCGGCCGGGTTGCAGGACCCGCACGTCCTGCGGGCGTTCCTGCGCGATCTGAAGCGACAGGGAATCATGCCGGGGCTGTCCCTGCGGCCCGCCACGCCGGCCGAAACCCTGAAACCGTATCTGCCTGACGTCGAGCAAGTCTTGGTCATGACGGTCGAGCCGGGATTCGGGGGGCAGGCGTTCCTGCCCGCCATGCTCGAAAAGATCCGCGCGGTCCGCGCGTGGTTCGAGGGAGAGGTGTCGGTGGATGGCGGCATCAATCCCGACACGGCCAGGCTCGCCTGTCAGGCCGGCGCCACGATGCTGGTCGCCGGCACGGCGATTTTCCGTCAGCCCGATTACGCGGCCGCGATCCAGGCCCTGCGCGCCGCAGGAAGGAGCCCATGAACATCGTCTTCGGCACGGAAGGCTGGCGGGCGGTCATCGCCGAGCACTTCACGTTTGACAACGTGCGGGCCGTCGCGCAAGCGATCGCCGAGCATTATCAGGAGGCCGCGGGCGGCCAGGCACGGCTGACGATGGCGGTGGGCTACGATACCCGCTTCCTGTCGGACCGATTCGCCAGGGCGGTGTGCGAGGTCTTTGCGGCCAACGGCATCCAGAGCGTCGTCTCGGATCGTGCCATCCCCACCTGCGCGGTCAGCCGCTACGTCGTGGCGCATCACCTGGCCTGCGGCATCGTCATCACCGCCAGCCACAACCCGGCCATCTACAACGGGATCAAAGTCAAGGAGGCCTTCGGCGGCTCGGCGACCACGGACACCGTGGCCTCGATCGAGCGCCGCGTGGGACACCACCCCATCAAGCGGCTGCCGTTCGAGCAGGCCGTGGAGCAGCGCGTGGTGCGCACCGCGGAGTTCCTCCCGCTGTTCCTCAAAGGCATCCGCGATGCCGTGGATCTCAAGGTCATCCGTCAGAGCCGCCTGAAGGCCGTCGCGGACGCCATGCACGGCACGGCCGGCCGTCTCATTGAACAGCTCCTCGCGGGCGGCCGCTGCCGCGTGGAGACGATCCACGCCGAGGCGGACCCGCTGTTCGGCGGCCATGCCCCGGAGCCGATTGCGATCCACCTGCAGGAGCTGGCCAAGACGGTCCGCCGGCGCCGGGCCCAGGTCGGCGTGGCCAACGACGGCGACGCGGACCGCATCGGCGTCATCGCGGCCAACGGCCTCTTCCTCAATCCCGGCCAGATCCTGTGCATCCTCCTGGAGCACCTCATTCATTCCCGCAAGTGGCAGGGGACCGTCGTGAAAACGGTGTCCAACACCTCGATGATCGACCGCATGGCCCACGCGCTCGGGCTGCCCGTGCGGGAAGTGCCGGTCGGGTTCAAGCACATCGCCAAGCTCATGCTGGAGGGCGAGGTCCTCATCGGCGGAGAAGAGTCGGGCGGGATCGGCATTCGCGGCTACCTGCCGGAGCGCGATGGCATCCTCATGGCCCTCCTGGTCATGGAAGCGATGGCCGCGCAAGGCCGCGGGGTGCTGGAGATCCTCAAACGGCTGGAGCGCCGCTACGGGCGTTGGAGCTATACCCGCCGGGACCTCGCGGTCCCGCATGAGCAGGTCAACCGGGTGTTCGAGCGGCTCACCGCGAATCCCCCCTCGCGCATCGCGGGCGTGCCGGTGCGCGAGCGGAACACGCTCGATGGCGTCAAATTGATTGACCGGCAGGATAACTGGCTCCTCTTTCGGCGCTCCGGCACCGAGCCCATCGTGCGCGTCTACGCGGAAAGCCTCACCGTCGCCCATGCCAACCGGCTGCTCGAGTTCGGCGTGCAACTGGTCAACACCTCGTAACGCACGCCCCCCGTCGGGACATGGACCAAACCGTCATCCGCAATTTTTGCATCATCGCGCACATCGACCACGGCAAATCCACGCTGGCCGACCGGCTGTTGGAGCTCAGCGGGACCGTTGACCGGCGCGACTTCCGCGAGCAGGTGCTCGATGACATGGACCTGGAGCGCGAGCGGGGCATCACCATCAAGGCCTCCTCCGCGCGGCTGCGCTATCGGGCCGCGGACGGCAAGGACTACGCCCTGAATCTGATCGACACCCCCGGCCACGTCGATTTTTCCTTCGAGGTCGCCAAGAGCCTGCAAGCCTGCGAGGGCACCCTCCTCATCGTTGATGCCACGCAGGGGGTCGAGGCGCAAACCGTCGCCAATTTCCAGCTCGCCCGGCAACGGGGGCTGGCGATCCTGCCCGTCATCAACAAGATTGACCTGGCGCATGCGCAAGTCGAGCGCGTCACCCAGGAGATCCATCAGCTCTTCCAGCGCGACACACCCGCCATCAGCTTGGTGAGCGCCAAGGAAGGGCGGGGCATCCGGGAGGTGTTCGAGCGGATCGTGCGCGAAGTCCCGCCGCCGAGAGGCGATCCGGACCACCCCTTGGCGGCGTTGATCTACGATTCGGCCTATGACTCGTACAAGGGTGTGATCGTCTTCTGCCGCCTCGTGCAGGGGCGGCTGCGCCGCGGGATGGGCATCACCCTGATGGGGCGACAGGCGCGCTTCGAGGTCCGGGAGGTCGGGGTGCTCACGCCCAAGCCGGTGCCGGTGGATGAGCTGGCGGCGGGAGAGGTGGGGTATCTCACCGCCAACATCCGCGACCCGCACGACGTCGTCGCCGGCGACACGATCACGGACACGGCCACGCCGGCGGCGGCCGCGCTGCCGGGGTTCCGGCCCGTGAAGCCCGTGGTCTTTGCCGGGATCTATCCGGCGGACACCCAGGCGCTGGAGGCGCTCAAGACCGCCATGGAAAAGCTCCTCCTCAACGATGCCGCGTTCCACTTCGAGCCGGAGCAGTCCGACGCGCTGGGGCAGGGATTCCGCTGCGGCTTTTTGGGCCTGCTCCACATGGAGATCGTCCAGGAGCGCCTGGAGCGGGAGTTCGGGGTGACCCTCGTCCTGACCACGCCCAGCGTCGTCTACCAGGTCAAGCGGCGAAACGGGACAACGCTGGAGATCGACAGCCCGGCCAAACTCCCCAGCCCGCCTGACATCGCCGAGATCTGCGAGCCCTACGTCGCCGCAGTCATCCTGGTGCCGGCCGATGCCTTGAGCGCGATCATGGACCTCGTCAAGCAGCGTCGCGGCACCCACCGCGCCACCGAATTTTTGAGCGAAACCCGGGTGCAGTTGACCGTGGAGCTCCCGTTGAGCGAGATCCTGGTGGACTTCTACGACCGGCTCAAGTCGCTCTCGCGAGGCTACGGCTCCTTCGATTACGAGCTGATCGGCTATCGCCCGGAGGCGCTGGTGCGGCTGGACATCCTGATCAACGGCACCCCCTGCGAGCCGCTCTCCTCGATCGTCGCAAAGGACAGAGCGCACGAGAAGGGCAAGACGCTCGTCGAGCGGCTGAAAACCCTCATCCCCCGGCAACTCTTTGAGGTGGCCATCCAGGCGGCGGTCGGCAGCCACATCGTGGCGCGCGAGTCGGTCCGGGCGCTGGCCAAACATGTCACCGGCAAGTGCTACGGGGGGGACATCACCCGCAAGCGCAAGCTGTGGGAACGCCAACGGGAAGGGAAGAAGCGCATGAAGCAATTCGGACAGGTGGAGATCCCGCAGGAAGCGTTTTTGGCGGTGCTGAAAATCTGACATGGCGCGCCGCGTCCATCGAGCCGCAGCCGCTGCATCCTCTTCCGCTCAAGCCAAATCGGCCTGGCGGGAAAATCTCGAGTCCATCCTGTGGGCGGCCGCGCTGGCGCTGGTCATCCGCACCTTGATCGTCGCCCCCTTCAAGATCCCCTCAGGCTCCATGCGGCCCACGCTGATCGAGGGGGATCGCATCCTGGTCAATAAGTTCCTCTACCGATTCCGCCAGCCCCGTCGCGGCGAGATCATCGTGTTCCGTTTCCCGGAGAATCCCAAGCGCCCGTTCATCAAACGGCTCATCGCCGTGGGCGGCGACACCGTCGAGATCCGGGAGGGGCATGTCTTCGTGAACGGCCGGATCGCCTCAGGGGGCGAGGCCTCGCCCACCACGTATTACTACAACCAGGGGCCGTTCGGCCAGGAGCATGCCGTGACGGACGTCCCGCAGGGCATGTACTTCGTGCTGGGGGATAATTCGTCCTCCTCGCACGACAGCCGGTTCTGGGGGTTTGTGCCCAAACGCCTCCTGATCGGCCGGGCCATGTGCATCTTCTGGCCCCCGACGCGCCTGCGCGCCTTGCGCTAAGGCTTGCGTTCACCTGGGGACTATGCTAAAGTTGAAATCAAGAAGGAGGTGTATCATGCGCAAGGGAATGGGATCTGTCATGGCGATCTGCGCGCTCGTACTGGCCGGCTGTGAAAGCATGGGGACGGCGGCGCAATCGAAGACCACGCAAGGCGCGGTCCTTGGCGGGTTGCTCGGCGCCGGAACCGGCGCGATTATCGGCAACCAGTCTGACCGCCCCGGCGCGGGGACGGCGATCGGGGCCGGTCTTGGCGCGTTAGGCGGCGCGATGATGGGACACGCGCTTGAAGAGCAGGACAAGAAAATCCAGCAGCAGCAAATGCCGGCGGCCGGCAGCAGCGCGCCGGCGACCACAGGCCAGACGAAGTTTTGCCCGGTGGGTGGAGAGGTCTACCCGGACAACGTGAAGTACTGCCCGAATCACGGCGTCGAGTTGCGCTACAAAGAGTAGCCGTTTCAAAACCTCCGGGTCCAGATGAGCCTGGCCAACAAGATCTCGCTGGGCCGCATCTTGCTCGTGCCGGGCATCGTCGCCTCGCTCGTCTACTACAGCCCTACCCGTGACGGCCTTCGCTACCTCGCGCTGGCGCTCTTTGTCCTGGGGATTCTCTCCGATGCGGTGGACGGCTTCGTGGCGCGCTCCACGCGCCAGCAGTCGCCGCTCGGGACGATCCTCGATCCGATCGCCGATAAGTTCCTGATCCTGGGAACGCTCATCAGCCTTTCGACCATCCATGGCCTGCCGTCCTGGATGCGCATCCCCGCCTGGTTCAATCTCGTCGTCATCAGCCGGGATGCGCTCTTGGTGATGGGCACGATGCTGCTGTTTGCCTTCACCGGCAAAATCAGCGTTCAACCCAATCGGCTGGGGAAGTGGACGGTCGTCGCGCAGATGCTCGTCGTGCCGACCGTGCTGCTCGACCTGCCGTGGAAGCTCGTGCTCCTCGTGATCGCCGCGGCCATGACCGTGTTTTCGGCGATGAGTTATTTGCGGCTCGGCGCCAAACTCCTGGAGAGCCGATGATCCCCCCACCTGCTGGTTGGCCGAAGGCCGTCCCCGCCGACGGCGGGGACGCTTCGCCTTCGGTCGCTTCTCAGACTGGTGACGGCGAAGCCCAGCAG
>JACQRB010000037.1 GCA_016206685.1 Candidatus Omnitrophota bacterium | reverse complement strand
TCGAGCCCACTATCGCCCAGCGTCCTTGGCGCGTGATGGCGCGCCAAGGATGCTCCTGAGCCAGGCCGCGAACGCAAAGGCCTGGCGAAGGATCTCAGCAGAACAAGGACATGGGACACGCAGGACAAGCTGAAAAGTTAAAGGCGGGCGACCGCGGACTCTACGCGCTGCGCCATAGCGCCGCCCACGTGATGGCGCACGCGGTTCGCCGCCTGTATCCTGGTGTGAAGCTGGCGATCGGCCCGCCGATCGAGGACGGGTTCTACTACGATCTGGAGCTTCCGACCCAGCTGACGGATGAGGATCTGCCCAAGATCGAGGCGGAGATGGCCAAGATCATTCAGGCGGATTACCCGTTTGTGCAGACGTTCCTGCCGAAGGGTGAGGCGGTGAAGTCGTTTACCGAGCGAGGCGAGCGCTACAAGCTGGAGATCATCGGCGACATTCCCGACGCCACGCTCTCGCTCTACACCGACGGAGACTTCGCCGACCTGTGCGAGGGGCCGCACGTGGCCTCCACCGGCCAGGTCAAGGCGGTGAAGCTGCTCTCCGTCGCCGGGGCCTATTGGCGCGGCGATGAGCGCAACCCCCAGCTGCAGCGCATCTACGGCACGGCGTACTTCACGGCCGCGGAGCTGAGCGCGCATCTGCAGCGCCTGGAGGAAGCCAAGCGGCGCGACCATCGGCGGCTGGGCAAGGAGCTGGGGTTGTTTAGCTTCGAGGAGCTGGCCGGGCCCGGCGTGGTGTTTTATCATCCGAAGGGCGCGACGGTGCGCTGGCTCATCGAGGATTACGTGCGGCAGATCCATCTGGCGAAGGGGTACCAGCCGGTGGCCACACCGCACATCTTCCGCACCGACATCTGGAAGCAGTCGGGGCACCTGGACTACTACCGGGACTACATGTTTCTCTTTGAGGCCGACGGCATCTCCTACGGCCTCAAGCCCATGAACTGCCCGGGGCATATCCTGATCTTCTCCTCGACGACGCGCAGCTACCGCGACCTGCCCATCCGGATCTTTGAGCTGGGGACGGTCTACCGCAACGAGAAGTCCGGGGTGCTGCACGGGCTGCTGCGCGTGCGCGGCTTCACGCAGGATGACGCGCACATCTTCCTGCGGGAGGATCAGCTCGTCGAGGAAATCCACGCCATTTTGGACTTCGCCGTTGAGGTGCTGTCGGCGTTCGGCTTCGCGGAGTTCGCCGTGGAGCTCTCCACGCGTCCGGAGAAGTTCATCGGCACGCCGGAACACTGGGAACACGCGGAACGCGCGCTGCGCAGCGCCCTGGAGGCGAAGCAGGTGCCCTACGACGTCCATGCCGGGGAAGGGGCCTTCTACGGGCCGAAGATCGACCTGAAGATCAAAGATGCCCTGGGGCGAAGCTGGCAGTGCGGGACGGTGCAATGCGACTTCGCGCTGCCCGAGCGCTTCGACTTGACGTACGCCGGCGCGGACGGCAAGCCGCACCGCGTCGTCATGCTGCATCGGGCGCTCCTGGGGAGCTTCGAGCGATTTTTCGGGATGCTGCTGGAGCATTACGCCGGGGCACTGCCGCTGTGGCTCTCGCCCGTGCAGGTCGTCGTGATCCCCCTGACCGAACGGCAGGTGGCGTACGCCCGGCAGCTGGCGGCTCGCTTGCGCCAGGAGGGGGTGCGCGTGGACGTGGATGAGCGCAACGAGAAGATGCAGGCGAAGATCCGCGATGCGCAGATGAGCAAGATGCCGTACATGCTCGTGGTGGGAGCGCGCGAGGCCGACGCGAACACGGTGGCGGTCCGCCACCGGCGGGAAGGGGACTTGGGTCCCATGAGCCCGGAGGCGTTCGCGCAGCGCGTGCAGACAGAGGTGACGAGCCGCAGAGGCTCAGCATAAGGAGGGGACCCGATCGACAAACAATTTCGTGTGAATGAACGGATTCGCATCAGCCAAGTGCGCGTGATCGGCCCTGGCGGGGAGCAGCTCGGCATCATGGCGCCCCAGGATGCCGTGCGGCTCGCGCGGGAACAGGGGCTGGACTTGGTGGAAGTGGCCCCGACGACCAACCCGCCGGTGTGCCGCATCCTGGACTTCAACAAGTTCAAGTATGAGCAGGCCAAGCAGGAGCGCGAGTCGAAGAAAAAACATCACGTGGCCAGGCTGAAAGAAATCAAGTTCAAGCCGCACATCGGGGCCCACGACTACCAGGTGAAGCTTCAGCAGCTCAAGCGTTTCTTGACGCGGGGCGACAAGGTCAAAGTGACCGTCGTCTTCCGGGGGCGCGAACTCAGCCACCTGGAGCTGGGGCAGCGGATCCTGAATCGGCTCGTGACCGATCTGACGGGGGTGGGCACGGTGGAGCGCAACCCCCTCTTGGAAGGGCGGTTCATGACGGTGATTTATTCGCCGGACCATACGGCGCTCAAACGGGCCAAACGCCAACCGCAGTCCCAGGCACGAGCCTCGACGGCGGTAAGCCAACAGCCGGGCCCAGCCGCCTCAACAGTCCTTGACAGCCCGAAGGCTGTCAAGGACTAAGGACACGCACAGATGCCAAAACTCAAGACGCACAAGGGGGTGGCCCAGCGCTTCAAGGTCACCGGCACGGGCAAGCTGATGCACGCCCGATCCGGGCGCCGGCACCTCTTGACCGGCAAGCCCGCGCGCAAGATGCGGCAGTTGCGCCGGGCCGCCGAGAGCGCGCCGGTCGAGCAGGGGAAGCTGCGCCGCCTGATTCCATATCGTTCGTGATAAGGAGGGCAACAGATGGCACGGGTGAAATGGCAAGTCGCCTCTCGCCGGAGGCGCAAGCGCCTGCTCAAGCAAGCCAAAGGCTACTGGGGCGCGCGCGGGAGTCACATCCGCCGGGCGAAGGAAACCGTGATGCGGGCGATGGCGTATGCCACGCGCGATCGCAAGGTGAAGAAACGGGAGTTTCGCAGCCTGTGGATCATCCGCCTCAACGCGGCCGCGCGGGAGCGCGGGCTGACGTACAGCCGGCTGATCGCGGCTTTCCGACGGGCCAAGATCACCTTGGACCGCAAGCAGCTTTCCGAGTTGGCGATCAACGATCCCCAGGCGTTTGAGCAGGTCCTGGCTGCCGCCCTGAGCCATGTGCCGCCAGCCGACCCCGCGGAATCCACGAAGGCCTCCAAGCCTTCACGCGCCGCGGTCTCCTCGGCCGCCTAATCAGCCGCATGCCAGACGGCAAGGCCATTGATTTCTCCGAGCCGCCCTCCGCACGGGTGCCGGTCCTCGACAAAGGGCACCTGCACCGCGTGCTGAATACCCGGCAACTCTTCGCCGTCGGCTACGGGGACGTCGG
>JACQRB010000035.1 GCA_016206685.1 Candidatus Omnitrophota bacterium | reverse complement strand
GCCTCCGGGAGGCCGGGGCCACACAGATCCATATGCGGGTGAGCTGCCCGCCCACGCGCTTTTCCTGCTTCTACGGGATTGATTTCCCGACCCGCAAGGAGCTCATCGCCAACCGGCTCTCCCTCGAGGAGATCTGCAAATTCATCGGGGCGGATAGCCTGGGCTACTTGTCGCTGGACGGCTTGCTGAAGTCTGTGGGCAAGCCGGACCGCTACTGCAACGCCTGCTGGAGCGGCACGTACCCGATCCCGTTCGGCGAAGACGCGGACAAGTTCGCGCTGGAGAAGCACGCCGGCGAAGGTAAATGCTAGAGCTCTCCGGTTGCCCTGGCGGGCGGCGAGCCCTTCGCAGCGACGCGAATTCCGAATTTTTCGAGCCCCTGACCATCAGGTTGGCGCAGAAAAATTCGCTGAGCGGAGCGCGAAGGGCGAAGCCAAGCCCAGCCAGGGTTGACATCGATCACATGTCTGCCACGTATCGGAAGGCGGGGGTGGATATCGCGGCGGCGGACCATGCGATTGCGAAGCTGGCGCCGGTCATCCGCGCGACGCACGGTCCCGAGGTGCTGCCGGACCGGGGGCAGTTCGCCGCGCTGTTCCGGTTTGCGGTTCACCGGTATCGCGACCCGGTCCTGGTGTCCTCGACGGACGGCGTCGGCACGAAACTCAAGCTCGCGCAGCAGTGCGGCGCGCATGCCGGCATCGGCGTGGACGTCGTCGCCATGAACACCAACGACATCCTGGCCTACGGGGCGCAGCCGCTCTTTTTCCTGGACTACGTGGCGATGGGCAAGATCAGCCCGCGCATCTTGAGCGCGCTCATCCGCGGCATCGCGCGCGGATGCGCGATGAGCGGGTGCGCGCTGGTGGGCGGGGAGACCGCTGAGATGCCGGGGGTGTACGGGCCGCAGGAGTATGACGTGGCCGGGTTCTGCGTCGGCGTGGTGGAACGCGCGCGCCTGATCGACGGCTCCCGGGTGCGCGCGGGCGACGTCGTCGTGGGCCTCGCCTCCTCGGGCGTGCATGCCAACGGGTTTTCGCTCGTGCGCGCGGTCTTGGGCCCTGCGCAGATGAGGCGCTTCAAGCGCCAGTTGCTTGCGCCCACGCGCATCTATGTCAAGCCGGTCCTGGCCGCCGCCTCGCGCTATCGCGTGAGCGCGATCGCGCATGTGACCGGCGGGGGGCTGGCGAGACGCCTGCCGGGCCTCGTCGCCAAGCAGCCGCGCTTGCGCGTGCGCTGGACGCGGGGGAGCTGGCGGACGCCGGCGATCTTCCAGCGGATTCAGGAGGCGGGACGCATCGCCCGTGAGGAGATGGACGCGACGTTCAACATGGGGATCGGGATGGCGCTCACGTGCCGGCCGCGCGAGGCGCGCGCCGTCGTGCAGTTCTTGGCGCGACGCGGCGTGCCGGCGTGGATCATTGGACGGATCGAAAGGAGCACAGCATGAAAGTCTTGGTGGTCGGATCGGGGGGACGGGAGCACGCGCTGCTCTGGAAGCTGAGCCAGTCGCCGGAGGTGGATGCGCTCTACTGCGCGCCGGGCAACGGCGGCATCGGCCAATTGGCCGAGCTGGTGGATATCGGCGCCGAGGATCTCGAGGCGCTGGCGGAGTTTGCCGAGACGAAAGACGTGGACCTGACGATCGTGGGCCCGGAGGGGACGCTGGCCAAGGGCATCGTGGACGTGTTCGAGAAGCGGGGCCTGCGGATCTTCGGCCCCACCAAAGCCGCGGCGCGCCTGGAATCCAGCAAGGCCTTCGCCAAGAACCTCATGAAGAAGTATCACGTGCCGACGGCCGGGTTCGCGGTCTTCGATGATCCGCAGGCCGCGCGCGCCTACGTGCGCCAGCTGGGCGCCCCGATCGTCGTCAAGGCGGATGGCCTGTGCGGCGGCAAAGGGACGATCATCGCCAGCACCTTGAGCGAAGCGCTGGGGGCCATTGACTTGTTGATGGAGGACCGGATTTTCAAGCAAGCCGGCGAGCGGATCGTCGTCGAAGAAAAACTGGAGGGGGAAGAGGCGTCGTTCCTCGTCATCACCGACGGCACGACGGCGGTGCCGCTGGCGGCCGCCCAGGACCACAAGCGCTTGCTGGATCACGACAAAGGTCCCAACACCGGCGGGATGGGCGCCTACGCCCCGGCGCCGGTGGTGACCGAGGCGGTGGCGAAGCAGGTCATGGAACACGTCATTCAGCCGACGCTGAAGGGGTTGGTCGCGGAGGGGATCGCATTCAAGGGGGTGCTCTACGCCGGGCTGATCATCACCGCCGAAGGCCCGAAGGTGCTGGAGTTCAACGTGCGCTTCGGCGATCCTGAGCTGCAGGCGATCCTGCCGCTGCTGAAGGACGACCTGGTGCCGCTGTTGGACGACGCGGTGGAAGGGCGCCTCTCCCAGCCGCGCTGCCGCTGGGAAGAGGGCGCGTGCGCCTGCGTCGTGCTGGCGTCGGGCGGCTATCCGGGTGAGTTCGCCATCGGCAAGGAGATCAAGGGGCTGGAGGCCTTCCAGGACCGGCAGGATGTCGTGGTCTTTCACGCGGGCACGCGGCGGGAGCGGGATCGCGTCATCAGCTGGGGCGGGCGCGTGCTCAACGTGGTGGCCTGGGACGCGGACCTGGAGGCGGCCGTGAAGAAAGTCTACGACGCGGTATCCGGGATCCAGTTCGAGGGCATGACGTACCGCAAGGACATCGCCTGGCGCGCCTTGAAAAAGCCGGTGAGCAAGTGATGGCACGCACCCCGACCCCCAAGCGGACCCGCTCACGCGCGGCGCGAACGCCCGTGGTGGCGATGCTCATGGGCTCCGATTCCGACTGGCCGACGTTCGAGCAGGCGGCGCAGGCCCTCAAGGAATTCGGCATCGCCTACGATGTCCGCGTGCTCTCGGCGCACCGCACGCCGGGGGAGTTGCTGCGCTACGTCGAGCGGGCCCCGCGGCGGGGGATCAAGGTGTTCATCGCCGGGGCGGGGGGCGCGGCGCATCTGGCCGGGGCGGTCGCCTCCCACACCACCTTGCCGGTGATCGGGGTGCCGATTGAAACGAAATTAGCCGGCGGGCTCGACAGCCTGCTCTCGACGGTGCAGATGCCGCGCGGGGTGCCGGTGGCGACGGTCGCCGTGGGCAACGCGTTCAACGCCGCGCTCCTGGCCGTGCAGATCCTCGCGGTGCGCGATGCCGCCCTGGCGCAGCGGCTCGCCGCCTACAAACGCCGCTTGTCCACGAAGGTCTTGAAAGCGGATCGCTCACTCCAGGCCCAACGACCTTCATGACGCCTCGCATCCTGACGGTGAATCCCAGCCATCCGGAGCCCTCCCTCATCGAGGAGGCGGGCCGGATCATCTGCGAGGGAGGGCTGGTCGCGTTTCCGACCGAGACGGTCTACGGGTTGGCGGCTGATGCGACGAATCCGGGCGCGATCGAGCGGCTGAACCGGGTCAAGGGCCGGCCCCCGGAGAAACCGTACTCCATCCATCTCTACGACCCGGCGCAGATCCTGTCGTTCGTGGAGGCGGTGCCTCCGTTGGCGAGCCGGTTGATGGAACGGTTCTGGCCGGGCCCGCTCACCATCGTCATGCCTGCCAAGGGCCGTGGCAGCGTGGGGTTTCGGCTGCCCAGCCATCCGGTCGCGCAGGCGTTGCTGCGCCGTTGCCAGCGGCCGGTGGTCGCCCCCAGCGCCAACCGCTCGGGCTTCCCGCCGCCGACGGATGCCAGGGAGGCGCTCGAGGCGCTTGACGGGCAGGCGGCCTGCGTGTTGGACGCCGGTCCCACGCCGATCGGGCGCGAATCAACCGTCGTGTCAGTCCTGGATGGGCGCCTGGAGATTTTGCGGGAAGGGGCGATTGCCCCCGAGGCCCTCCGTGCAGCCGTTGCGTGAGGTGAGCCGGCCTTCACCCGTGCCGAAGCGCGTGCTGTTTGTGTGCACGGGCAATAGCTGCCGCAGCGTCATGGCGCAGGGCTTGCTGCAGCATCGGCTGAAGCAGTTGGAGCAGCGCCTGGCGGAGCCGGTTGAGGTGCTCTCCGCCGGCGTGTTCGCCATTGAGGGGATGCCCGCCTCCAAAGAGACCGTGCGGTTGCTCCAACAAGAAGGCGTGGACTACTCCGGCCACATGGCCAGGCGCCTGAGCGACAATCTGATTCGCCAGACGACGTGGATCTTCGTGATGGAACCGCTGCATCGGGAGGAGATCCTGCGGCGGGTGCCGGAGGCGAAAGAGAAGGTGCACCTGTTGAAAACATTCGGGCTTCCGGAGCGGCTTCCAGAGGATCAGGCGATCGTCCCGGATCCGATCGGCAAACCCGCCGAAGTCTACGAAATCTGTTTTGCGACGATCCGGGAGGCCGTGGAGCGCGTCGCCCAGGCCCTGACGTCCTCCCGGAAAGCGGGATGAGACGTCCGCGCGTGGCCATCGGGGCCGATCACGGGGGCTTCGCGTTGAAAGCGAAGGTGATCGCGTGCGTGCAGGGCATGGGCTACGAGGTGGCGGACTTGGGGACGCACTCGCCGCAGCCCTGCGACTACCCGGCGATCGGCTTGAAGGTCGCCTCGGCGGTGGCGAGCGGGACGTTCGAGCGCGGCGTGCTGTTGTGCAAGTCCGGGATCGGGATCGCGATGGTCGCGAACAAAGTCCGCGGGATCCGGGCGGCCGTCTGCCATGATGCCTTCGACGCCCAGCGCAGCCGCGGCCACAACGACGCCAATGTGCTGGTCCTGGGGGCGGAGAAGCTCACCGTGAAGGCGGCGAGCCGGATTGTGCAGACGTGGTTTCGCGCCGAATTCGAGGCGGGAGGACGCCACGAGCGGCGCGTCCGTCAAATCGAAGCGATTGAGCGGAGGTTGTCCAGAAGTCAGAAGACAGAAATCAGAAGTCAGAAAGGGATCTGACCTCTGTCCTCTGGACGGGAATCATGCGATATCTTCAACAGGTAGATCCAGAAGTCTACGAGGCGGTGCAGCGGGAGCTGCGGCGCCAGCACGAGCATCTGGAGCTGATCGCCTCGGAGAACTTCACCAGCCCCGCCGTCTTGGAAGCGCAAGGGTCGGTGCTGACGAACAAGTACGCGGAAGGCTATCCGCGCGCGCGCTGGTACGGAGGCTGTGAGTTCGTCGACGCGGCCGAGCAGCTGGCCATCGACCGGGTGAAAGCCCTCTTCGGGGCCGAGCATGCCAACGTCCAGCCCCACTCGGGCACCGAGGCCAACATCGCGGTGCTCTACGCCGCGCTCCAGCCGCAAGACAAGATCCTGGCGATGAGCCTGGCCCACGGCGGGCACCTCTCGCACGGGCACCCGAAGAATTTCTCCGGCAAGTACTTCACCATCATCCCCTACGGCGTCAGCAAGACGACCGAGCAGATTGATTACGATGAGGTGGACGGTCTCGCGCGCGAGCACAGGCCGAAGCTGATCGTGGCCGGCTATTCGGCCTACCCGCGCGTGCTGGACTTCGCGCGGTTCCGGCGGATCTGCGACGAGGTGGGCGCGCTCTTGTTGGTGGACATGGCGCATTTTGCCGGGCTGGCCGCCGCCGGCATCCATCCCAACCCGACGCCGTATGCCGAGTTTGTGACGTCAACGACGCACAAGACCCTGCGCGGCCCGCGCGGCGGCTTCATCCTGTGCAAGCAGCCCTTTGCCAAGGCCATCGATTCGGCGGTGTTCCCGGGCATTCAGGGCGGGCCGCTCATGCACGTGATCGCGGCCAAGGCGGTGTGTTTCAAAGAGGCCCTGAGCCCGTCGTTCAAGGCGTATCAGCGGCAGATCGTCGCCAATGCGAGGGCGCTCGCCTCGGCGCTGGCCTCGCGAGGCTATCGCATCGTCTCCGGTGGGACGGACAACCACCTGCTGCTGGTGGATCTCACCCCCAAGGGACTCACCGGCAAAGACGCGCAAGAGGCGCTCGAGCAGGCGCGCATCACCGTCAACAAAAACGCCATTCCGTTTGATCCGCTCCCCCCCGGCAAGGCCAGCGGGATTCGCCTGGGCACGCCCGCCGTCACCACGCGCGGCATGAAAGAGCCCGACATGGTCCGCATCGCCGAGCTCATTGACCAGGCGTTGTCGCATCGGACGGACGCGGCGGCCCTCGAGGCGGTCCGGCGGGGGGTGGCTGAGCTCGTCGAGCGCTTCCCGTTGTATCCGGAGCTGCGATGAAATGTCCGTTCTGCGGCCATCCGGAGCATAAAGTGGTGGACTCGCGCACGAGCGCCGAGGGTGTGGCGATCCGCCGCCGGCGCGAGTGCCTTGCCTGCGGCAAGCGCTTCACCACCTATGAGCACGTCGAGGAACAGCCCTTGATGGTCATCAAGAAGGACGGGCGCCGCGAGCCGTTTGACCGCAACAAGCTCCTCAGCGGCCTCACGAAGGCCTGCGAGAAACGCCCCATCAGCATGGACCGGATCGAGCAGCTGGCGGATGAGATCGAACAAGAGCTCTCGCGCAGTTTCGAGCGCGAGGCGCCCTCCCGCGAGATCGGCGAGCGCCTGATGCAGCGCTTGCGCGACCTCGATCCGGTGGCCTACGTGCGCTTCGCTTCCGTCTACCGGGAATTCAAGGACGCCGAGCAATTCATCCGCGAGTTGAATGAAATGCTGGCGAAGAAGACCAGATAGGAGGGCCTCGCATGGGCCAGGAACAGCGTCGGGTGTTGATCGTGGATGACGAGCAGGCGGTTGGTCAGGTCCTGGAGCGCTTCTTCGTCTCCCGGGGCTTGGCGGTGGCGCTGGCCTTCAGCGGGGAGCAGGCGTTGGCACGGCTCCAGGAGGAGGCATTCGACGTGGTGCTGATCGACATCTTGCTCCCCGGGATCCATGGGATCGAAGTCCTCAAGCAGGCCAAGCGGCGCTTCCCCAACGCCAAGGTGGCCATGCTGACCGGGCTGGAAGATGAGGCGCTGCGCGCCAAGGCCCGCCTGCACGGGGCCGATGCCTATGTGACCAAGCCGTTCGACTTCTCGGATCCGGTGTGGTCCATGTTGGCGGGGCCTGTTGCTCTCCCCTCTTGACACCGCGGGAGCGGATCAGGCACACTTACGTTCGGAGGCGAAAAAGGCAAACCATCCGTAAGGATGGGGCGCAAAGCCGCGAAACCAGTCAACGGTTCGTCGGGCTGCCGACTCCAGAAGAGTCAGCAGCCCATTTTATTTTATGTGGAGGAACCTGATGCGGCGGATGCTCATCGTCGACGATGAGCCAAAACTGTGCGAGTGCCTGGCGCAGTTTTTCAGCGCGAAAGGGTTGGCGGTCCGCTTCGCGTTGAGCGGCGGGGAAGCGCTGGAACGGTTGATGGATGAGCCGGCGGATGTCATCCTGCTCGACATGCGCCTGCCCGATCTGCCTGGGACCGAGGTCCTCAAGCGCGCCAGGGAGCTCTGTCCTCAGGCGAAGATCGTCATGGTGACGGCCGTGGAGGATGATGAGCCGCAGCTCGACGCCAAGGCCTACGGCGCCTGCGGGTATATCGTGAAGCCCTTTGATTTCTCGGATCAGACCTGGGCGGAGGTGCTTCAGACTGACCGGGACGCCTGACGAGCCCCGGCGCGCGTCAGGCCCCACACGAGGCGTGGATGTCAGGAGACGGGGACCCGGAGACGGACAGGAACGTCAAGCGGCGGCTGCTGGTCGTGGACGACGACCACGACATCTGCGAGTGCCTGGAGCAGTTTTTCAACTCGAGAGGGTTTGCCGTCACCTCGGCGTTCAGCGGAGAGCAAGCCCTGGATCGCCTGGCCACGGTCTCGCCGGAGGTCGTGATCCTGGATATTCTCCTGCCTGGCCTCTCCGGGATTGAAGTCCTGCGGCGCGTCAAAGCGCTCTGTCCGGGCGCGAAAGTCGTCATGATCACCGGGTTGCCCCATCTCGAGCTGCGGGGCAAAGCCCGCGCCTACGGCGCCTGCGGCTACGTCACCAAACCGTTTGATTTCTCCGAAGAAACCTGGGCCCCCGTTTTGTCCTCATAAGTCACGAGGAATCGAGGAAGCTCTTCAGGCGGGCTTTCGCGCGAAGCGACTCCAGCCACTGCGCGAGGCGTTCCTGCCGTGTCGTCTCCAGCAGCGTCTGACGAAAGGTCTCGCGATCCGCCGTCCACTGCGCCTCATCGAAGGGCAGGCGCTCCTCCACGAAGGCCACCGCAAACCCATCCGGCGTTTCAAGGACCTCTGAGAACGTCCCTGGCGGGACGCCGGCCAGGGCCTCGGCCACCTTTGCGGCCTCGGTCAAGCCCTCCACCGGGCCGCGCCGGGTAAACGGGGCCGGCCGCAGGGGCTTCACCCCGAGGACGAGGTAGATCTCCGCGGCCGTCAAACCGCTTTGGCGTTTGGCGAGGCATTGCTCGCGCAGCGCTTGGGCGCGCGCCTTGGCGGCCTCGCGCGCGCGCTCCTGCGTCAGCAGAGTCGTGATGGCGTTGCGCACCTCCTCAAACGGCGCGACCTGCGCGGGCACTTCCTCAACCGGCATGAGGAGAAAGACCCCGACGGGGGTGTTGAACGCCTGGGTCATCATGCCCAGGGGCACGTCGAAGGCGCCAGCCAGCATCGCGGCCGTGGGCCCATCTCCGGCCACGGTCGGGGCGGAGGCGCTGCGTTCGATCGGTCCGATGCGCGTGGCCCGAAGGCCGCGGCTCAGGGCGATCTCCACAAATCGCAACCCCCGCTCCCGGTCCTCTTCCAGGTCCAGGGCCAGGTTGGTCAGCCGCGTTTGGACCTGCGCGCCCTTGGCGCCTTGCTCGACGGCGAGGCGCGCCTCGTCCAGCGGCTTGAGGGTGCCATCGTCCCGCGTGAAGTCGTCCTGATGTTCTTCGTAGTAGGCGCGCCGCTCCTCGTCGGTGACGGGGGGCTGGTCTTGCAAGAGTTCGGAGAGCGACCGGCCGAGGTATTCAATGGTGCGTTTGGCGCTCCGGCGGACCGCTTCAGGATGAGCCGTATAGAAGTCTCGCAACGCCTGCTCAGTCAGGGTCTGTTTCACGGTTGATTCAAACGCCGAGGAGCTGATGGGAATCAGGCTGGCGCGCAGCCGCCGGCGCTCCTTGGCATACGCCGTCTTCACGTCCTCCTCCGTGAGCGTCACGTCGGATTGGATCCGCTCCAGGAGTTTCTCGACGCGCAGGTCATCGCGCAGGCGCGCTTCAAAGGCCTGGGGGGTGAGCCCCAGGCTTTGCACGAACCGGAAGTACAGGGCCGGCGCGAACCGGCCGTCCTGCTGAAACGTCGGCTGCTCCCGCAGGTCTTGCGCGAGCTCTTCATCGCTGACCGTCACGCGCCGGCGCGCTTCCTCCTTGAGCATGAGCCGGTCCCACGCCTGTCGGCGGAAATACGTCTCCAAGCCCTGGGGAATCGTCCCCAGCTGCGCGCTCGCGTTGCGGCGCAGCCAGCCGTACTCCTCCTGGAACGTCTCCCACGGCACCTGATGGCCGAAGAGCACGCCGGCACTCCCCCCCGGACCGGATGTCGCGCGGTTGCCCGTCCACAAGTGGAAGAAAAACGCAAACGGCGGCACCATGACGATGGCCAGGATCCATCGGGTGCGGTTCTGAATCGTTTTGGATCGCAGGATTCGTCGAAACATCGCGCGGCTATCCTAGCGCATTCCGGCGGCGTCTTCAAGGCAGCAGCCACGTGGGGTAATGGGTCAGTTTGGCGGGTGGCGCAGCGACAGGACCCGCAAACTTGACCATTCATTACCGGAGTGATATAATGCCACCTATGAAGCAAGACCCCCTACAAGCCTTCGCTCCCTGGCCTAAAACTCGCCTTTCGCTCTGGGCGGCGATCAGTTGTCTTGGGTTCTGGTATCGAGCCTATTACACGACTGATGAGAGCGTGGTGTGGGCTTCTGCCATCCCTGTTATCGCCTTTGGCATTACCGCTGCACTTTTGTCCCCCCTCCACCGCTTCTACACGGCTTCCCAGCGAAAAGGCTAATTCAGCAGGTTTGTAACGCCCATTTCCGTCGGTGACGGGGTGGGTGTTGTTGTGTCTAGCGACAAAAAAATCGCCTCCACTTTCGCCTTTCATCTAGCTGGAACAAAGTACTTGACAGACGCTAGGTAAAATGGGAAGATAGGGGTATCGTCGAGAGAGGAGGCCGAATGACCGGTAAAGCTCAGGACACGAAGCAAGCGGATCAGAGCGTGAAGCCGCCCTATATCTCACAGAACATCTGGAAGCCGTTCTTTGAGAAGATGCGAAATCGTAGCGTGCCGTCTACTAAAGCGCTCTCCTACGATGAGCTGGCCCTCTATAGCCTGCCTAGCCCGCCCGCGCTGCAAAGCGCCATCAAGTTCCTGGGACTGATTGATGCAAAGGCGTATCCAACGGAGAAGTTTAAGCTGATTCAGGCAACGGGAGACCAGTGGAAGAAGAACCTGGAAGTGCTAATCCGAGCCGCCTACAAGGACCTGCTCGATATGCACCCACTTGAGCATGCAAAGTACGACGATATTTTGAACTATTTCGGTCAAAAGTATTCTGCCGCCTCCAAGCAGAAAATGGCGAAGTCGTTTGGAGTTCTCTGCAAAATGGCAGGCTTGTCCAGCCCCGCCTTTGACAAAATGCGATCGTCAGACGTGCGGGAAGCGACTTCACAACCGTCTGGAGCCGAACGGCAAAAGAAGATAACCCCAAAAGGGACACCTGCTTCAAGAGCTTCTTCAACGACACGAGAGGCTGGCGGTGAGGAAACGGATTTGGTGAAAGAGTTCATCAAGACTAATCCGATGCCCTCCAGCGCCCAGTGGGATGCGGCATCCTTGAACGCATTTTTTGAACAATATCGGAAGACCATTCGGATGTTGAAGGGGCAGAAAGCCGACGAGGAGGACACATCATGAGGAGGGATTACGGGCAGGCTCAGCGCCCGTCGTAGACCAACTACCAAAACAACAAAGGCGCGTTCGCCTCGTCAGCATCCGCGCCTCGTTGCACCGAGCAGTGGTACTACCCGGATGGGGCTATCTGCCCATTCGGGTGAGTAGCCCCATCCATTATATTAGCCTAGGTATTCGGTACTTGACAAGGGGATTGTATATTCGAATCAGCAAAAGGTAGTCTAATAAAATGCTCTTCTTCATTGATGAAAGCTGGCAGGCAACACACGACCAAAAGCTTAAGGCTGGGGTACTAGCTGCTGTCCAGATTAAGAGCCATGACTTTAACGAGTGCTCACAGGACATTTATTCGATCAAGGCAAACCATCTAGGACGTGAGAACGGTAACATAGAATTGAAGGGAAAAAGTGTTTTGGGAGCGTATCAATTTCGGTTAGAGTCGAGAGGAATTCGCTCAAAGGAACTTGCGCTTGTGAGAGAAATTCTCTCATATATGAGGACAAAGGGGACAATGGCATTTGCTTCAGTTGTATTCGCAAAGAAAGAGCTGGATCTATCCTGCGCCGACGCAGATCATCTAGAGCGTCCATTCTTTTACTTATTTGAGAGAATCAATCTGTTCATGAAAGAGAACCACCCAGGATTAGTGGCAAAATTGATTTTTGATGACAGAGGTGTTCAGGCAAATCAAAAAATTTCTAGCTCAGTTAGTAACTTTTTTCATAAGAGTACAGCCGGACGCTCTTTTGATTCAATCTTGAAGGTTCCTCTTTTCGCCATTTCAAAGGAAAATGTAGGGATTCAGGTGGCTGATATAATCGCATACATCTTGGGTGGCCGGTTTACTGGAGACAGGAACATAGGTGAGTTCTTTAGGATGGTTAAGGGTATGGAGTTCAAGAGCAGATTGACACGTGATGTGAGTGGGGTTAAACATCCTTGGCTGGGATTCAAGATTATAAAAGATAAAAAAGAGGCTGGCGATTTAAGAACCCCACTCGGGGTTTCTAAACCTATGAGAGGACCAGAAGGTCCCCCACCAACCTCTGCAGCTAGCTTGGCACCCCTTTAGCTTCCTGTCAAGTTTTTCTACAACGCCCGCACACTTCCAAAATTGACACCGGACGCTGCGCTCGTTGACACTCCTGGGCGGCTACGGTACAAT
The DNA here is from genome assembly GCA_016206685.1 of Candidatus Omnitrophota bacterium. Classification (GTDB taxonomy): domain Bacteria; phylum Omnitrophota; class Gorgyraeia; order Aquiviventales; family Aquiviventaceae; genus JACQRB01. Next base: position 9,661 of record JACQRB010000035.1, on the reverse strand, counting down.
CATCGTCCCCAATGAAAGCCAAAAGCGGCCTTCGCGCACGCGCGACAACACCGAAGTCCACCGGACCCTCCGATCCCCGGAGGAGTAGCCGTACGGTGTCCACTCCCCGTCTGACGCTGGGCCTGCCCAAAGGCAGCCTCCAGCAGGCGACGGTGCGGCTGTTCGAGCGCGCCGGGTTCAAGATTCACATCGGCGAGCGCTCCTACGCCCCTGCCATTGACGATCCGGAGCTCTCCCCCCTGCTGCTGCGGGCCCAGGAAATGTCCCGGTACGTCGAACAGGGCGTGCTCGATTGCGGCATCACCGGCAACGACTGGGTGCTCGAGAACGGCTCCAGCGTCGAACGCGTCGCGCGGCTGGTCTACGCCAAACAGACCACGCAACCCGTCCGGTGGGTGCTGGCGGTCCCGGCCGGCTCGCCCATCCGGCGCCTGGAAGATCTGGAGGGCAAGCGCATCGCGACGGAGCTGGTCAACGTGACCAGGGCCGCCTTGCGCGCGCGCAAGATCGGGGCGTCAGTGGAGTTTTCCTGGGGCGCGACCGAAGGCAAAGTGCGCGCCGGGCTGGTGGATGCGATCGTCGAGCTGACCGAAACCGGCCAGACCCTGATCGCCAACGGCCTGCGGATCGTGGAGACCATCTGCGAATCAACGACGCAATTGATCGCCAATCCGTCGGCGCTGCGCGATCCGTGGAAGCGGCGCAAGATCGAGAGCCTCACCACCCTGCTCTCGGGCGCCGTGGAGGCGGAAGGCAAAGTCGGCCTGAAGCTCAACGTCGCGCAGCGGAATCTCAAGCGCGTGATGGACGTCCTGCCGGCGATGAAGCGGCCCACCGTCTCGCAGCTCTGGGCCAGAGACGGCGGCGACCCCTGGTGGGCGGTTGAGGTCGTCATCGAGGAGCAGCAGGTGAAGCGGCTTGTCCCGAAGCTCAAGGAAGCCGGCGCCTGCGACATCATCGAATATCCGCTCAATAAAGTGATCCACTAAATCAGGAGCGAGGTGAAAGATGCCGAGCGGCCGGAAGCGCAAGCTCCGGAAGATCCGCACCCACAAGCGCAAGAAGATGCGCAAGCGGATGCGGCATAAGAAGCGCTAGCCTGTGCTTCGCACACGTGAGCATGAATGAGCACACCCGCGACACCCGGGTGGTGGGTCGCAGGCGTGAGCGGCCTGCTGTGTCTGTGGGGATGCGCCCATCAGCCCATCCGCCCCAATGCCGAATCCAGCCGGGCGGCGTTGTCGCTCTATATGCGGGGGCTGATGTTTGAGCGCACCTCCCACCTGGACGAGGCGCTGGATGCCTACCGCCAAGCGCTTGAGCACGACTACCAAGCCCCCTCGCTGAATGTGCGGCTTGGGGCCACCCACGTGAAGCTCGGCCAGCCCGAGCAGGCCCTGAAGTATTTCAACCGGGCCCTGGCCATCGAGCCGGATCACCGGGATGCCCTCCGGTGGGTGGCGATGCTGCAGACCTCCCAGGGCCGCCTCGCCGAGGCGATCCACGCCTACGAGCGCCTGCTGGAGCAGGACCCCACGGACCGCTTCATCCTCTCGACCCTGGCGGATCTCTACGTCTTGGACGGCCGGATTGAGCCTGCCATCGCGCTCTACCAGCGCCTGGTCCGGGAGTACGGCCCCTCGCATCAGCTGCACTTCAACCTCGGGGTCCTCTATGGCCGCCTGGGCGATTTCTCCTGGGCGATTGCGGAGCTCTCGCGGGCGTTGGAGCTGATGCCGGATTCGATCGAGACGCGCCTGGCCCTGGGCCTGACCTACGAGCTGAACCAGCAGCCGGAGGAGGCCCTGGCCCATTACGAGGATGCCGCGCGGCTGGATCCGCTCAACCCCCGGTTGTACCTCCACGCGGCCCGGGCCGCCATCAGCCAGCAGCGCTTCGCGGACGCCGTCCGCTATTACCAGACCGCCTTGGACCTGGATCCAAGCGAGTTGGAGACGATCGTCGGGTTGGTGCGGCTGTGGATGCTGCGCCATGAGTTCGAGCAGGCCCACCGGTTGTTGGGGCAGAAGCTCGCGACGCTGGCCAGGGCGACGGAATTGTATTTGCTCCTGGGGATGCTCTATCAGGAGGTCGGCGCTCCGGTGGAAGCCGTGCGGGCGTTTGAGCGCGCCGTGGCGGCCTCGCGCGAGACCTCGGCCCAGGCGCAGTTTTATCTGGGGGCGCAACTGGAACGCCTCGGGCGCAAGGCCGACGCGCGAAGCCGCCTGCGCAAGGCGCTCGCCCTGGATCCCAATTACGCCGATGCGCTCAATTACCTGGGCTACCTGGATGCGGAAGACGGCGTGAATCTGCGTGAGGCCAAGGCGATGATCGAGCGGGCGGTGGCCCTGGATCCGGAAAACGGCGCCTATCTCGATAGCCTGGGCTGGGTGTATTTCAAGTTGGGCGATGTGCAGGAGGCCGTCACGTATCTGGAGCGCGCCGCGCAGGCGCTGGCCACCGATCCGGCCGTCTTCGATCATCTGGGCGACGTCTACTTCACGCAAGGGGAGGTCGCGCGCGCGCAAGGCGCCTGGCGCAAGGCCCTGGAGTTGGATGCATCGCTTGAAGACATCAAGCGCAAGCTGGAGTCCTCGATGTCGCGCGAAGCCACGGCGGTGAGCAGTCCCTAATGCCGACGCGGCCGGATCTAGCGACCCTGCGCAAGCTGGCGATCGACATCCGCCAGGACATCCTGCGCGCCATCGCCAAGGCCGGCAGCGGCCATCCCGGCGGGTCGCTCTCGATGGTCGAGCTGCTGATCGGCTTGTACTGGTGCGCCCTGCGGCACGATCCCAAGAACCCGGCCTGGCCCGAGCGCGACCTGTTTTTGCTCTCGAAGGGCCACGGCTGTCCCGCGCTCTACACCGTGCTGGCGTTTCAGGGGTACTTTCCCAAAGACGAGCTGATGACGCTGCGCCGCTATCCGACGCGATTGCAAGGGCACCCGGAGCGCAACTCGCCGCCGGGAGTGGAAATCGCCGCAGGGTCGCTGGGCCAAGGGTTGTCGATGGCCAACGGGATCGCCCTGGCCGATCGGCTGGATGGGCGCCGCCGGCGGATCTACTGCCTCCTGGGCGACGGCGAGATCCAGGAGGGCCAGGTCTGGGAAGCGGCGATGACCGCCCACCACCACAAGCTGGACGCGGTGTGCGCCATCGTGGATGCGAACCAGCTGCAGCAGAACGGGCCGGTGAAGGACATCCAGGATATCGAACCGCTGCCGGAGAAGTGGCGCGCCTTCGGCTGGCAGGCGATCGAAATCAACGGGCATGACCTGGCGCAGGTCCTGGGCGCGTATGAGCAGGCGGCTGCGGTGAAGGGCCAACCCCAGGTCGTCATCGCCCGCACGGTCAAAGGCAAAGGGGTGTCGTTCATGGAATTGAATCCCGCCTGGCATGGCGTCGCGCCCAAGCCGGATGAGCTGGAGCGCGCCCTGAACGAGCTCGAGGCGGCGCGGGCCTGATGGCGGACAAGCCCACACGGGACGGATTTGGCGAGGGGCTGTTGGAGCTGGGCCGCACCAACCCCAGCGTCGTCGCCCTCTCCGGGGATCTGGAAGACTCCGCCCGCGCGATCTGGTTCAAGAAAGAATTCCCCGCCCGCTTCTTTTCCGTCGGGATCGCCGAGCAGGACATGATCGGCACCGCGGCGGGCCTGGCGCTGATGGGCAAGATCCCCTTCGCCTGCTCCTTCTCGCAGTTTGTGACGGGCAAGGCCCTGGAGCAGATGCGCCTGGCGGTGTGCTACCAGCGGCTCAACGTCAAGATCGCCGGCTCGCACGGGGGCTTGTCGGTCGGCGCGGATGGGGCGACCGCCGAGTCGCTGGAGGAGTTCGCCATCCTGCGCAGCCTCCCCGAGATGGCCGTGGTCGTGCCCTGCGATGCCCTGGAAGCCAGGAAGGCCGCCATCGCGGCGGCGGCGTATCCCGGGCCGGTGTTCTTGCGGCTGGGCCGCGCGCCGACGCCGCTGGTCACCACGCCCGACGACCCGTGCGCCATCGGCCGCGCGAACGTCCTGCGCGACGGGGCGGATGTCAGCCTGGTGGCCTGCGGGATCATGGTTGCGCACGCGCTGGGCGCCGCCGAGCTCCTGGCGAAAGACGGCGTGTCGGCGCGCGTCATCAACCTGCACACCATCAAGCCGATCGACCGCGCGACCCTCCTGGCGGCGGCCCGCGACACCGGCGCGATCGTCACCGCCGAAGAGCACTCGGTCGTGGGCGGCTTGGGCAGCGCGGTGGCCGAGGTCCTCGTCCAGGAGCATCCGGTGCCCATGCGGTTCGTCGGCGTGAAGGACCGCTTCGGGACGTCGGGCGATCCGGCACAGCTGCTCAAAGCCTTCGGCTTGATGCCCGAGGACATCGTCAAAGCCGCCAAAGACCTCCTGCGACTCAAGAAAACCGCTGTAGGCTCGAGGCTCTAAGCTCAAGGCAACATCGTCCGAGCTCAGGATTTAGAGTACCGGCCGATTCTAGACCCTTGTTTTCCCCCATGCGCACTCCTCAATGGATCAAGAAGTTGGGTGGCCCCGCTGGCGAGTTTCGGTTTTCTGAGCGCTTGGATACAACCGACCGTATTTTGCCAATAATTAGTTTTTTTATTTGACACTTTATTAGGCAAATGATATGCTTTATTCGAGCAAGGAGGGGGCGACGATGAGGCGCGTGAAGGAAGATACCACGCTCGTGGGCGTGTCGGAATTTCGCACGCAGGTGGAGACCATCTTGAAAGTGGCGCAGAAGGAGCCTGTCATCGTGGAAAAGCGCCACAAGCCGATGGCGGTCCTGGTCTCGATCGAGCAGTACGACCGAACCGAAGGAATTCTGGACGCCTTGGAGGATTCTGTCTTAGGACTGCTCGCGAAAGAACGTGAGCAGCGCTCTGCCCGCACGCACTATCTCAGTTTGGAAGAGCTGGAACGGCGAGTCGGCCTGCGGTCTCGCTAGGGCATGTGGCAGGTCGAGATTCATCCTCTCGTCTGGGAAGAGGATTTTCGACGTTTCGACCCCCAGGCTCGCCGGGAGATCACGACGGCGATTCGTCGCAAATTAACCATCCACCCAACTGAGTTTGGAAAACCCCTCTCTGGCCTGCTGCACGGATACCGGCGTCTGCGGGTTGGGGCCTATCGCGTGATCTACCGTGTGGAAGCGCAGCGCGTGGCGGTCCTCGTCATCAAAGTCGGCATCCGGCGCGACACCCAGGTCTATCTTGAGATGATTCCCCGTCTGCGCAAGCTCGGGTGGTTGTAGAGGTCGTTCGTGTTACGGCTGCGCGCTCCTGCCAAACTGAACCTCTATCTGCGCATCCTCGGCCGGCGGCCGGACGGCTACCATGAGCTGGAGACGCTCTTTGAGCGCCTGGACTTGGCCGATGAGCTTGCGTTTGAGCAAATGCGCGAGGGTCTGCATCTCACCTGCGACGATCCGGGGCTGTCCTGCGGCGAGGACAACCTCGCGCTGCAAGCGGCCCGCCTCCTTCAGCGCGCCTGTGAGGTCGGGCGCGGAGCGGCGATCAGGCTGACCAAGCGGATTCCCATTGCGGCGGGGCTTGGCGGGGGGTCCTCGGATGCGGCCACGACGCTCGTGGGCTTGAATCAGCTCTGGAACACCGGCCGGTCCGTCTCGCAGTTGTGCGAGCTGGCCGCGCAGGTGGGCAGCGACGTGCCCTTCTTCCTCCATCAGCATCCCTTTGCCATCGGGCGGGGGCGGGGAGAACGTTGCGAAGTGCTCACCGGGCCGCTGCCGGCGCTCTGGCATGTGGTCGTGACGCCCAAGACGCCGCTATCCACGCCGGAAATCTACGCCGATTGGGACGCCCAGAAATCGGCCTTGACACAGGCGGCGCCCTCAATTACCATGGCCGTACACGCCTTACGCAACGGCCCCGCCATGGCGGGGCTCGCCAAAGGACTCTACAACGATCTGGAACCTGCGGCGATCCGGCGTTGTCCTGTCATTGGTGACATCCGTGCCCTGCTGCTCGAAGGAGCCTGTCAGGGAGCGTTGACTTCCGGGAGTGGCCCATCCGTGTTCGGACTCTGTCAGGATCGCTCCCATGCCGAGCAGGTCGCCCACGCCATTCACCGTCGAGGAGCTTCCAGATGGACGGTCCACGTCGTGCGTACTGCACGTGATGGGGAGTAGTGTAACGGTAGCACAAGAGCCTTTGAAGCTCTCGGTCCAGGTTCGAGCCCTGGCTCCCCAGCTGATCGGGAGCCGGAGATGAAAGGCGGGGAATCGCGATGAGAGCGATCCAGGTGATCGTCTTGGCGGCGGGGGGCGGCACGCGCATGAAATCCGAGCTGCCCAAGGTGTTGCATCCGGTCTGCGGGCGGCCGATGATCGCCTACGCCCTCGATCTGGCGGCGGCCTCCGGCGGGGGGAAACCCCCCATCGTGGTGCTGGGAGGCGAGACCGCGGAGGCGATCAAGCCGCATCTGCCGAAGGAAGTGACGGTGGTCGTCCAGAAAACGCCGCAGGGCACCGGGGATGCCGTGGTGGCGGCCAAGCGCTCGGTGGGCGGCTTCTCCGGGGACCTGCTGATCCTCTACGCCGACACGCTCTTGATCCGCCGCACGACGATCCAGCGGCTCATCGAGTCGCACTACAAATCCAGCGCCACCTGCACGCTGCTGACCGCCCACCTGGCCGACCCCAGCGGCTATGGCCGCATCGTGCGCGACGCCACCGGCGTGATCAGCGGGATCGTCGAGGAAACCGACGCCCACGTCCTGCAGCGCGCGATCCGGGAGATCAACGTGGGGCCGATCTGCGTCAAAGCCCAGCCGCTGTTTGAGATCCTGGCCGGCGTGAAACCCAGCACCGTCAAGAAAGAATGGTATCTGACGAAAGCGGTGGCCTTGCTGGCCCAGCGCGAAGGCACCAAGTTCCAGACGGCGCGGGTCGAGGAGGCCTCCGAAGCCCTGGGCGTCAACTCGCGCTCCGAACTGGTGCGGGCGACCGGGATCATCCGGCAGCGCATCCTCGAGAGCCACCTCCACAACGGGGTGACGATCCTCGATCCCTCGACGACGTTCATTGACCACGGCGTGGCCATCGGCCAGGACACGACGATCCATCCCTGCACCGTCATCGAAACAGGCGTGGCCATCGGCAAGCGCTGCTCGATCGGGCCGTTTGCCCGCCTGCGCAGCGGGGTGAGCGTGGCGGATGAGGTGCGCATCGGTAACTTCGTGGAGCTCGTGCGCACGAAGGTGGGCCCGCGGGTGCGCCTCAATCATGTGACGTACCTGGGCGATACCACGGTGGAGGAGGACGTCAACATCGGCGCCGGCACGATCACGGCCAACTTCGACGGGCGCAGCAAGCTCCCCACGACCATCGGCAAGGGCGCGTTTATCGGCTGTGACACCGTGCTCATCGCGCCGGTGAAAGTGGGAGCCGGGGCGGTGACCGGGGCCGGCAGCGTCATCCCGAAAGACCATGATGTGCCGCCGCGCGGCGTCGTCGTTGGAGTGCCCGCCCGCGCCATCGGCCAGGCGGATGGGAAGGCGCCCCGCCACAGAACGTTGGCGGGACAGACGGATGGGGCCGGCAAGAGAGAGAAGCCCGCGGTGAAACTCCCAGCCTCGCGACCCTCGCTGGTCAAGCCCAAACCGTCCGTGAAACGGCGGGTGGTGGCGCGCCTGGCCAAGAAATCGAAACCGCCCCGCAAACTTCGCGTTGCGAAGCCACGCGTGCGGGGTGCGCGCAAGCCCGCTAGATCACGCAAGCCGGTGCGTCGGCCGGTGAAGGCCAAGGCGAAGGCTCGTCGGCCGGTCGCGCGCAGTCGTCGTCGGCGATGAAGAGATTGGTGAAGCAGACAAAAGGGAACACCCGGCTCGCGTCAGAGCTGGCGATTTTCAGCGGCAACGCCAATCCCCCATTGGCCAACGCGATCTGCCGACGCCTGAAGGTGCGGCTGTCGGATTGCCTGGTGGGCCGCTTCAGCGAAGGCGAGATCCGCGTCAAGATCAACGAGAACGTCCGGGGCAAAGATGTCTTCATTGTGCAGCCGACCTGCCCGCCGCCCAATGATAATCTGATGGAGCTGTTGATCATGCTGGATGCCATGCGCCGGGCCTCGGCCCGTCGCATCACGGCGGTGATCCCCTACTACGGCTACGCACGGCAGGACCGCAAGGACCAGCCTCGGGTGCCGATCACCGCGAAGCTCGTGGCGAATCTCATCACGACCGCCGGCGCGGATCGCGTGCTGACGATGGATCTGCACGCCGGGCAGATCCAGGGGTTCTTCGACCTCCCCTGGGACCATCTCTACGCGGTGACGGTGTTCGAGCACGCCATTCAGCGCAAGCGTCTGGCGCCGCTGGTCGTGGTTTCTCCCGACGTGGGCGGGATCAAGATGGCGCGCGGCTATGCCAAGCGGCTGGGCGCGGGGCTGGCGATCGTGGACAAGCGGCGCGCCGGCCCCGACTCGACCGAGGTGATGCACATCTTGGGGGAAGTCAAGGATCGGGTGTGTCTGTTGGTGGATGACCTGATCGCGACGGGGAGTTCCATCATGGAAGCCGCCAAGGCTCTCAAGCGCCAGGGCGCGAAGGCCGTCTATGGGGCGGTGACGCATGCGGTGTTGTCGGGCGACGCGATCCGGCACCTCGAGCGCGCGCCGCTGGAAGAGTTGATGGTGACGGACACGATCCCCTTGACGTCGGCGCGGCGCCACCGAAAAATCACGGTGCTCTCCGTCGCCCCGCTCTTGGCCGAGGCGATCCGGCGGATTCACGACGCGGAATCGATCAGCTCGCTCTTCGACGGGATGCCGGGCTGACGCCCCTCCCCACGCGCAACGGACACGACGATGGCTCGGACGGCTCCTGCAAAGACCCAGGCGAAACACAGCGCGGCCCAACGCCCGGTCCTCGCGGCCAACGCCAGGACCGCCGCCGGCACGCGCTCGGCTCGGCGGTTGCGCCGGGACGGATGGGTGCCGGGGGTGGTGTACGGCAAGGCCGTCACCTCCACCACCGTGCTGGTCAGTCATCGCGAGTTGCTCAAGTTCCTCCACGCGCACGCCGGGGAGCACGGGCTGCTGACGCTGCGCGTGGACGCTGATGGTAAGCCATGGGAGAAACCCGTGCTGATCAAGCGCGTGGAGCGTGATCCGGTCAAGGGGGACGTGGTCCACATCGATTTCCACGCCATTGCCCTGACGGAGCAGATCCGCATCAAGATCCCCCTCGTGTTGAACGGGACCCCCGTGGGGGTGAAGCAGGACGGCGGGCTCCTCGAGCACTTCCTGCGCGAGGCGGAAGTGGAATGTCTGCCGACGCAGATTCCCAAACAGATCGAGCATGACATCAGCGCCATGAAAATCGGGGATACGCTGCACGTGCGGGATCTGTCGGCCCCGCCCGGCGCGCGCCTGACCTCGGATCCGGAAGGGGTGGTGGCCTCCGTGCTGCTTCCCAAGGTGGAAAAGGTTGAGGAAGCCCCTGCGGAAGCGGTCACCGAGCCTGAGGTGATCCGCGAGAAGAAGCCGGAAGCCGAAGCGCAAGCTCCCGAAGGCAAAGAAGAGAAGAAGGCCGAGAAGAAAGCCGAGAAGAAGGAAGAGAAGAAAGAGGAAAAGGGATAAGCCGCCGCTGGGCAGCGGGTGACGCGGAGCGGGGTCGCGCAGCGGCAGGACCCGCTGCCACG
>JACQRB010000036.1 GCA_016206685.1 Candidatus Omnitrophota bacterium | reverse complement strand
GCCCAGGACCAGCTTGCTCCCCCGCAGGCCGACCATCTGCGGGCGCATGATCTCGTAGGTCTTGGCGTGCTTGAGGATCCCGTCCTGGTGGATGCCGGATTCGTGGCGGAAGGCGTTCTCCCCGACGATCGCCTTGTTGGGCTGCACGACGATGCCGGTCAGCGAGCTGACCAGCCGCGAGGCCGCGGCGATCTGCGTCGTGTCCACCCCTGTCTGGGCCCGGTAGAAATCCCGGCGGATCTTCAGGCTCATGACGATTTCTTCCAGCGAGGCGTTGCCCGCGCGCTCGCCGATGCCGTTGATCGTGCATTCGACCTGATCGGCGCCGTGCTTGATCGCGGCCAACGAGTTGGGAACCGACAGCCCCAGGTCGTTGTGGCAGTGGACGCTGATTTTCGCCTTCTCGATGTTGGGCACATGATCTTTGATGGCCGCGATCAACCGCCCGAACTCATCGGGAATCGCGAACCCGACGGTATCCGGGATGTTCACCGTCGTCGCGCCGGCGGCGATGACGGCTTCCAGCACCTCGAAGAGAAACTCCTGTCTGGTGCGCGAGGCGTCCTCCGGCGAGAACTCGATGTCGCGGCAGAAGCGCTTGGCGTGCTTCACCGCCCACACGGCCTGGCGCAGGATCTCATCCTCGGCCTTGCGCAGCTTGTATTTCAGATGGATGGGCGACGTCGCCAGGAACACATGGATGCGCTTCTTGGGCGCAGCCGACAGGGCCTGCGCCGCCGCCTCGATGTCGCCGGAAAGCGAGCGCGCCAGCGCGCAGATCGTCGGCCCTTTGACGGCTTCAGCGATCATGCGCACCGCTTTCGCGTCGCCGGGTGAGGCGATGGGAAACCCGCCCTCGATGACATCCACCCCCAGGCGGGCGAGCTGCCTGGCGATCTCCAGCTTCTCGTGGGACTCGAGGCTGGCGCCGGGGCATTGCTCCCCGTCCCGCAGCGTCGTATCAAAAATGATGATGCGTCTTGCCATGTTACTCTTCCACGCCGCCTTCTTCGATATATGGCTCAATCAGATCCACGAACCGGTCCAACGTTTCCATGAGTTCCGCCTCGCCGGTGTCCAACAGCACCTGCCGCACCGCGGCCAGATCCACACGCTTGGCGACGATGGCATCGGACAGCGTGTTGGCCAGGGCTGGGCGATGCTCAGGCCCAGCGTCATGGAACTCGCGCAGCAGGGCGATGAACAGTTGCGGGTCATGCACTTGTCCTTCGAACATGAGTCACTTTGAGACTTTGGCTTTTCGCTGCCTACTGTCACTTCCGATCCACGGCATCATCGAGCGCAAGCGTGAGCCCACCTGCTCGATCAGGTGCTCATCGTCCTGCTGCATCAGGCGCGTGAAGGTGGGGCGTCCCGCCTCGTGCTCCTTGATCCACTCGCGCGCGAATTCCCCCGACTGGATCTCGCGCAGCAACTGGCGCATCGCTTCTTTCACATGCGCGTCAATCACGCGCGGGCCCCGGCTGATGTCGCCCCACTTGGCGGTATCCGAGACGCGCTTGCGCATTCCCTGGATGCCGGTCGCCCAGATCATGTCGGTGATGAGCTTCAGCTCATGCAGGCACTCGAAGTACGCCAGCTCCGGCTGATAGCCGGCTTCCACCAGCGTCTCGAATCCGGCTTTGATCAGCGCCGACACCCCGCCGCAGAGCACCGCCTGCTCGCCGAAGTTGTCGGTCTCGGTTTCTTCCTTGAAGGTGGTTTCCAAGACGCCGGCGCGCGTGGAGCCGATGCCCTTGGCCCACGCCAAGGCGATCTGTTTGGCCTTGCCGGTTGCGTTGTGATGGACGGCTAACAACGCCGGCACCCCCTTGCCTTCCAGATACTGCGAGCGCAGGAGGCTGCCCGGGCCTTTCGGCGCCACCATCACCACGTCAACGTCTTTGGGGGGCTTGACCAAGCCGTAGAGAACCGCGAACCCGTGCGAGAAGCCCAGCGCTTTGCCCGCTTTCAGGCTTGGGGCGATGGACTCGCGGTAGAGCTGCGCCTGGAGCGTATCCTGCGTCAGGAGGATGCTCACATCGGCTTTCGCGGTCGCCTGGGCCGCCAAGACGGGCTTGAAGCCGTCTTGCCTGGCCAGGTCGTAGTTGGGGCCGCCGGGCCGCTGCGCGACGATGACCGTGATCCCGCTGTCACGCAGATTGAGCGCCTGTCCCCGTCCCTGAATGCCGTAGCCGACGATGGCGACGGTCTTGCCCTTGAGAACGCCCAAGTCTGCGTCCTTGTCATAGGAGATGCGCACCATCGAGCTCCCTCACGTCGTTGACGACTGCGGCGAAGCGGTAAACCAGGCTTTCACGCGCGGTCGAGTTAAATAGCGAATGACCACCAGATACACGCCCGCCAATCCGGTCGCCGTGAAGCCGCGAAGCGGCTGCGGGGGCGTTTGCATGACCGCCAACACCGCGCTGCCCAGCGCGCCCACCAGCAGCGCCAGCGACCCCCAGACCGCCAGCCGCCGGCCCCAGGGTTTCATGAACGCCAAGCCCGCGACGATGCCCAGCGCCAGGACCAGCCAGAACCACGACCATCCGATTGCGGCGACGCCTCCCCCGGAGGGCGCGCGCCACACGGCCGCGGCGGCGGAGGTCGCGATCACGGCATACAAGCCGCACACCACGGCAATCGGCCACGGGAGCATGGTCAGGGTTTGGATTTTTCAAGGGCGACACGGCCGGTGCGCACCAGCTTCGTGATCCCGTAGGGGCGCAGCTGCTCGACGAGCTGATCCAGCGCCTTCGTGTCGCCGGTCGCTTCCACGATGACGGAATGGTTCGTCACGTCCGCGAGCTTGCCGCCGAACCGCTCGACGAGGGTTTTGAGCTGCGCCTGGGTGCGGCCGTCGGCGCTCACGCGCGTCATCAGGATCTCCCGGTCAACGAACTCCCCCTCTTTCAGCTCCTGCACTTCAATGACGTCAATGAGCCGCCCCAATTGGTTCTTCACCTGCTCCAGCTTCTGCGGGGTGTCGGCATCCACGACGATCGTCATGTGCGAAGCCGTCGGGTCTTCCGTCGCGCTCACGGTGAGCGAATCAATGTTGAACCCCCGGGCGCTGATCAGCCCGGAGATGCGCGCCAGGACCCCGAAATGGTTTTCGACCAGACACGAAATCGTGTGTTTTTCGCTCATCGGTGTCAGCCGAGGCTGAGCTTGGCTTCTTCGTCCGGATCGCGGTGCCGGTGCTGAGCCAGACCGCCTTCCTTCTCCAGGCTCTCGTACGTCCCCAGCATCTGATCGTGGGGCTTGCCCGGCGCGATCATCGGCCAGCAGTTCTCTTTTTCCTCAACGAGAAAATCAATGACCGTCGGGCGATCCGTGACGCTCATCGCGCGGTCGATGGCCTTGCGCACGTCGGCTTTCTTCTCCACCCGAATGCCCACGCAGCCGTACGCCTCGGCCAGCTTCACGAAATCCACGGCGTTCAGGGTGGACTGCGCGTAGCGCCCTTCGTAGAACAGGTCCTGCCACTGGCGCACCATCCCGTGAAAGCGGTTGTTCATGATCGCCACTTTGATCGGCAGCTTGTGCTGGGACGCCGTCGCCAGCTCCTGCGCCGTCATCTGGAAGCTGCCGTCCCCGTCGATGTCCCACACGACCGCCTCAGGCCGGCCGAACTGCGCGCCGATCGCCGACGGCAGCCCGAATCCCATCGTGCCCAAGCCGCCGCTGGTAATCAGCGAGCGGGGCCGGTTGAACTGGTAGAACTGCGCCGTCCACATCTGGTGCTGCCCCACGCCGGTCGCGATGACCGCGTTGCCGCGTGTCGCGTCGGAGATCTGCTGGATGATGTACTGCGGCAGCGGTTTGTCCTTCTCCTTATAGACCAGCGGATATTTGCGGCGCATCTCATTGATCGTCGCCAACCACTCTTTGGTGTCCACGGGCTTGCCCAGCTTGAGCAGCTCCTTGAGCACCTGCTTCACGTCGCCGACGACGGGATAGTCCACCAACACGGTCTTGTTGATGGACGACGGGTCCACGTCAATGTGGATTTTCTTCGCGTGCCGCGCGAACTCATCCGGCTTGCCTGTCACCCGGTCGTCGAAGCGCGCCCCGATCCCGATCAATAGGTCACACTGCGCCACCGCGTAGTTGGTGTACTCAAAGCCGTGCATCCCCAGCATCCCCAGGCTCAAGGGGTCGGTCTCCGGGAACCCGCCCAGACCCAGCAGGCTCGTCGTCACCGGGATGCGCGTCGTGCGCGCCAGCTCCGCCAGCTCAGCGGCGGCGCCGGCATAGATCACTCCCGCCCCGGCGTAGATGATCGGGCGTCGGCTCTTGGCGATCGCCTCGGCAGCGCGCGCAATCGCCGCGCCATCCAGCGCCGGCGGCGCCGGCACGCGGTAGCCGCGGATGGTGACCTGCTCCGGGTAGATGAACTCCGTCTCGGCGACAGT